>NZ_JAJNIF010000010.1:0-85075 GCF_022386595.1 Mammaliicoccus sp. G-M28
TTGCAAGACGTGGCAAACATGATAAATAGGATGGCTGAATATTGCAAGACTGGTCCAACATGATAAATAGAGTCCGTGAATTTATCAAGACTGGCACAACATGATAAATAGAGAGGCTGAATATTGCAAGACAGGGTCGACTAGCAACATAGAGAGGCTGAATATTGCAAGACAGGTCCAACATGATAAATAGAGCCCGTGAATTTATCAAGACTGGCACAACATGATAAATAGAGCCCTTGAATTTATCAAGACAGGTCCAACATGATAAATAGAGCCCGTGAATTTATCAAGACAGGTCCAACATGATAAATAGAGCTCGTGAACTTATCAAGACAAGCACAACATGATAAATAGCACGCCAATTGATACCGATTATTCCATTATAATTCCTACAAAAAAACCCTAGAACGCGTATCTTATCTATACGCGTCCTAGGGTTATACATTTTATATTTGATTTAATGCGTTATTTAAGTCTGCTACTAAGTCTTCTGTATCTTCTATTCCTATAGATAGTCTGATCATACCGTCTGCGATGCCTTCTTTATGTCTAATTTCAGCTGGTATGGATGCATGTGTCATTAAACTTGGTACTGAAATCAAGCTTTCTACTGCACCTAAACTTTCTGCTAAAGTGAATAGTTTAGTATATTTTATAACTTCTTTTGCTTTTTCTACGTCTGCTACTTCAAAAGAAATGATACCTGGATATCCTGATGCTTGTTCAAAATGTACATCACGGTTAACATGGTCTTCGTTTAATGGGTGGATAGTTTTAACAACGTTGTCGTGATTTTTCAATAATTCAACAACTTCTTTAACGTTACGGTTAATTTGTTCTAGTCTTAAACCTAGTGTTTTAATACCTCGTGTTAATAAGTAGCTATCTTGTGGTCCAAGTATACCTCCAGTAGAGTTCTGGATGAATCCAATTCTTTCTCCAAGACTTTCATTTGCAGTAACAACGAGTCCTGAAACAACATCACTATGACCACCTAAATATTTTGTTGCAGAATGAAGTACGATATCTGCTCCTAAATCTAAAGGATTTTGATAATAAGGTGTCATAAATGTATTATCAACAACAGTTAAGATGTGATGCTTTTTAGCAACATTGCTTGCTGCTTTAATATCCGTAACTTGTAATAAAGGATTTGAAGGTGTTTCTACGAATAACATTTTAGTTTCTTCTTTAATAGAAGATTCGATATTTTCGATGTTAGTTGTATTGATAAAATCAAAAGTAATGCCAAAGCGTGTGAACACTTTAGTTAAGGCACGGTAAGTACCACCGTAAACATCTGAGTTTATTAAAATGTGGTCACCTTTATCTAATAACATAATAACAGCAGATATAGCTGCCATTCCTGAGCCAAATGCATAACCATTTGTACCATGTTCTAAATCAGCAATTAAAGTTTCTAATGCAGTACGAGTAGGGTTAGCAGTTCTAGAATATTCATATCCTTGTCTCAATTCACCAATAGCATCTTGTTCGTATGTACTCGTTTGATATATTGGTGTTGTTACAGCTCCAGTATATGCGTCAGTTGTTTTTCCACCATGTATAAGTAAAGTTTTTTTATTCATTTTATATTCCTCCGTAGTCAAATATATTTTTAGACATATAACGATCGCTACTATCTGGGAAGACAACAACGATATGTCCTTGTTCTATTTCTTTGGAAACTTGTATTGCTGCTTCCAGTGCTGCACCAGATGAGCTACCAGCAAGAATACCTTCATTTAATGCAAGTCCAGACACATTGTTAAATGCATCTTGATCACTAATGACTTTAATGTCATGAATTAAAGAACGATCTAGAAAAATCGGCCACTTTTCAACACCAATGCCTTCAGTATCATGAGAATGTTCTGCTCCACCAACTAGAATGCTGCCTTCAGGTTCTACAATGATATTACGGACATCATGTTGTTTCATTACTGAAGCGGTTCCTGCAAAAGTACCTCCTGAACCAGCACCAGCAACAAAGTAATTGATGTCAGGACATTGTTCAAGTATTTCTGATGCTAATGTATTTACATAAGCTTGTGGATTTTCTTTGTTTCCAAATTGATTAATGTAATAAGCATTATGATCTTGAGCGAATTTCTTAGCATATTGTTGAGCACCAATCATGCCTTCAGAACGAGGTGTTCTTCTAACATCAGCACCTAAAGTTTTCATTATACTCATTTTTTCTTCAGAAAATCCTTCAGGTGCATAGATAACACAGTTGATATTGTAATGATTAGCTACAATAGAAAGTCCAATACCAGTATTACCAGCAGTAGCTTCTACTATTGTATCCCCAGATTTAAGTTCACCTTGAGCAATTGCTTGTTCAATTAAATGCTTAGCCAATCTATCTTTGATGCTTCCGCCTATGTTATAACTTTCTAGTTTGGCATATATTTTTACTTTGTCAGTACTGTAATGCTCTAATAGTACGAGCGGTGTATTTCCAATTAAATCAAAAGCCTTCATCCCATTACCCCAATATTAATTATTATAAAACATAGTATTTCAATAAGGATTATATGTTATTAGTTTTTAAAAAGCAAATAAATTAAATTTATTAGAATATTGAAAAAATAGAACGCCCGAACTTATCAAGACAGGTCCAACATGATAAATAGGACGGCTGAACTTATCAAGACAGGTCCAACATGATAAATAGGACGGCTGAACTTATCAAGACAGGTCCAACATGATAAATAGGACGGCTGAATATTGCAAGACAGGGCCGACTAGCAACATAGAGTGGCTGAACATTGCAAGACAGGTCCGACTAGCAACATAGAGCGTCTGAACATTGCAAGACAGGGCCGACTAGCAACATAGAGCGTCTGAACATTGCAAGACAGTGTCGACTAGCAACATAGAACGTCTGAATATTGCAAGACTGGTCCAACATGATAAATAGAGCCCGTGAATTTATCAAGACTGGCACAACATGATAAATAGAGTCCGAGAATTTATCAAGACAGGTCCAACATGATAAATAGGACGGCTGAATATTGCAAGACAGGGCCGACTAGCAACATAGAACGGCTGAATATTGCAAGACAGGGCCGACTAGCAACATAGAGTGGCTGAACATTGCAAGACAGAGTCGACTAGCAACATAGAATGTCTGAATATTGCAAGACTGGTCCAACAAGATAAATAGAGCCCCCAAAATATCCCGATATCACCATATTTTCAAATTAGTATAATTTTTATACTCAAAACTGTTGACTTTTATTTTTAGCCACGTTATAATTATCTCGAAATCGAAATAATATACAGATAGGTGATGACATGGACCGAACAGAGGAATCATTAAAAGCTTTAGTAGGTATAAAGCGTACGAATGACACGTTAGACCGTATTGTGAAGCAAGATATGAAGAACTATGGTTTGAATATTACTGAATTTGCTGTGATGGAACTTTTGTATCATAAAGGTGATCAGCCTATTCAAAAGGTTAAACAACGTATTCTAATAGCAAGTAGTAGTACAACTTATGTCATTGACCAATTAGTTAAGAAAGCTTATGTAACACGTCGACAAGATACTGAAGATAAACGTATTACGTATGCTGTACTTACTGAAAAAGGGCATGCGCTCATGGAACAGATTTTTCCACAACATGCTGAAACGATAGAGAAAGCATTCTCTATATTAGATGACGAAGAACTTGCTATATTTCGCAGAGCACTCAAAAAGATAAGCGCATTTTCTACTGAGTAGGATTGGCGCATAATTTTTTACATCAAATTATTTCGAAATCGAAATAAAATCAAATATAAAAATAAAAGAGAGAAGGAATTTATAATGAATAACAATGAACTTTTAGGAATCCACCACGTAACAGCAATGACAAATGATGCAGAAAGAAACTATAAATTTTTCACAGAAATTTTAGGTATGCGTTTAGTTAAGAAAACAGTAAACCAAGATGATATTTATACGTATCATACATTTTTCGCAGATGATCAAGGTTCACCAGGAACAGACATGACATTCTTTGATTTTCCAAACAACCCTCAAGGTAGCAGAGGTACAAACTCAATTAGCCGTGCAGCATTCAGAGTACCTAATGATGCAGCCCTAGAATATTACTTGAATCGTTTTGAAGAATTTGGCGTAAAACATGACGGTACACAAGATTTATTTGGTAAAAAAGTATTACCTTTTGAAGAAGAAGATGGTCAAAGATACCAATTAATTTCTGACGAATTAAATAAAGGTGTTAAACCAGGTATTCCTTGGAAAAATGGTCCAGTACCTGAAGATAAAGCAATCTATGGTTTAGGCCCAATTGAAATTACAGTAAGTTATTATGATGACTTTAAATCTGTAATGAAACAAGTCTTCGGTATGACACCAATTATGGAAGAAGATGATGTAACACTTCTTGAAGTTGGAGAAGGCGGTAACGGTGGTCAAGTGATTTTAAGAAAAGATGACCAAAGTACAGAAGCAAGACAAGGTTACGGAGAAGTTCACCACGTATCATTCAGATTGAAAGACCATGATGCAATTAAAGCATGGGAAGAAAAATATAATGAATTACGTATTGGTAACTCAGGTAATGTTGATCGTTTCTATTTTGAAGCTTTATATGCAAGAATTGGACATATATTAATAGAAGTTTCTACAGATGGACCAGGATTTATGGGAGACGAACCTTATGAAACATTAGGTGAAAGCCTAGCATTACCACCATTCTTAGAAGCAAAACGTGACTTCATTGAATCTGAAGTTAAACCATTTGATACTAGCAGAAAATAATAATGACATTAAAAGGAGAGGTTCTAATGAAGAAGTTACGACCTGAAGAACTCACACAAAAAGAAAATTATAAATTATTAATTGGTTCTGTCATTCCACGACCGATAGCACTTGTTACAACACAATCTGACAGTGGATTGTTGAATATAGCACCATTTAGCTTTTTCAACATTGTATCTTCGAACCCTCCAATATTGTCTATAGCAGTACAAAGAGTGAACGGTGAACCGAAAGATACAGCACGTAATATTTTACAGAATAAAGAAGCGGTTGTGCATATCGTTGATACAGATAATGTAGAAGATGCGAATCAAACGGCAGCGTTATTAGGTCCGGATGAAAGTGAAATGGATCGCACTGAATTTGAAACTGTAAATTCTGTTGAAGTTTCAGTTCTAGGTTTAAAACAAAGTAAAGTACGATTTGAAGCAGTGTTAAAAGAAGATATCGTCATTAAAAATGGTGATCAACCTGTATCAGACTTACTACTTTTAGAAATAAAATATTATCATTTCGATGAAGCGATTTATGATAATGGCTATATTATTAAAGATGAATTAGGCGCAGTAAGCAGACTTGCAGGCAATGATTATGCTGAAATCGGTAAAACATTTACAATCGAAAGACCACAATAAGGATGGAGATGAAAAGAATGAATCATATATTTAAACAAGGTGACCAAGGTAAGCCAGTATTCTTGTTATTACACGGTACAGGTGGAGACGAAAGAGATTTGTTACCATTAGCAGAAATGTTAGACCCTACTTATAGTGTATTAAGTGTTAAAGGTGAAGTATCTGAAAACGGTATGGCAAGATATTTTAGAAGATTAGCTGAAGGTGAATATGACGTAGAAGATTTAGAATATAGAGGGAAAGAACTATATCAATTTATAGAAGAATCTGCAAAAGAATATGAATTTAACTTAGAAGACGTTATACCAGTAGGCTTTTCAAACGGATCGAATATCGCAATCAACATTATTTTAAGAGAAGAAACACCTTTCAAAAAAGCATTACTATTCGCACCATTATATCCAGTAGATTTACAAAATAACAATAAAGATCTATCAGACTTTAATGTCTTTTTATCAATGGGTGAAAGAGACCCAATCGTAACAAAAGAACAAAGCGAACGCGTAATACAAATATTTAAAGAACGTAACGCAACAGTGAGTGAAACGTGGGTAAATAGCCATGAACTTACTCAAGAAGCGGTATTAGCAGCACGCGAAATATTATAGTTAGGAAATTGTAAGACTAACCCTAAGACCTCCCCCTTTAATAAACGATGCAAAATAAAAAAGACCCGCCCATCCGAAAGTAAGTTTATCGGATTGGGAGAGGTCTTTTTATTTTTATTAAGATGGTACTTCCGTTCTTTTTGGATTGTGCTTTCTTATGATTGCTGCCGAGATTGTGGATATGCCTCCGAAGATAATAAATCCGATGTACATCCACATTGTGCTATTAAGTTCTATACTATGATTTAAATACAATAGTTCTCTTAGAGTGTCAGCGTAATGTCTAAATGGATTCCAGCCTATCATATAATCTTGATAGAACTGAGGTAACATTTGTTTTGGTAGCATGATGAGTTGCATACTAAAGAATAACAACACCATAAATAATGGTACTACTTTTATACCTAGCCATGTCATAAATCCAAGTATTAAACTAATGAATGACAATATTGCTATGGATATATATAGTGCGATTCGATTAGGATGATCAATTGTTACGTCTAGTATACCGGTTAAGAAATAAATATATCCGAATCCACCAACTAATGCTGTGGCAATGGCAACGCCTAATTGTCCTAATGAAGCAATTATGCGATTTTTCACTGTAATACTATTACTCGTTCTAAATGAGAAGAATAGTAACACAGATCCAACTAATGATGCTAGCCAAACTGGTGTGAACATGAGGAATGGCATATTTCCATTTCCTTGATGTGATTTTACTTTGTTTATATTATTTTTATCAACTTTTACAGGATTTGTTATCTCTTGAATGTCAGAAGGTGCAACGTCTACGCTCATTTTTTCTAAAGTTTGTATGCTTTGTTTTGAGATTTGCATGTTAAGCTGGTCACCAATTGTTGTAAGCATAGTTGTAGCTAATTGTGATCCTTGCATACTTGCACCTTCGTTCACAATGATTTCAACTTGCCCTTGCTTAACTTTTACAGGCTCAACTTTGTTTTGACTTTGCATTTTTTTAGCTTGTTCTGGTGGGATTTCACCACTTTTGATTTTGTCTGTCATTTCTTTCATTTTTGCATCTTGAACAGTTTTTTGTACTTTACTCATTGAATCTTTTGAAAAATTCTTATCTAAAATTAATGCGCCGTAATATTTATTGTCTTTAAAACCTTGTTCTAAATCTTTTTTATTATCGACTGTTATCCATTTCACTTTTTCAGAAAGATCTTTATTGTCTTTAATTTTTTCAGAAAAAGATTCTCCGATATTCAATTTCTTATCTTGCATGGTTGTCCCTTTATCTTGATTTACAATCGCAATTGGTATGGATTTAGGTTCTGGATTGTATGCTGGAATAAATGCGATTGCTAAAAGTATAAGAATCGTGATTGCAATAATAGGTGTTAGCCAAAATAATTTCTTTTTAAAAATATTCATAATTTATCTCCTTTTAATGAACATGGTGTTGATTATTAATAACATTGTTTATTATAATGGAATTCAACATATACACAATGGTCAATTAAGAACAATACGTCTATTAATGAACAAAACTTTAATATATGTTCATTAAAAAAAGGAGATTTTAAAATTATGGCAGAAGATCGACGAGTTAGAAAAAGTAAAAAAGCTATTAAAAATGCATTTATACAGTTATTAAAAGAAAAAAATATTGAATATATTACAATACAACAAATTTCAGATTTAGCTGATGTAAATAGAGGAACATTTTACTTAAATTATGAAGATAAATATGCGTTGCTTGAAGAAATGGAAGACGAACAAATTGAAAAAATAAAGAGCTTTGTAGATTTTAGAAAATTAGATATAAATAATCAAAATGCTGAAACCTTTATCGAAGACTTTTCAGAAAAAATTATAAAAAATGTCATTAGGCATATAAGTGAAAATCTAGAATTTTATCAAATTATATTTAATTTAGAGAGAAAAAGTAAGATTGAAGAACAAATAGCGGACATAGTGAGAAGTAACTTAATGCATTTAATAGGAAATAAAGAAGATGTCTTTGGTATACCAGTCAATTATTATTTAAGTTATGTAATTGGGTCTATGATGTCGATGATAAAATATTGGGTCTCAGACCATGAACAAGTCTCGATAGATGAATTTGTACAATATATTTCAACAATTGCTTCAACCGGACCATTATCCATAATGAAGCGATTAGTAGATGAAAAAAGGGAGAACTAGAGCGTCTGAATATTGCAAGACAGGTCCGACTAGCAACATAGAGCGGTTGAATATTGCAAGTGGAGGCAGACAAGCAACATAGAACGTCTGAATTTATCAAGACAGGTCCAACATGATAAATAGGGCCCGTGAATTTATCAAGACAGGTCCAACATGATAAATAGGACATCTGAATATTGCAAGACTGGCCTAACATGATAAATAGAGCCCGAACTTATCAAGACTTGCCCAACAACCAACATAGACTTCCAACAAATAAGAAGCTGAGACAAATTAATTTGTCCCAGCCTCTTCTTTCCAATATTCTATATATTAAATAAATCGTTAAATGATTCTACCATTGTAGGGTGTGTGTATATATTATCTCTTAATGTTGTATATGGTACTTCTTGGTCCATCGCAAGTTTAATCAAATTAATAATTTCTTCTGATTCTTTACCATATAAACTAGCACCTAATATCAGATTAGTATCTGCGTCTACTACTACTTTAAATAATCCTCTATCGTCATTATTCACTTTATGGCGTGGAATATTTTTAACTTCAAGTTGTCCTTCTTTAATATTATAGCCTTCTTTTTTAGCTTTACTTGCAGTATATCCAATACGTGAAAGTGGTGGGTCTAAAAATACTGTGTATGGAACGTGTCCTCTATTTTCAGCAGTACGTTGTTTGTCACCTGTTAAATGATCTTTTACAATTCGGTAATCATCTAATGAAATATAAGTGAACTGTGCGCCGCCTTTAACATCACCAACTGCATATATATGGTCTACTGTAGTTTGTAAGTATTTATTTACTTTAATTTCGCCATGATCTCCAAGCTCTATATCAGTATTTTCTAAAGCAAGGTCTGTATTTGGAACACGACCAGTAGCAAGTAATACTGCATCTCCTACAACTTTACCTTGAGATGTGTGCACAACTGGACGATTATCTTCAGTTGAAAATTCTGTAACCTCAGCTTCGTCTATAAATTCAATGCCACTATTTATAAACTCTTCATATATTTTAGATGCTACATCTTTATCTTCAGTAACTAATACGTGTTTATTGTTATTAATCACTTTTACTTTACTACCTAGATTTGTAAAAATAGTCGCGAACTCTAAGGCAATATACCCAGCTCCAACTATTACAAGTTCTTCTGGTAAGTTATCTAGTGACATTATGCCTTTAGAATCATAAATATTTTCAGTAGATTTAATTCCTTTAATGTCTGGTATATTTGAACGATTACCAGTATTAATTATAATATTAGTCGCTTGAATAGTTTCAACAGTTTTATCATTTTTATCTATAAGAATGACTGTTTCATTGTCTTTGAACTGAGCTTTATACGTATATACATCAATGTTGTCACCTGAATCAAGATTATTGAAATTCTTCTTGTTTAAAGCAGATACAACATCTTTTTTACGATTCATCGCTTCTGAAAATGAATGATGCTCAGTACCTTCATGTAATAAAGTTTTACTAGGTATACAACCTACGTTAATACAAGTACCTCCGTACATATTAGAATCTTGTTCAACAACTGCAATTTGTTGACCTTTTCCCGCTAAAAATTTAGCAAGTGTTTTACCAGCTTTCCCAAAACCAATGATTAAAGTATCATAATGTTTCATGAATTTAACCTCCATTTATAGATAAATTGTTATTACCATTATAATCCAATTTTAAGCGTCTGACTATTTTCTTGCACTGTCTGTTGAGGGGAATTTTTTCGAAAAATTCAAGAAAAAAGAGAAATTTTACAAAATTGGTTGACCACTTATGAGACTAATAAGCTTGTATGTTTGTGGTACTTTTCACAAGTGATAACCTTTTACAAAAGTGTATTATTACAGTTGTTTTAATTTTTCAATCTGTTAATATACATAACTATATTGAAAGGGAGTTTACTAACACATGAAATTCAACAAAAATAAAATCAATGTTGTAGATATGAAGCAAACTAAGAAAAGTGTTTATGCAACAGGTATTGGTAATGCTATGGAATGGTTTGACTTTGGTCTTTATTCTTATTTAGCAATTATCATCAGTAAAAATTTCTTCACATCTGTTGAAAATGATGAATTGAAATTAGTATTTACTTTCGCTACATTTGCGATTGCATTTCTAATGAGACCACTCGGTGGTATTATATTTGGTCGAATTGGGGACAAACTCGGTAGAAAAACAGTCCTCACTACAACGATCGTATTAATGGCAGCTTCAACTTTATTAATTGGTCTATTACCAACATACGACCAAATTGGTATTTGGGCGCCAGTACTATTATTAATCGCTAGAATTATTCAAGGCTTCTCAACAGGTGGAGAGTACGCTGGCGCAATGGTATATATTGCTGAATCTTCTCCAGATAACAGAAGAAGCGTTTTAGGTAGTGGCTTAGAAATAGGTACTTTAGCAGGATACATACTCGCATCATTATTAGCTAGTGGTTTATTTATTGGATTATCAGATGCACAAATGCAAGCATGGGGCTGGAGAATTCCATTTATTTTAGGAGCACCACTTGGTTTAGTAGGTTTATACTTAAGAAAAAACTTAGACGAAACACCAATTTTTGAAAATGAAATATCAGATAATGAAGAAAAACCAGAATCATTCGGTTCAATTATTCAAAATCATAAAAAAGATATTTTCGTATGCTTTATCACAGTAGCATTCTTTAATATTACAAATTATATGCTACTTTCATATATGCCATCATATTTAGATGAAGTAATTGGTATTTCTTCTACAGTGAGTACAGTATTAATTACAAGCGTAATGGTCGTAATGGTACCACTAGCATTCTTCTTCGGACGCTTAAGTGACAAAGTAGGCAACAAAAAAGTCGTACTACTCGGTACATTTGGTTTAACAGCATTTTCATTATTGTCATTCTATTTAATGGGACTTAACCAATTAATGTTCGTATCATTAGGTATATTCATACTTGGATTCTTCTTATCAACATATGAAGGCGCAATGCCAAGTTTATTACCAAGCATATTCTATACAGACGTTCGTTACCGTACATTAGCCGTTACATTTAATGTGTCTGTTTCAATATTTGGTGGTACAACACCGTTAGTTTCAACATGGTTAGTACACGCAACACAAAATCCATTAGCACCAGCATATTATTTAACAGCTGTAAGTATAATAGGATTTTTAACAATACTAGTACTATTTGAGACAACTTCAGGAAAAGCATTAAAAGGATCATATCCGACAGTATCATCAGAAAAAGAATTTGACCATGCCGTGAAAAATCCAAAAGATGCATTATGGTGGAACGAGCAAGAATTACAAGACAATAAAGTAAAAGTAGACTAAGATATAGAAGGTCATATATAGAAATAGAACACCAATCCGTTAATTACGATTAACAGATTGGTGTTTTTTAGTGTGGGGATAGAGGAGGTAAGAGATTTATGTAGTGTGATGGTGCTAAGTTGGAAGGGGTGTGTAAGGTGCTAAGGGACATAATTCCGAAAAATGTCCGTAAGAGGTGCTGTAAGGGACAAAATTCTGAGAAATGTCCGTAAGAGGTAGTGTAAGGGACATAATTCTGAGAAATGTCCGTAAGAGGTAGTGTAAGGGACAAAATTCTGAGAAATGTCCGTAAGAGGTGTTGTTAGGGACAAAATTCTGAGAAATGTCCGTAAGAACTAGTATCTAAGGAGCATAATTCGGAATTCTGCCAGTTAGCGCATTCTAAGGAGCACAATTCGGAATTCTGCCAGTAAGAGCTTTCTAAGGAGCATAATTCAGAATTCTGCCAGTAAGAACAATCTAAGGAGCACAATTCAGAATTCTGCCAGTAAGAACAATCTAAGGAGCATAATCCAGAATTCTGCCAGTTAGCGCATGACCTACGCTGACCAAGCCCCGAACCCAACCACCAGCCCAACCCCGAATCCACACCAGCACCCGAACCCAGCACCTAACACCCACCTCCACTTCCTCCATACAAAAAAAGAGCTGGGACAATTTATCTGTCCCAGCTCTTAACCCTTATTTACTGAAATCTGGCTTTTTCACAAATAATGATGTGATAAGTCCTAATGCACCTACGACACTTATAAAGAAAAATACAAATTTTATTCCGTGTGCGATGATTTCTCGTTCGCCTAAATCACTAGATCCTCCAGTGACTTGTTGTTGGCCGATTGTGTATAGTGTAATTGCTAATGCTGTACCGGCTGAACCTGCTACTTGCATTAATGTGTTCATTGCTGCTGATCCATCTGCATATAACTGAGGTGGAAGTTGATTTAAGCCGTTTGTTTGTGCTGGCATCATAACCATTGTTACGCCTATAAATAATACGATGAATAAACATAGAATGATCCAAACGGGTGTTGTTGCTGAAATGACGATTGTAAATCCTACACTTGCAATTAGTATTGCTAAAAATCCAGCTATACCAAAGTATTTTGCACCGTATTTATCGAATAGTGATCCTATTACTGGTGATAATGCGAAGTTTGTAGCATTACCTGGTAATAACACTAGACCTGCTAATGCTGCTGATAATAGTAAACTTCCTTTTAAATAAATAGGTAATAAAATGGCAGTTGATAAAATAACAAGCATTAATAAGAAAATCATAATAATACCTAATGTAAACATCGGGTGTTTAAATACTGTTAAATTTATCATTGGTTCTTTCATTTTCGTTTGTCGTGTACTGAACAGAATTAAAGCTATTATAGCTATAAGTAATGGTAACCATACAATTGGAGAAGTGATAGATATTTCTGCCATTGTACTTAAAGCATATATTAAACCTGCGAAACTGATTGTTGATAAAGCGATTGAGATAAAGTCAATTTTTGGTTTCGTGATTTCCGATACATTGCTTATGTTAATGAATGCAATGATTGCTAAAATAACATAAAATATTGCGCTAAACCAAAAAATGAAATGCCAACTTAATGTTGTAATAATAATACCTGATAAAGTTGGACCAATAGCTGGTGCTAAAGTAATGACTAATCCCATAATTCCCATAACAACACCACGTTTGTTTATTGGAAAAATGTTAAGCATAACTGTCATCATAACAGGTAAGATAATACCCGTTCCTACAGCTTGTATCACACGACCAAGCATTAATACAGCAAATATTGGTGAAAATGCTGCAAATAATGTACCAATAAATGAAATAATAAATCCACCTAATACAAGTTGTCTCGTTGTAAACCAACGTGTTAAATAGGCTGAGATTGGTACGAGTATAGCAAGGACTAATAAATAACCAGTCGTTAACCATTGAGCAGTTGGTGCATTTATATCAAAATCTTGCATTACGTTCGTTAAACCCATGTTTAATGCTGTTTCTCCAAATAAACCAATAAAAGCACCTAACATTAATATTAGGGCCATCGTTTTTGGATTTTTGACTTGTACTTCTGCTATCATAATAAAATCTTTAATCTCCTTTTACTAGTGAATACACAATTGTTGTGTATTAATATTTTGCTGAGAGCATATGCAACTAGCAAAAGCATAGTGATATTAGTATTTGTATATATTTCTGTAACACTTGTTTTCAAAAATAACAACTTACTTACTTTAGCAGAATAACGCGTATATTGTCAACCAAGTTTACGAAAATGAAATACGTTAACAAAATAGGTGAATAATTATTTTTTTGCTTTAATTAATGTAAAATGTAACTTCTCTATAATATCAACAAATTTCAATCTATAACAAGTGTTTTCAACACTAGTTTAAAAAATTATTTAGATTCTGCAATTTTAAATGTTTGACTTTAACTAAATGATTGTTTAGTATTGTGGACATGAAACATAAAGACATAGCCAAAAAGAATAGAATTACTCAAGCAGTATTGAATATTGTAAATGAAGAAGGGATTACATCTTTATCTTTTGGGAAAATCGCTAAACAAGCAAAAGTGAGTTCAGGTACTCCTTATATTTACTATAAAGATAAGACCGATATGCTTTCAAATATTTATGTAGAAATTAAAAAATTGATGGATGATGGTCTAGCTAAAAAGATAGAAAATGTAAGTTCAACTGAAGATAAGTTATTTGAAGCAGTTAAACATTTTGCTGAGAATTTCAAAAAGTATCCAAAAGAAAGACAATTTATGTTTTCGTTACAAAATAATCACCGCTTAATTTCTGAAAGTGCTCGTGCGTTAGGTATGGAATTAGCTAAACCTTTATTTGATTTATATTCTGTTGCAATTGAACAAAATATATTAAAAACCAATGAAGTAGAGATTATTAATGTAATGTTATTTGCTCCAGTAAAATGGTTGATAGAAGATAATCCTGATGTTTCAAATGAAAAAATTCAAGAAGTTATAGTGTATTCTATAAATTCAATTATAAAAGACCGATAAATCCGGTTTTTTATTTACCCTTTAACTAAATAAATATTTAGTTAAAGGGATGGTGATTAATAATTAGACTAAAAAATAAAAAGGAGTTTTAATATGAAAAATTATGAAAAATTATTTATAGGTGGAGAATGGAAAAAACCTACAACAGATAAAAAAATAAAAGTATACTCTCCTCATGATCAATCTTTAACAGGTGTTGCTCCAGAAGCTACAAATGATGATATAGATATTGCGATTAGAGAAGCTAAACAATCATTTGATAGTGGAGCGTGGTCAAATAAATCACCTGAAGAAAGGATTCAAGTCATCAAAAAGTTTAATGAGTTACATTCTGAAAAAGCGAATGAATTTGCAGAGCTTATAACGTCTGAAAATGGTAGTCCTATATGGTTTACTAAAGGTTTACAACAATCATTGAAAGAGCAAACGAATGCTTATATTAGAGCAGCTCAAAATTATAAATGGGAAGACAAAGTAAATGATTATCAAATTATTTTTTCTGAACCAGTTGGTGTTGTAGCAGCTGTAATACCCTGGAATGCTCGACATCAATCTGCATTAGTAAAAATAATTCCTGCATTATTGGCAGGTAATAGCGTTATATTGAAACTTTCACCTGAAACAGCGCTAGATGGTTTAGCTTTGGCAGACTTATTTGTAGAAGCTGGGCTACCTCGTGGTGTATTAAGCATTATCCCGGCTCATCGTGAAGCAAGTGAACATCTAGTATTGCATAAAGATGTAGACAAAATAGCATTTACTGGGTCATCAAATGCAGGTAAAAGCATAGCATCAAATGCTGCTAAACAGATGAAGAGATTTAGTTTAGAACTAGGTGGTAAATCCGCTTCTATTATTTTGGAAAATGCTGATTTTTCTTCAGTAGTACAATCATTAAAATTTCAATCTTATGGAAACAATGCAGAAGCATGTATTGGATTAACACGTATACTAGTTCCGAAAAGTAGATATAGTGAGTTTGAAGCTGAAATGGCAAAAATGGTTAAAGCTATTAGTGTAGGTAATCCAAAAGATGAAAATCATTTTATTGGACCTATGATTCACAAGGACCAATTGGAGAAAGTAAAATCTTATATTAAATTAGGCGAAGAAGAAGGTGCAACATTAGTTGTTGGAGGCTTGGATCCAATAGAAGGTTTAGAACAAGGTAACTATGTAAGACCAACATTGTTTGGAAATGTAAGTAACAACATGAAAATAGCACGTGAAGAAATTTTTGGTCCAGTAATTGTTTTAATTCCATACGATACTGTTGAAGATGCAATTAATATTGCAAATGATTCCGATTACGGTCTTTCTGGTGGCGTTTGGGCTAAATCTCAAGAAGAAGCTATTGAAGTTGCTAGAAAAATCCGCACTGGTATGGTTAATATTAATGAAGCAAGTGCAGGATTTGATGCACCATTTGGCGGTGTTAAAGAAAGTGGTGTAGGAAGAGAATTTGGAAGTATCGGTTTATCTCAATACATTGAGTATAAAACGATTAATATATAAGCAAATTGCTTTTCTCACAATCATTGCTTTAGGATTAATAAACAAAAAATAACCATCTCATCATATAAACTTTAGTTAGTTTAATGAGGTGGTTATTTTTTAAATTTCTGCTTATCTCTAATATTACAGTGTCTCTATATCCCAATCCATCTTCAATATGTCTCTTAATTTATCTACGTTTTCTTTGCCAATTGCTGTGTTGAGCTGCTCTTCTATTATTTTTTTGTGTTGTTTACTTTCTAAGAAGCATGATTCACCGAGCGCTGTTAGTTGGATGGATTTTTCTTTTTTATTACCGTCTACGTCTTGAATATCGATGAGTCCTTTTTGGTTTAATTGTTTCACGAATTTGTGTACGGCTTGTCTTGATATTGTTACATGTTGAGTGATGTAAGCTATGTTTCGTTTATGTTTATATATTTTAGCCATAATATACCATTCTGAACTAGAGATGTGTATGTCGTGTGTGTCATTCCACATTTTTTCGATATGTGTACGGACTATGCCATGGCGTTCACTCAATACATCAAATAAATCTAAGTCTTGTAATTCATTATTAGATATCAAATTTGTTCCTCAACTTTCTAATATAGTGATCTTCTCATCTATTCCAAAATATTTTTTTAATAGAAATTTATAATTATCATGTGTGACGACTTCTTTTTGTTTATCATTTTGGGTTGTGATTGTTAAATGTTCGTTAGACATACTTACTCTACCATATTGTTTAGGAATTGTAATAATTAACTTTTGAACAAATATCGAATTTGGATTATGTTCGTTAAAGTCTAAATGCTCAATGAAAAAGTCCCATTCTCTAGGTATATCATTTGTCTTGTATGAAGTACGCCAATGGTTTTGAGCTATTTGTTTTTGAAGATGTATAACCCCTGAATCATCTAAAATGGCACAATAATTTCCGTTAGTGTCATTAATAATATGCACGTCATCTTGACTTGAAACAGGGATAGCTTCAGTTGGTAAATCTCCAAACCCGACATCTGCTATATAAGCTTTATCTAAATGAACGAGTGTAGTCATATGTGAACCATCTCTACTCCAATTATCGTCTGGTGTATGGACTGTACCTGATATTCGATCTAATTCAAAGCCTTTTTCTGTTAAATAATGTTGAAATAGGGTGTTCATTTCATAACAAAAGCCACCACGATGTTGATGGACAATTTTGTTGAATAAATTATCAATATCTACAGAAATAGGTGTTTCATTCTGTACGCTTATATTTTCAAAGGGCACAGTGTACATAAATCTTTTAATATAATGGTTTAAACTTTCGAGATTTATTTTATTAAACTTATTAGTATCTATTTTTAAATAATTTTCAAATTGTTGAATGTCCAAAGTAGTACCTCCATTAAATTTGTCAATTCTATTATAAAGGATATATGCATAGAATATGTTAATATAAAATTGATATTATACGGTTACATTATAGAAAGCTAGGTAATGCATATGAGAATTGGTGCTATTTCAGATTTGCATATAGATAGAAGTAAAGATTATTATCCGCAAGATTTTGAATACATTTTAACGAACGAAATTAAACGTCTGAATTTGGATATGTTACTCATTGCGGGAGATGTTTCAAATCATTATTTACAAACGGTTCAATTTGTTCAAAATGTAAAACACCATTCAAATATAGATGTCTTGTTTATCCCTGGTAATCATGATTATTGGAAAAGTGAACAAGATGATAAATCTTCTTATGAAATTTTTGAACATTATAAGTCGCAACCTGAGAGTATTATTGGTAATCCATATATTATCAATGATGATTGGGCAATTGTAGGCCATAGTGGTTGGTACGATTATAGCTTTGCAGACCATGAAAAGTTTAGTCTAGAAAGATTAGAACGAAGAAAATATTATGGCTCAACGTGGTTAGATAAAGAACATATAGATTGGGGAAAATCTGATCTAGAAATGTCTAAGTTAGCAGCAACCTCTGTTAAAAATGATTTAGAACAAGTAAAAGATAAAAATATTATTTTGATGACACATATCGTTACACATAAAAGATTTGCAGTACCAATGCCACATAGAATATTTGATTATTTTAATGCGTTTATAGGCACTTCTGACTTTGACCAATTTTATGAAACATATCCAATCAAGTATAGTATTATGGGGCACGTTCATTTTCGAAGTATAATAGAAGAAAGTGGCGTTCAGTATATATGTCCATGTTTAGGATATCAAAGAGAGTGGAGAACACAAGATTTGGAAACAGAGATGAAGCATACTATACAAATTATTGAAATATAAAAACATACTTCAAAGAATTTAAATGATTAAAATAGGTGATAAGATGAAAAAGTATATATCATTATTTGTCATAGCAGGAATTGTACATTCACTGTTCTCGTTATATTGGGGATTTGGTGGAGAAGCAGGGTTAACAACAGTAGGTACTTGGGTATTTACATTAAGTGCAAATTACGGAATTTGGATAAATATAGCGTTATTAATCGTTGCAGTAGTTAAATTTTTAGCAACAATCATGCCACTGACCTTAACAAATCATTTCGATAAAAGAATATATTACGTATCTTTAGTCGGTAGTGTAGTACTTATATTGTATGGCGGTTTAAATACATTAATAGGTTGGCTAAAAATGTTTAAAATAATAGAAATTCATAACTATTACACAGCATTTGGACAAGCATTCGTCTGGGACCCATTGTTCTTATTATGGGGAATAGGGTTGTTTGGATATGTGAAGATGCTAAAAAAGAGCAAAGAGAATAATGTTGTATGAAGCGGTTAGTCAAATAGTTTGAATCAGGAACATATTGGCAAATACTTAGATTAAACGCACGAAGACTTTCGAGATATCGTGCGATTCGGCTCGTAAAACAGCAAACTACAATATCTCAATTATACTTAATAGCACCCTCAATCTGGATTTTTTCGGATTGAGGGTGTTTTATTTATTTTTTTTATAGTGCTATAATTAGCAAGACTAAAATCAGTTGATTATTGTCTTATAGAAAGGAATGGATATATGTTCTTAGCTTGGAATGAAATGAGAAGAAATAAGATAAAGTTCGGGCTTATTATTGGCGTCCTGATTATGATTAGCTACTTGCTGTTCTTATTATCAGGGCTGGCAAATGGCTTGATGAATATGAATAGGGAAGCGATTGATATTTGGAAGGCAGATGCAATTGTCTTAAATAAAGATGCCAATCAAACGGTTGCGCAATCTTCTGTTAATACTGACGATATCAATGGAAAATTCGATAAAAGTGAAGGTTTAAAACAAACAGCTGCTATTGCAACTGATGGGAAATTAAAAGAAAATGCTACTGTATTTGGAATTGATGCGAAAGGTTTCCTTATGCCTAAGCTAGAAGATGGAAAACTTTTCAAGAAAAATAATGAAGTAGTAGCAGATCATACTTTGAAGACAAAAGGTTTCAAAATAGGAGATGAATTATCACTTTCGAATAGTGATGAGAAATTAAAAATAGTAGGATTCTCAGAAAGTTCTAAATTTAATGCATCACCTGTATTGTTTACGAATGATGAAACAATTAGCAAATTAAATCCCATGTTTAAAGGGGATAAAATCAATGCACTTGTAGTTAAAGATAAAAATTGGAAAGATGCGCAATTAAATAAAGATTTAGAAGTGATTGAAATAGAAGATTTTGTTACTAAATTACCTGGTTATCAAGCTCAGAATTTAACGTTAACATTTATGATTGTCTTTCTATTTGCTATATCCGCAATGGTTATAGGTATTTTCTTGTACATAATTACATTACAAAAGAGAAACTTATTTGGCGTATTAAAAGCACAAGGATTAACGAATGGCTTCTTAGCAAAATCGGTTATGAGTCAAACAATTATTATTGCTTTAATAGGTACATTGATAGGCTTTGGCTTAACAGTTTTAACGGGTGCCTTTTTACCTGAAGCAGTGCCGATTAAATTTGATTATTTAACGATGTCTATATACGGAATTGTATTAATATTAGTAGCAATTTTAGGAAGTTTATTCTCGGTATTAAGTATTAGAAAAGTAGAACCACTGAAGGTAATAGGTTAGGAGGAGCTTGTCATGTTAACATTTGAAAATGTAAGTAAATCATTTAAAGACGGTAATAGAACAATTGAAGCTGTAAAAGCGACAAATTTTAATTTAGAAAAAGGCGAGCTCGTAGCTATTATTGGGCCATCAGGTTCTGGAAAGAGTACACTTTTAACGATGGCTGGCGCATTACAATTACCATCAGAAGGCATGATATCGTTAAATGGACAAGAAATTAATCAATTTAATGAAAAACAACTTTCTAAACTGAGATTAAAAGAAATCGGTTTTATATTACAAACTAGCAATTTAATCCCTTTTCTAACTGTACAACAACAATTTGAGTTACTTAAAAAAGTAAAAAAAGATGTGATGAATAAAGAAGAGCATTCAAGGCTATTAAAACAACTTGGACTAGATAACATATTAACGCAATTACCAAATGAAATATCAGGTGGACAAAAACAAAGAGTAGCCATTGCAAAAGCGTTATATACCAATCCTTCAATTATACTCGCAGACGAACCAACAGCTTCATTAGATACGGAAAATGCAATAGAAGTAATGGAAATATTAAAAAAAGAAACTAAAGAACTTAATAAATTATGTATTATTGTGACACATGATCAAAGATTAACAACATATTGTGATAAAGTCTTTAAAATGGTCGATGGAGAATTAAAAGAACAATAATAAAAGCAGTAGAAGAATGTTGGACAAGTTTGTTGTCTTTGCATCTTCTACTGCTTTTAATTTTATGATTATTGATAGCTTCGTAATGCTTGTTCCATAATGTCCCATGCTAAATCAACATCTACTTCTGTAGCGAATTTTGCATTAGGTTCTTTTTGATACGTATTATTCAAATCGACTGACATTGTTCCATATGTTAACGCACTATCTGTTTCGATTTGGATATATGTGTTTTGTAATGTAAATATTTCTGGATTTAATAAATATAATATTGTACAAGCGTCATGAATAGGACCGCCATCCATATCGAATTGTTCTTTATACGTTGATTTGAAGAATTTCAATAATTCCACGACAAAATCTGATACTTTATTATCTATTTTGTTAAAGCGATTGATTACAGCATCGTCTGCTAATAACTGGTGCGTTACATCTAAACCAAAGACTACAACTGGAATGCCACTTTTAAATACTTTTTTAGCGGATTCTGCATCTACCCAAATATTAAATTCTGCAGTTGGTGTCCAATTTCCGAATGTACCACCACCCATAATAACAATTTCTTGTATATTGTCTGCTATTTTAGGTTCTTGAATCAGTGCCATTGCAATATTTGTTAGTGGACCTGTTGCTACTAAAGTAATAGGTTCATTACTTTGCAATACTTGATCAATTATAACGTTTACGCCATGCTCGTTTGTTTCTTTTAAATTTGGCACTTTTGGTAATTGAGGACCATCTAAACCACTTTCTCCATGAATACTTTCTGCAAATGCTGCTTCCTTGATTAAAGGTCTATCAGCTCCTGTTGAAACAGGTATATCTCCTCGATTCATAATATCTAACACATTTAATGCATTTCTTGTATTTTTATCAACTGATTGATTTCCTGCAACAGTTGTAACAGCTAATATATCTAATGAGCTTGACTTGGCACCAGCTATTATTAATGCAATCGCATCGTCGTGACCTGGATCACAATCCATGATGATTTTTCTATTTTGTACCATTCAACCACGTCCTTTTTTAATAATTTCATCTTATTCATTATACTAAAGCGGTTTCATGTTAACAAAATAAACGCGTTATAGAATAATGTAGGCTAATTAAAAATAAGTCTTGTCTTTTAATAAATTAGAGTATATAATTTTAAATCGTAACAGTTACTATTTATAAAAGGAGTGTACAAGATGAAAAAATGGACAGGAATACTATCAATTGTCTTTGTTCTTACAATGGTGTTGGCCGCGTGTAGCCAAACTGGCAACAAAGATAATGATTCAGATAAATTAAAGGTTAAAACGACAGTTTACCCACTAAAATCTTTCATAGAACAGATTGGTGGCAAACACGTAGAAGTTGAATCAATTTATCCAGCAGGTACAGATTTACATAGTTATGAACCAACTCAAAAAGATATTTTAAATGCGAGTAAAGCGGATTTATTTGTATATACTGGTGACGATTTAGATGCTGTAGCTAAGAAAATAGCATCAACTATTAAAAAAGATGATAAAAAACTATCTCTTCAAAATAGTATCGATCAATCAGCATTATTAACTGATCAACATGAACACGGTGATGAAAAAGAACACGACCATGATCACGAACATGAAGGGCATCATCACGGTGGATATGACCCACACGTTTGGTTAGACCCTAAACTTAACCAAGAAATGATTAAAGGTATTAAAGATGAATTAGTTAAAAAAGACCCTGATAATAAAAAATATTATGAGAAAAACTTTAAGAAATTAAATAAAGATTTAACTGATATTGATAAAGAAATGAAAGATATTACGAAAGGTCACCAAGGTCATACAGTATTTATTTCACATGAGTCTATTGGATATTTAGCGAATCGTTATGGATTTGTTCAAAAAGGTGTCCAAAGTATGAATGCAGAAGATCCTTCTCAAAAAGAATTAACTAAAATCGTAAAAGAAATTAAAGATACAGATGCAAAATATATTCTTTATGAAAACAATATTTCATCTAAAATAACTGACACGATTAGAAAAGAAACAGATGCTAAGCCACTTTCATTTAGCAATATGGAATCATTAACGAAAGAACAATTAAATGAAAAAGATCTTTCTTATCAGAAACTGATGAAAGAAAATATTAAAAGCATCGAAAAATCATTAAACGATAAAATTAAAACTAACGATGATAAAAAAGATTCAGCACATGATAAAGCAAGTGAACAAGGTTATTTTAAAGACAAGCAAGTTAAAGACCGTAAACTTTCAGATTATGAAGGAGACTGGCAATCCGTTTATCCATATTTAAAAGACGGCACACTTGATGAAGTATTTGAACATAAAGCTGAAGATGGTGACATGTCAGCAAAAGAATTTAAAGAATATTACGATAAAGGTTATAAAACAGATATAGAAAACATAAAAATAGCAGACAACAAGATCAGTTTCACTAAAAATGGCCATACAACAACTGGAGAATACGAATATGATGGACATGACATTCTAAAGTATGAAAAAGGTAATAGAGGCGTGAGATATAGCTTTAAATTAAAAGGCGAATCAAGCGAGGATTTACCAAAATATGTACAATTTAGCGATCATAACATTTATCCTAAAAAAGCAGTTCATTTCCATATATTTGCAGGCGATGACAAAGATAAAGTACTTAAAGAGCTAGACAACTGGCCGACATATTACCCTTCAAAACTTTCTAAGGATGAAGTAAAAGAAGAAATGTTGGCACATTAAATAAAGAAGAACCTAGACATTAATTTGTCTCAGGTTCTTTTTTAGCATTTATTTCATTTTTTATAATTGATATATTTTCAGCATTTATTTCATTTTTTATAATTGATATATTTTCAGCATTTATTTCATTTTTTTTAATTGTTTCAATATTACTTCTCTTTGTTTTTCAAGAGAAATTGGATCATTATATTGAGTTTGTTGTAAGTCTAATTTTATGACATGATTATTCTTGACTGCATCAAGGTTTTTCCAGTTAGTTGTTTGAGTAAATTGTGGAGTTTCACCCATTGTTGCTAGGATAATGTAATCGCCTGTATAATCAGAAAGTACTTCTTCAGATAATGTTGTCATATAAGCATTTTTAGTTTCTTTTTCTAATTTTTTAGGTTGAGTCATACCATAACCACCGTAAACAATTTCTGTTCCGCGTCCATAGTTTTTACCGAAAGCTGTAAGACCTTTTGGCGTTGATTGAAGGACTGTAATTGTTTTTTCGTCTACTTTATAGCCTAATGTTTTTTTATCTTCTTCTAGTTTATTTTCCCATTCTTTAATCCATTTTTTCGCTTTATCTTGTTCATTCACAATTTCTCCAAGCTCTTTAGTAGCAGATTTGTAATCTGATTTCATTGCGTCCATCTGTTCAGTTGGCGCAATTTTTTTTAATTTATTGATGTTTTTATCTTCTTTAGTTGTGATGATCAAATCTGGCTTTGTTTTAGCAACATCTTCTACATTATTTTGGCCTAACATTTTAGCCCCTTTAGTCGCTTCAGCTAAAGTTTGATTTTGTTTAACAAAATCAATAACTCCTACTGGTTTATGACCAAACTCAACTAAAGCACCGATGTAGGTAGGGTGTAATACAACGATTCTTTTTGGATTTTTAGGTATATTAATTTTTTCACCATCATCTTGTTTAAATACTTTTGTTTTTGATGATGAATCTGATTTTGTTTCTGCTTCTGGCGATTTTTCTTTAGTATCTATACTGTTACAAGCAGCCAAGAATAATAATAAACATAAACAAAATGTTATCAATCTTTTCATAATATAAACCTCCTATTTAATTGATAATGATAATTAATATCAATTAAATTATATCAAGCAATCTTCAAAATTCAATACCTTATTTATATATATTTGACTTTGATTCGATATATCTATATCTTTACCTTGTATATAAATAAAAGGGGTGAAGAATTTGGTTAAACGATTAATTAGTGCAAATGCTTCAGATATTTCGGGATTTTCTACAGAAGAATTAAAACAAAGTATTAAAGCGAGTGAAGGTAGAACAGTATTGAGTGAAAATGTTGTTGTACATATGCCAGCTTTAGTACAAGATATAACAAATGCAGAAATGGCATCTGCTTTCGGAGCAGATATGATACTGTTGAATGCTTTAGATGTTATAGAACCAGATATACAAGGGTTATATAATGAAGAATATAAAGGGACTGGAAATGCTGTTCAAGATTTGAAACATCTTGTAGGTAGACCAATCGGGGTTAACTTGGAACCAGTTGACGATAAAGCAAAAATGGCCGAAGTGAAACTAGATATATCTTCTGGTAGAAAAGCGACAAAAGAAACTTTTGAACAAGCTAAAAAATTAGGCTTTGATTTTGTATGTTTAACTGGTAATCCAGCAACTGGTGTAACAAACGAACATATTTTAGAAGCGGTTAAAATTGGGAAAACACATTTTGATGGATTAATTATTGCAGGAAAAATGCATGGTTCAGGTGTAGATGAGCCAGTTGTTAATTTAGAGGCAATTAAACAATTTGTGGAAGCTGGTGCAGACATTATATTAGTACCTGCTGTAGGAACTGTCTGGGGTGTAAGTGAAGACGAAGTGCGTGAGGCAGTTCAAGTAGCACATCGTAGTGGAGCCCTCGTAATGAGCGCAATCGGAACATCACAAGAAGGATCAGATGAAGCTACAATAAGAGAAATCGCAATTAAAAATAAAACACTCGGTGTGGATATACAACATATCGGTGATGCCGGTTATGGCGGCTTAGCACCAGTAGAAAATATATATGCAATGAGTAAAGCCATAAGAGGTCAGCGACATACAGTATCTAGAATATCAAGATCTATAAATAGATAATATGAAAAATCCAACTGCAGAGGCAGTTGGATTTTTTTCATTTATTGAAAGATATGTATTTTCTGGACCGATAAAAAAAATTACCGGTCCAGAAACGAGAAATGCGGACCGATAAAAATAATTAGCGGTCCAGAAACGAGAAATACGGACCGATAAAAAAATTTAGCGACCCGAAAACGCAAAATACAGGCCGATAAAAAGAATTAGCGACCCGAAAACACGAAATACAGGCCGATAAATAAAATTAGCGACCCGAAAACCCCATAAACCAATATCCAAATTCAAAACAGTTCTACTTAAATATCATGCATTTCCGTAATACTACGGAACTTTTCAAGATGCTACTCTATAATGGAAGCGTTTACAATAAAAGTGTATTAAGAAAAGTTTGGTTAAAGGAGGAATATTGAATGTCAAAACTACCGAATGATTTTCTATGGGGAGGCGCTGTTGCAGCACACCAACTTGAAGGGGCATGGCAAGAAGATGGTAAAGGTATAAGTGTTGCTGATGTAATGACAGCAGCATCTCATGGGAAACATAGAGAAATAACGGATGGGGTTATAGAAGGTAAAAATTATCCGAACCATGAAGCGATTGATTTTTATCATCGATACAATGAAGATATTAAGCTTTTTCATGAGATGGGCTTTAAATGTTTCCGAACTTCAATTGCTTGGTCAAGAATATTTCCAAATGGAGATGATCAAGAACCAAATGAAAAAGGGCTGAAATTCTATGATGACTTATTTGATGAATGTCTTAAATATGGAATTGAACCAGTCGTAACATTGTCACACTTTGAATTACCATATCACTTAGTAACTGAATATGGAGGATTTCGTAATAGAAAGGTCGTTGATTTCTTTGTTCGATTTGCGACTGTCTGTTTTGAAAGATATCAAGACAAAGTAAAGTATTGGATGACTTTTAACGAAATTAACAATCAAGCAAATTATGATGAAGATTTCGCACCATTTACAAATTCAGGTGTGAAATACGAAGCCGGTGAAAATAGAGAACAAATTATGTATCAAGCTGCACACTATGAACTTGTAGCAAGTGCTCAAGCTACTAAAATTGGTCATCAAATTAATTCAAACTTTGAAATTGGTTGCATGATTGCGATGTGTCCAATTTATCCTGCAACTTGTAATCCTAAAGATGTGCTCATGGCTCAAAAAGCGATGCAAAAAAGATATTATTTCACAGATGTTCATGTTCACGGTGAATATCCTGGATATATGAAAAAATACTTTAAGTCTAAAAGTTTTGATTTAGATATTACGGATCAAGATGTAGAAGATTTAAAAAATGGCACAGTTGATTATATAGGATTTAGTTATTATATGTCATTTGCTATTTCACATGATAAATCCAATGAACAATATGATTATGTTGAGACACGTGATTTAGTAAAAAATGATTTTGTAAAAGCTTCTGATTGGGGATGGCAAATCGACCCTGAAGGCTTACGATATGCAATGAATTGGTTTACAGATATGTATCATCTGCCTTTGTTTATTGTTGAAAATGGATTTGGTGCAATTGATGAATTAGGAAAAGATGGTATTGTTCACGATGATTATAGAATCGAATATTTAAAAACACATATCGAACAATTTATAAAAGCAGTTGATGAAGATGGCGTTCAATTAATGGGTTATACACCTTGGGGATGCATTGATTTAGTATCTGCTGGTACAGGTGAAATGAAGAAAAGATACGGATTTATATATGTGGATAAAGATAATGAAGGCAATGGAACGCTTGATCGATCTAAAAAAGATTCATTCCATTGGTATAAAAATGTCATTGCTACTAATGGCGAAAAATTATAAAACACGGAGGTTTTTATTATGAAAAAAGCTTTAATTATATGTGCAGCAGGGATGTCATCATCTTTAATGGCTAAAAAAACAACAAATTATTTAAAAGAACAAGGACATGATATTGAAGTAGATGCAATTTCAGCAAATGAAGGTGCAAGAATGATTGAAAAACAATCTTTCGATTTATATTTAGTTAGTCCACAAACAAAAATGTATTTCAAAAAATTAAAAGAAGCTGGTGATAAAGTGAATAAACCAGTCGTTAATATACCACCACAAGCTTATGTTCCGATTCCAATGGGCATTGAAAAATTGGCGAGTGTAATTTTGCAAGGGATGGAAGAAACGGTATAATACTCTCTATGAAATGAGGGGAAGCTTATGCTAAGTCAAAGAGAAATAGAGATACTCAGTTATTTATCACAACGACGCAACGAATTTGTTAAAAGTTCAGAAATTGCGACTATGCTACAACTCTCAGATAGAACGATTAGAAAATATGTCAAAACATTAAAGCCTGAAGTAGAAAAAAATGGTGCAACGCTCATTGCTAAGCAAGGGTATGGATACCAACTCAAAATAGACTTAATGATAGAATTTGAAAATTTTTTAAAACGTTATTTATCTAAAAATGGTCCAGAGCAAGAAAATATCAATGATTCTAAAGATAGACAGTATTACATTTTAAACTTGTTACTTTTTAATAAGGTAAGTATTACGATTGAGCAACTAAGTGAGCAATTATATATTTCAAGGTCTACAGTTTCTCAAGATATTGCATCTATTAAAAATATTATTGCTCAGTATAATCTAGGGATTGTGAGCAAGCAACAGCATGGTATAGCGATTGAAGGGGATGAAAGAGATAAACGTCATTTTATAATGGATTATTTCTTAGGAAATCATTTCTTTCATTCTATTAATAAATATTTTCAAGAAACACCACTTTTACTACAAATCAATATGGAAGAATTGGTGATCATTGTAGTTGATGAGACGAGAGAATCTAAAGTATACCTTTCAGATTATATACTTCAAAATCTAGTGTTACATCTTGGGCTCATGATTAGACGATTATTAGATGGTTATAGTTTGAAGACAATCACTTCAAATGAAGAAGTGCTAACTGAAAATGAATTATCAGTTGCAAGAAAAATTCTAAATCGTGTTGAACGAATTTATAAAATATCATTTCCAGAAGAAGAAGCTAAATACATCAGCTTGCACATTATGACTAAGGGTTCTCAACTTCAAAATCAAGATGCTCAGAGTGACTTATCACAGAGAGTGTCAAAAATATTAAATAAAATAGAAAAAGATTTAGGGTTTCCGATGTCGTCTGATAGTCAACTTTTATATGGTTTAGTTACACATTTAGAACCATTAATAAAGCGCATTCAGAATAAATTTCATTTAGAAAATCCAATATTACATGATATTAAAGCGCAAAATGAATCATCACTTACTATGACTAAGACATATTTTGGAGAGTTAGAAGAACTGAAAAATCAAGAAGTGAGCGATGGAGAATGGGCATACTTAACTTTACATTTACTAGCAGCAATTGAAAAATATTACCAGCGTGAAAAGTTAAATGTGCTAGTGATTTGTGCGACAGGCTATGGAAGTGCTCAAATGCTCAAAGTCAGAGCTGAAAGAGAATTTAGTTTACAAATGAATATAGTCGATGTAATTAGCTACTATGAAATAACCGATGAAAAATTAGAACATATTGATTTAATTATTTCATCTATTGATCTATCTACAATTGTGTTTAAAGTACCAGTTATTCAAGTGAATGTGTTACTTAACGAACAAGATATTAAAAAAATAAATACATTTATTCATCATCATGATAATAAATTTTCATATAATGATGCATTAGAAGAAAATGTTGCAACAGAACAATATAGCTTGTTCTTTAACCAATATTGTAATGAAAGTTCATTTAATTATATTGAAGAGGCGATAACGAAAGAGGCGCTTTTTGACCTTTTAATTAAACAATTGAGTTTAAAAGAAGAGCAAGATTTTGAAGATAAATTGCGAAGGCAACTCAATTTTAGAGAAGAATTGAGTACGGTTGTATTTAGTGATGATGTAGCTGTTCCTCATACTGCACAACCAGTAGGCGATTATTCAAGCATAGCTGTAGCGCTCGTACCTAATGGTGTGTATTGGGACGAACAACATCAACAAATCAAACTTGTCATTATGTTATCCCCTTCAAAATATAATGACAATGAGCTCAAAACGATTATTGATATTATCGTTAATTTAATTGATTCTGATGAAAAAATAGCAGAAATCATGAATTGCAAAGATTATAACAGCTTTAAAAATTATATGGTCGGTCAATATCATAAATAAAGGGGTTTAGCTTATGGAACAAGAAGAAATTCAAGTTGTTGCGTTTGAAATTATTTTACATAGTGGTACTGCGCGTACAAATATACATGATGCTTTTAAAAATATGCGCGAGGATAACTATGAGCTAGCTGAGCAAATATTAGATGAAGCAAATCAAGAAATAACTTTAGCGCATCAATCTCAAACTGATTTATTACAAAAATATGCATCAGGTGAATCCATTAATATGGAAATTATTATGGTTCATGCTCAGGATCATCTTATGACTACAATGACTTTAAGAGAGGTAGCTATCGAGATGCTTCACTTATATAAAAAAGTAAATGATGCACTTTAAAAGAGGGATAAAAAATGGATAAAAAAACAAAAGTGGAATTTGAAAAAAATAGAAAAGAAACAAGTCTTAAAGCAATGTACTTTAATCGATTTTTATTAATCAGATATATGTCAGCTTTGTTCTTTTTCTCAAATCTATATTGGTTTTTTACACTTGTGATGAGTCGCTCATTAACTTTGGTCATACCACTTGTACTAATGATCATCATTTTAATAAGTGTTGCAGAGCAAGTGCGAATGTATGGTAATCATTCGAACAATGTTAAATATACACAGTCTTGCTTTTTAAGTTTATTCGCGGTCAATGTAGCATTAATACCAATAATATTATTAACACCTTTATTTCAATATTTATATCCATTTATAGTCGACCAAACGAGTTCAAGGTTAATTGTAGCTGGTGTACTTGTCGGAGGATTAGCCGTTAGTGGTTTCATTTTGTTTAGATTATATAATATTCGACATAACAAAGATTGGCATTATAAACGATTACAAAGGTTTGAAAATGCAATGAACTAAACAAAGAAAAGGGGTCTAGGTTATGGAATCAGAAAATAAAGTTTTTGCTTTTTTAGAGAAGTATTTAATGGGTCCAATGGGGAAAATAGCTTCATTTAGAATTGTAAGAGCAATCATGGCTGCTGGTATGGCTTGTATACCATTTACAATTGTTGGTTCGATGTTTTTAGTATTAAATGTTATACCGCAAACCTTTACGTTTTTAGAAGGATTTTGGAATAGTACCTTTTTAAAAATTGGTGACTTATACATGTTAGCCAATAAGGCAACAATGGGCATATTAGCATTGTATTTCTGTTTAGTTATCGGTTATGAATACACAAAAATTTATGCTGATGAAGAAGATTTAGAAGTTAATCCGCTTAACGGTGCATTATTATCTATGTTTGCATTTTTCATGGCAATACCACAATTAATAATGGAAGACGGTAAGATGGTTCTTGTGAACATCATGAAAAAAGATGTCAACATATTTAATGGCTGGGAGATGTCAGGGGATGGTGTAAGTAGGCTTGGCACGACTGGGATATTTACAGCTATTATAATGTCCATCATCGCTGTAAAATTATATAGATTATGTGTGAAACGCCAATGGATTATTAAGATGCCAGAAGCAGTTCCTGAAGGTGTTTCCAGATCCTTCACAGCTTTAATACCAGCATTCTTAGTTGCTTTTGTCATACTAACTTTCACAGGTATTTTAGTAGCATTTAATACGGATATCTTTAAAATAATTGCAGTACCATTTGGATTTGTAGTGTACTTGACGAGTAGTTGGTTAGGAATTTTAGTTATATACTTCTTAATACATGCACTTTGGATAGTAGGTATTCACGGCGCAAATATCATCAGTGCATTTATTACACCAATCGTACTTACAAATATGCAGCTAAATATAGAAGGCGCAAACATCCCATTTGCAGGAGAATTCCAAAATTCATTCGTTGTAATGGGAGGTTCAGGTGCAACATTAGGGTTATGTATCTTTATAGCTTTCTTAGCTAAATCAGAACAATTAAAAGTATTAGGTAAAGCTTCATTAGTACCAGGTTTATTCAATATCAATGAACCACTCGTATTCGGTTTGCCAATCGTTTATAATCCATTCTTAGCAATACCATTCTTCTTAGCACCAATGGTATCAGCTTCAATAGGTTACTGGACAATCAAATTAGAACTTGTACAACCAATCATCGCACAAGTACCATGGCCATCACCTATAGGATTTGGCGCATTTATTGGTACAGCAGGTAGTCTAATGGCCGTATTAGTATCACTTATTTGTGGATTTGTAGCATTCTTAATATGGTTCCCATTCATTAAAATATATGATAAAAAACTAGTAGAACAAGAAAAAGGTAATGACGCTTTAATATAAGGGGAAATAAATGGCTGAGACAAATTTGTCTCAGCCATTTTGTATTTGATGTGGTATTTCGGGTTTCTGGACCGATAAAATAAATTAGCGGTCCAGAAATGAGAAATACAGGCCGATAAAAATAAATATCGACCCGAAAACCAAGAATTTTCGGGTCGCTTCCACTGTTAAACTAATTTTTTTCTAATTTTACCTGAGATGATGTCTATCACAGCTACCATAATGATTAATCCAATAAGTATGATACCAACACGATCCCATGTTCTTGTTTGTAGTGCAAATATTAATGGTGTTCCGATTCCGCCTGCACCTATTAATCCTAAAATTGATGCTGATCGTAAATTGAGTTCAAATCTATATAATACTAATGAGATGTACGATGGTAATATTTGTGGTACTACTGCAAACATTAAAGTCTTAATGGAGTTTGCACCACTTGCTACTAATGATTCTGTTGGACTTAAATCTAAATTTTCTAGATCTTCAGCAAACAGCTTACCCATCATGCCTATTGAATGGATACCTAAGGCTAGTACACCTGAAAATGATCCTGGTCCGACTGCTTTTATAAATATAATGGCCATAACGATCTCTGGAAATACACGTATAACACTTAAAATAAACTTACTGACACTTGATACGGGTTTGAATTTAACCATATTTTTTGCTGCTATAAAAGCGAATGGTATACAGAATATAGCGGATAAAAATGTACTAATTACAGCGATTGCAAATGTTTCTAAAAGTCCGCGTAATAAATCTTCTCCTTCAGGTATGTATACGTAAGACCAATCTGGATGGATTAATCCGTCTAAAATTGAACGCATAATTGTTCCTGATTGTTCTTTTATTTCAAATGCTGGGACACCTACGAATGCCCAAATTAATAAAATCACAACGACGATAGTTGAAATCCATCGATATAATAAATTTTTCTGTTGAGTAGGGGAATGAAGTTGCTCTGTTTTGTTTGTCATACGAGTTTCTCCCTCACTTTCGTGCTAATGAAATCTATAATCACAACGATAACAAGTGTCACGAGAATGATTGTTAATGTCTTTGGATATTGGAATAAGCCTAATGTTTGATCGTAATACAATCCGATACCACCTGCACCGACTAATCCAAGAACGGCAGCTGCACGAATATTGATTTCAAATGCGTATAATACATAAGACATATAAGGTGCAGTGGCTTGTGGAATAACAGCATATGTAATCCATTTTAATTTGTTAGCACCAACGGCTGTCATTGCTTCTAAAGGTCCATCATCAATACTTTCTAACGATTCATACATTAGTTTAGAAATGATGCTGATTGATAAAATAATAATGGCTAAAATACCTGGAATTTGTCCTATTCCAAAAATAGCTACAAACACCGCTGCAAGTAATAAATCAGGTATTGTTCTAACAATGTTTAAAAGAAATCTACACGGAATAGAAATCCAATTTGATTTGATAACATTGCTCGCACATAACATTGAAATAGGTATGGATAATATTGCACCAATGAAAGTACCTACAACTGCCATACGAATTGTATCTAACATGGGCTTGGTAATATTTGATAAATAATTTAAATCTGGTGGAAACATGCTTTTAAACAGTTCCATCATTTGAGGAATACCATACATTAAATCGCCTAAACTAAATTTCGTATACAAAAAACTCCAAATAACTAGGGCAGCTACTACTAATATTGAAAATATTTGTTTTAATGATGATTTTCGCTCTAGATAAGGTGCTAAATGATCATTGTCCATTTATTTCACTCCTAACTTTTCATCACTTTTAATATGACGTCCGTATATTTCTGCAAATGTATCATCATCTGCTTCTGAAGTAGGACCATCAAATACTAATTCTCCGGCACGTAAGCCAATAATGCGTGAGCCATATTCTCTAGCTAAATCTACAAAATGCAAATTGATAATAATTGTAATTCCGAGCTCTTCATTAATGCGTTTTAAATCATCCATGACTTGTTTAGTAGTGAGGGGATCTAAAGAAGCTACTGGTTCATCTGCAAGTATGATTGATGGTTCTTGGCAAAGGGCACGTGCTATAGAGATTCTTTGTTGCTGACCTCCAGATAATTCATCTGAACGGCTATATGCTTTTTCTAAAATATTAACTCTATCTAATGCTTCTAATGCTTTAAGTTTATCTTCTTTAGGAAACATGCCGAGTACCATTTTCCATGTAGGGTGATAGCCTACGCGTCCACTTAGGACATTTCTAATAACTGAAGAACGTTTTACTAAATTAAAATGCTGAAAAATCATACCAATATTACGTCTCATTGCTAATAAATTTTTACCAGAAGCTTTAGATATAGATTTTCCTTCAATAACGATTTCTCCTTCACTGATATCGTGAAGACGATTGATTGAACGGAGTAGTGTGGATTTACCAGCACCAGACAAACCAACGATGACAGCAAAATCACCTTTTTCTATATTTAAATTGATATTATCGAGACCTTTATGTCCATTTTTATATACTTTAGTGACATTGTTGAATTCTATTTGACTCATATGGAATCACCTTTCGTGTAAATAAAGAGCCCAGCTCGCTAAATAGGAGCTGAGCCTTTATATTAGAATATTTATGCTTAAATCTTATTTTTCGTTTTCGTTAACTTTTTTACCGTATTCACGTACAACATCAAACTTAGAGTCTTTACTGTCTACATAACCTTCATGGCTATAAACTTCACTTACAATATCATGACCTTTTTTAGTTTTAGCGATATCTTTAAACGCTTTTTTCAATTTATCGCGCCATTTATTATCCATATCACTACGAACTGAAATTGTGTCATTTGGAATAGGTTCTGTTAATTTTACAATTTCAGTATCTTTGAATACGTTAGGTTGGTCTTTTTTGACAATGTTACGAGCATCTTGGAACGTAACTGCAACGTCAACATCTCCATTTAATAAAGCGATAATTGCTTGGTCGTGACCTTTCACATTCGTAATATCCATATCGTTCATTGGATCGATTCCTGCATCTAATAGTTCTGCTACAGGATATGTGTAACCAGCAGTTGATGAAACATCTTGTAGTGCGATTTTCTTACCTTTCATATCTTTTAAAGATTTAATATCTGAACCTTTTTTAACAATAAATTGTGATTTATATTCATCGACTAATTCATCACTATTTGAACCGTCCTCTTTAACACCGTAACGTTGTGCTTGTAATAGAACATCAGCTGCTTTTTGATCATGTGCTAATGTGTATGCTGTAGGAGGTAAGAAACCAACATCAACTTTTTTTGATTTCATTGCTTCTACAATAGTATTGTAATTTGTTGACACTGATACTTTGACTGGAATATCTAATTCATCTGATAGTAGCTTTTCTAAAGGTTTTGCTTTTGCTTCCAATGTGTCTGCATTTTGAGAAGGAACGAATTGAATCGTTAACTCTTCAGGTTTATAATCTCCACTTTTTTTATTATCCGACTCTTTCGATTGGATACTAGATTCCCCGTTGCCACATGCTGCTAATACTAAAATTGCGCCTAATAAAAAGATGAATAGACGACTAAAATATTTCTTTTCCCTCATAATTTTACGCCTCCGAATATGTATTCTAATGCCCTACATATGAAATCCTATCACACTGAAAATACATATTTTGTTTGAAATTGGTAAACTATGTAAAAGTTTCATTATGTGTGTTAAGTACAATAGAGTTATGTATATTTTTATATAATATATGGTTAATATTCATTTATTTAAATTTTTATAAACTAAAATGAATACATAAAAGATAAAGGAGTGTCACAATGTCTTATTTTAAAAAGTTAGTATTAACAGGTATGGTATCAATTTCAACATTATCAACTGGAGCGGTATATGCAGATGAAGCACCAGTTATAGGTAGCGATAGTGGTAAAGGACAAGTACTAGTAGATAATACGCATGGACAAACAGCTGGTGCTGCTGATTGGGTGATAGATGGCGCATTCTCAGATTATGCAAATTCAATCGCTGAACAAGGTTACCAAGTTAAAGAATTACGAGATAAGACGGGCATTACGACTGAGCGTTTAAATGGTGTTTCGATACTTGTAATACCTGAAGCAAACATTCCATTTAAATCAACTGAACAACAAGCCATTTTAAATTATGTTAAAAATGGTGGCAGTGTCATATTTGTTTCTGATCATTATAATGCTGACCGAAACTATAATAGAATTGATTCTTCAGAAGTGATGAATGGATATCGAAGAGGCGCATATGATGATATGACTAAAAATATGACTGAAGCTGAAAAGAATTCTGAAGCTATGCAAGGTGTTACAAGTTCTGACTGGTTATCAGAGAATTTTGGCGTAAGATTTAGATATAATGCATTAAACAACCTCAATGCAACTGATGTTGTTCAAGGTGAGGAAGGACTTGGTCTTGGAAATGGCATACAGTCTGTATCCATGCATGCAGGTTCAACAATTGCAGTGACAAATCCTAAAATTGCAAAAGGTATAGTATACGTTCCCGATAAATTGAGCGAAGCGGATAAATGGGGTCATGCTGTAGATCAAGGTGTCTACAATGGCGGAGGTAGAGAAGAAGGTGCATACATAGCCGTATCTAAAGTAGGTAAAGGTAAAGCTGCATTTATAGGAGATTCTTCCATGGTTGAAGATATTACACCTAAATACAAAAGAGAAGATGATGGAAATACAAAGAAAACATATGATGGATTTAAAGAAGAAGATAACGGCAAGATGCTGAATAATTTAACAACATGGTTAGGTGAAAAAGAAGACTATACAACATTTGAAGAATTAGGAATTAAATTAGATCAAACAACGCAACTACTAGATTCAGAAAATCCAGAGAACAGTAAAGAAACACAAGCAGAACCTTGGTCACAACCAAAAGCAGGTTACGAATGGTTTAATAGTGAAACATTTGCACCAGGAAGTTATGGCGGTTCAGAAGGTTCTGGTGGGAATGATAACCCAGGAAATACTCAAGGAACAGCTACATTAGAATTTCCTGATTCAGTAACAAACGGTGAAACTTTTACAGTAACAACATCATTAAGTGGATATGCTGCAAATAGTACAATTAAAGATTTGAAGTTAGGTATGTATACTGAAGGTGGTAATCAAATAGGCAAAATAAGCAAAGAAGGCGAGCAAGCTAGTGACTTTGGTTATAGTAAGCCTATTACCGTAAATACAGATAGTAAAGGAAATGCTAAAGTATCATATACAGTCGAAGTGAAATCTGGTGTATCTGGAACAGCTAACTTAAGATTGAAACAAGGTAGTAAAAATATAATTACAAAGCCTGTAAATATTCAATAGAAACGATAGGGTAGAAATAAGAAAGGCTGGGACAAATTAATTTGTCCCAGCCTTTTATTGTTTGGTGTTGAAGTCCGACTCTTAGATTAACTCCAGACTTAATCTACAAGTCATCATTAAATCATCAATAAACTACTTCAAAGTCCATAATGGATGGTAATGTTTCAATCGAATGGTTTTGTAAATATTGAATGATAAGCTCTGCACCTTCTAATTGTATTTCTTTTACTATTTGATTGGCATTAAACATATGGTAGCCACCTCCGCCAACTGATCTATAATTGTTAACGACTATTTTGTACGTTGTGTCTAAGTTCAATGGTTCGTCTTTAATATAAATATCTTGAGCGCGTTCTCCTATAGGGTGTCTTATGTTTAATTTATATGATAATCCACCAAACATATCATAGTTGAAGTGTTGTGGCTTTGGTTCTAAAAATTCAGGATTAATGGTTAATTCGTTATCAATAATTGCAAAGTATGAAGCGGATCGTTCTAATGCTAACTTTAAGGTAGAGCCAGTTACTTCTAATACATTAAAAGTATTTGGAAAGGGATAATTATTAATAACATCTCTCATTGTGACATCTGTTCCAAATCCAGTAGCAGAATCAAATAATGCTGTTGCTGAAATATCTGCACCGCTAGCTTCCATCTGAGCATAATTTAATAAATTAATTAAGGGATGTGGCTTTATTCTTGCGGTAAAAGCATCTTCAATGTACATTGGTTCTGATAAATGCGTTATTTTTTGGTCTAACCATTGATTAACTTCTTCGTTTATTTTTCTCTTAGTACCTTCATCATTAATAGTTGGATTGGCGTCTTTTACATATAAAATTTCACTCTGAGATGAAATGATTTGTTGGGATGTTTCGTCAATATTTAAAGTGATTTTCCCTAAGCAATCTCCCTTTGAACCAGCTTGAATTACTTGAGTATTATTGATCTTTTCAGCAATTTCTCGATGCTGGTGACCAGTAATTAAAACGTCAATTCCATCTACTTCATTGAGTAAATCATAGCCTTCATTCTCTCCAGTTATTAATTCTGTTGGTTCACCAGTTTGAAGGTCTTTCTCAAATCCGCCGTGGTAACATACGACGACAATATCTGATTGCTCACGAACATCTTCAATTAACTTAGCAGCAGTTTCTTTAGCAGAGTAAAAAGACAAATCTTTGATTGTTTCTGGCTGCTCCCAATTAGGTATGTATTGAGTTGTTAATCCAATGATGCCTATTTTTGTATCGTTTTTATCAATATAAATGACGTCGTGACCTGTAAAAGGCTTGTTATGTTTAAAAATATTTGCTGATAGTACAGGGAAATTAAAAGATTTAAGCGTTTCATACAAATAAGGCAAGCCGTAATTAAATTCATGATTACCAATTACTGCAAAATCGAAACCAATTTCATTATATATATCACTTAAATATTTACTAGAATGTAATTGTGAATGTAAATATGAACAAAAAGGCGATCCTTGTAAAAAGTCTCCATTGTCCATCAAAATGACATGTTCATGTTGCGATTTTATATCTGATATCATGGATTTTATTTTTAATAGTCCTTTAGGTAAATCTTGATGACTTGTTTGATAATCAGTCGGGAAAATATAACCATGAATATCACTGACAGTTAATATAACGATTTCATTCATATTTTAAAGCCTCCAATTTTGGATATTACATCAATTATATCGATTAAATGTCATAGCATTGTGAAAATAATAATAAGAAAACGTAAAATACTGGCTGAAAAAATAATCAGTACTACCAAATATCAAATCATAAAAACAAAAGAATAGACAAATTTTAAATAAGTGCTATTATAGAGTTGTAATATCTATGATTAAGAGGTGTGTTATGAAAATTTCAAAAGGAACAGATTATGGTTTGCATGCATTAGCATATTTAATTGCTAAAAAAGAGCAACAACCTATTAATGTTAAACGTTTATCTGAAGTATTAAATATATCTATAACATATTTATCTAAAATTTTAACTCAATTAGTAAAAGCGGGTGTTATTAAATCAGCTTCTGGTGCTAAAGGTGGTTATTATTTAGTGAATAATTGGGAACAAATTTCTGTATATGACATTATAACAGCGATTGATGGACATCAAAGTACATTAGAAGATAGCTTTAATCATGGACCAGAATGTAAAATTCAAGCAATTTTATTATCTGCAGAAGATGAAATGACTAAAGCTTTAAAAAATAAAACTTTAAAAGATTTAATGTGAGTTAAATCTTTTTATTTGGACTAATCATAGATATTAGCACTCTATAATAGATGAGAAAAGGCGGCGTATAAAATGTTTGATTGTATCGTAATAGGTGGAGGACCAGCAGGATTGGCTAGTGCTTTAACTTTAGGTAGAGCTTTGAAGAAAACTTTAGTAATAGATAATAATAATGCAAGAAATAAAGTGACTCGAAAATCACATGCATTTTTAACACAAGATGGTGTAACACCAGAAGAACTGAGAGCTAAAGCAGAACATGATGTAGATCAATATAAAGATGTTTCTCGTGTAAATGACACTGTTGTTAAATTGATAAAAGAAAATGATCATTTCATTGTTGAAACAAAACAACAAAAGTATACTACGAAAAAAGTGATGATATGTACTGGATTGAGAGAAACTTTGCCGGACATTAAAGGTTTAAAAGAAAGCTATGGTAAATCTATATTTTACTGTCCTTGGTGTGATGGTTATGAATTAAAAAATAAATCTTTGCTCATTTCTGTACAACCAGAACAAGTAAAGCATATGGCATTACTTTTAAGTAACTGGTCAGAAGATATAGTTATAAGCAGTAAAGATTTTTCTGTATTAACAGCAGAGGATAAAGCTTTCATGGATAAGAAAAAAATAAAATTAATAGAAAGTGAAGTAACTGAATTTAAACATAGTGATGGAAACATTAATGAAGTTGTCTTTGAAAATGGAGAAAGGATACCTAGAAGTGGTGCGTTAATTGGTGTTAAATGGGATACGGGTTTTGAATTTTTAAATGGTTTAAATATTGAAAGAGAAGAAAATGGAAAAATTAAAATTGAACAATTTGGAGAAACATCAGTTCCAGGATTGTTTGTAGCAGGAGAAAGTAAAGATACAATGGCATCTCAGTTAATCGATGCAGCAGCAAATGGTAATCAAATTGCTAAATTTGTAGCAATGCAGATTATTATGGAATCTAATTAATAAAAGGATATGAAATTATTTACTTAAAAAACGCCTTATCAGCTTAATATAGCCGATAAGGCGTTTTTTTGATTATTTTCTAGTGATACTAATATTAATTTCTAAGTCATCAAATGATAATTTACGATTGTTTGATTCGCTAGAATATTGTTCTTCTGTTTCAATTCTTACAAGTTCTGAAATTAATTCGTTCTTTTTAGCCGTTTTTGCAATTGATCCTGAAAAGCTCTTTGGTGGGTTTGCCTTCAACTCTGCTAATTCTGCTAAAATATCTTCTCTTGTTCTCATTTATATTGCCTCCTAAAGTTTTAGTTACAATAAAACAGCTCATCTTAAGATTAAGAAGAGCTGTTTAGAGAATCTTCTTATCTTTCAAGTTAAACTTGTTGGATTTAGCACAGTACTTACGCCTGTTGCTGAGGTTTCGCAGGGCCAATTCCCTCCACCTACTCTTAATAAGACTACGAGCTATTTTATTGTTTCTTTATCATAACGAATAATATAAATTTTGTCTAATTTTAAAATTATATGTTTGGAAAATTTAGGAAGGTCTATATATAAAGTAAAGAAATATTAAGGAGGAATTAAGTATGAAGTTTAAAATGATTTCACTATTATTAGCGTCAGGCATCGTTTTAGCAGCATGTGGAAATGATAAAAGCGATGATCAAAAAGATGATCAAAAAGAAGAGAAAACTGAACAAACAACTGAACAAACAACAAAGGATGAAAGCAAAGATGATGAAGATACAAATAAAACAACTCAAAATACTATAAAATGGGATGATGTTAAAGTCTCCCCTGAAGATGCTGTTAAGACAGCCCAGAAAGAATCTGAAGGTGAGTTGAAAGATTTATCTTTTGAAAAAGAAACAGGCGATTGGAACTACAAAGTAGAATTAGTAGATGGTCAAAATGAAAACAAAGTATTAGTTAATGCTGATGATAAATCTGTTGCTAATGTTGAGAAAGAAACAGATGACGATGACGATGATAATGAACAAACATTTAAATTATCCGACGTAGCAAAATTTGATGATGTATTAAAAGTTGCTCAAGATGAAGCAAAAGGTGACTTAAAAGAATGGTCATTAAGTGAAGATGATGGCCAACTTGTATATTCTATTGATCTTAAAGAAGGTAATAATGATTCAACAGAATTTAAAATAGATGCTAAATCAAAAGAAATTCTTGAGCAAGAACAAGATTAAATCAAAAAGCATATCATTAAAAACCAACAAAGTTATAAAACTTTGTTGGTTTTTTATATTTAATTAATGATTATCATTCTCAATTATAAATGACGATTATTTTTAATAGAGTTTCTACATTTAAAATCACTTTAGTTAAGGGGTTAAATTTGTATTTTTAATGAATTATATAAAATTTTTATTGACTATTTCACTTTATAGGAATAAATTAAAGATGATAATGATAATCAATTAGATGGGAAGTGTAGAATTATGAAGAAGTTAGCTACAACATTTTTAGCGAGTGCCTTAATTTTAACGGCATGTAGTAATGATGAAGAGAAAAAGACATCTGAGAACAAAAAAGAGACGAAAGAAACAGCCAAAGTTGATTTTTCTAAAGAAACTAAAGCTTATAAAGACTTTACCACTGAGCAATTAGATCATTTTTTAGCGGATACTGAGAAATTTGTTGAAGCAGTAAAAGCTGATGATATGGAAAAAGCTAAAGAAATATATCCTAAAGCACGTATGTATTATGAAAGATCAGAACCAGTGGCCGAGAGCTTTGGAGAATTAGATCCAAAGATTGATGCACGTTTAGCGGATATGAAAGAAGAAAATAAAGAAGACGAGTGGTCAGGTTATCATAAAATTGAAAAAGCATTATGGGAAGACAATACAACGAAAGATATGGGACCTGTTGCTGATCAATTGTTAAAAGATACTAAAGAATTAAGAGCTAAAGTTGATACTGTTGATGTGACGCCTAAATTGATGTTACAAGGCTCAATTGATTTATTGAATGAAGTTTCAAGTTCTAAAATAACAGGTGAAGAAGAAATTTATTCTCATACAGATTTATATGATTTTAAAGCAAATATTGAAGGCGCAGAAAAAATATTCGAAATCTTTAAAGATAAAGTTACGAGCAAAGATAAGAAACTTGCCGATACCACTCAAGAAAGATTTGAAAATGTAAATAAATTATTAGCTCAATATGAAACTGACAATGGTGGATATGAAGATTATACAAAACTTTCTAAAGAAGAAACGAAAAAACTTTCAGAAGCTGTTGATAAATTAGGTGAATCATTAAGTCAAATGGCAGTAATTACGGAGTGATAAAGGATGTCTAATGAGGAGAACTATATAGCTAGAAGAGACTTTCTTAAGCTTGCCGGAGTTGGAGGAGCAGGATTATTAATAGGTTCTACTGGAGTTGGAGGAAGCATACTGGCTTCTCAATACTTCGCAAAAGATAAAAAGAATGTTAAAAATAAAATTAATTTTTATGGTAAATATCAATCTGGTATCACTACTGATGCACAGAAACATATTTATTTTGTAGTTTTAACTATTAACAAAATGTCCGTTTCTGATGTTAAAAAAATGTTTAAACTGTGGACGAATTATAGCGTGCATTTGATGAATGGTGAATTTGTAAAAGAACTTGGAGATAATAAAATGTTGCCGAGTCCTGATACTGGAGAAACAATTGGTTTGGATGCTAATAGACTCTCTCTTACTTTTGGAATTAGTCCTTCATTTTTTGAAAAAGTGGGATTAAATAAACATAAACCAGAGTTATTAAAAGACTTACCTCATTTTCCTAAAGACCAATTAGACGATGCTTATACAGGTGGGGACATTTGTATTCAAGCATGCTCAGATGACCCTCAAGTTAATTTTCATGCAATTAGAAACTTAATTAGAGTTGCTAAGGGTGAAGTTTCAATGAAGTGGAGTCAGGCAGGATTTAATTCATATAAAGAAAAAGATGGAAAAATAGAAACGCCTAGGAATTTATTTTCATTTAAAGATGGAACAGGTAATCCTTCCTTACATAAGCAATCCGAATTAGATAAGTATATCTTTATTCAAGATGGATGGGCTAAAAACGGCTCTTACTTAGTGGCGAGAAGAATTCAAATGTTACTGGAAACTTGGGATCGAACAGCTTTAGAAGAACAAGAAGCAACATTTGGAAGATATCGTCATTCTGGGGCACCAATAGGAAAAGAAAAAGAATTTGATACATTTGATCCGAATGTAAAAGATAAAAATGGTGAGAATTTAATTGAAAAAGAATCACACGTTAGCTTAGCAAAAGCATCAAAGACCAATTTATTAAGAAGATCTTATTCCTATTCAGATGGTATTAATTCACAAACTGGAACATTCGATGCAGGGTTATTATTTTTATCATTTCAAAAGTCACCTGAACAGTTCATTAAAATACAAAATAAAATGGGTGCAGTAGATAAATTAAATGAATACATTACACATAGAGGCTCAGGTATTTTCTTATGTTTACCTGGTGTCCAAGAAGGAGAATATCTAGGTGAAACGCTATTTAATCGTTTTTAGTATAGCAACTTTAATTTGTTTAATTGCACCCTTAACGATAAAAGCAGAAACAAGTTTAAGTGATATTTATATTAGTGTGACTGACGCGAAGTCAGCATTACAAGATAAAGATAACCATGCATTTGATAAACATTTTAAAGAAATTAATGATAACTGGCAAAAAACAAATAAAAAAGAGCATAAACTCGTTCAAAAAATTAATGACGATATAGAAAAAGTTAAAAAAAGTAAGTCATCAAAAGAAAAAGAACAATCGTTAAATGCACTTACTTCAGATTTAATTGATTACGAAAAAGTATTGAATCCTGTCGATAAACAAAAGAAAAGAAATCAATTGCAGAATGAGATGCAGCCACTCATTAAAAATATATCAAAAGCAATATCTGATAAAGACTTTGAAAAAGCAAAGTCTATCAATAATCAATTAAATGCTACTTGGACGAAAAATGAAAAAATTGTACGTGAGGAAGATATAGGAAGATATGGCCAAATTGAAACTGCACTGATGTTTACTAGAATTGAGTTAACTAAAGATAAAGTTGATGCGACAAGTGCACAAATGCAAGTTGATCAGTTAAAAAAAGAGTTAGATGAATATCATGCAGGTAATAAATCAGGTGCTAAATCAGCCAATCAAGATGCAACTATATTAAATAAGCATTTAGATCAAGCTATTAGTAATATCAAAGATGATGATTTAGCTAAAGCTAAACAAGATTTACAACAGTTTATTATTGTATGGCCAAATGTAGAAAGTGAAATTAGCACTAAAAATGGGGCGTTATATACAAAAATAGAACAAAAAATCCCACAATACGTAGGGCAACTTGATCAAGACAATAAAGATGAAATTCAAACTAACTTAGAAACAATTAATCAAGAAGTTAAATCTACCATATCTAAGACGAGCTATACATTTTGGGATGCCACGCTAATACTGTTACGAGAAGGGATAGAAGCATTACTTATTATTATGGCTTTATTAACTGTTACAAGTAAATCAAAACAAACAAAAGCATCAAATTGGATTGTTATAGGTAGTATAGTTGGAATTATGATAAGTATCGCTTTAGCATTTATATTTAAATCTGTATTCGACAACTTAGGATCAACAAGAGAGTTAACTGAAGGTATCGTCGGTATCGCTTCAGTCGTATTAATGATTGTCGTAGGAATTTGGTTGCACTCTAAATCAAGCTTAGCATCATGGCAGAACTTCATTAATAAGAATATAGATAAAGCCATGTCTACAGGTAGTATCATAACATTTGGATTAGTCGCTTTCTTATCAGTATTTAGAGAAGGCGCTGAGACAATTATATTCTACTTAGGAATAGTAGGGAAAATATCAACATGGTCACTTATATTAGGTATTATAGTAGCATTGATAATATTGGCAATCATTGCGACATTCTTTAACCAAATAACAAAATGGATTCCAATACATCGCTTATTCTTAATCATGTCATTATTTATTTTTATATTGGCATTTAAAATATTAGGCGTGAGTATCCATACATTACAAATATTAAACATTGTGCCACAACATACGATAAACAAATTACCATTTATCGATTTAATAGGATTCTATCCAACATATGAAACACTCATACCACAACTTGTACTTGTTATGATTGTCGTGATTTATTATGCGATGCGTAAAAAAATAGCATAATATATAAATGAGCGCTAAGACAAAACTTTGTCTTAGCGTTCATTTTTAGTCGCCAATGTAATTAAGGTAATAAACATGATCTATAAATTTTTGGGTAAGTTTATCTTCATATTTATTTGCTATTTTCTCAAGAGTATTTTCATCTAAAGATATATTGTTACTTATATAATCTTGATAATGTCCAATTTCATGCGCTAATATTCTTAGAGTGTTTAAGTCACTATCAAAAAGTGACATTTCTTTTTTTAATTGTGCATATCTATATGTAGAAACGACAATTTTTGGATAAGTGAATAAAGAAGTTGGATGTTGAAAATAACCTTGAGCATCTTCGAGTTCACTAGATGTAATATGAATATTAACTTTTAAAGGAAAATTCAATTCTTTTTTAATAAAATCTCTAAATTGTAAAAAAGCGTGCTTTAAATGATTATTTATTCCTGAATCGAATTTCATCGTAAGTCCATCTTTATAGGATATAGAACACTTATTATGATTAAATAAATATTTAAATGTTAAATAATTGCTGATGCGCATAATGTTATCTTCATAACAATCAAAATGACTAATTAGATCTTTATATGTAATATGTTCAAAACTTAAAATGTAGAAATGCGCTATATGATAATTTAAATCAAATATAATTTCAGATAATGCATATTCTAAGTCATTTACAATAATGTTATTTCGTTTCTTAGTAACAAGATATTCTTCTATATTATACAAAGAATAGTATATATTTCGATTATCAAAATCTATTTGGCAATCAGATAGTTGACCGTATGAATATACGGGTGAATCATGGATAATAATTTTAATATTTTGGTCTAATAATTTTTTATTACTATTAATCCATTCAATATAACTTGTAATGCTTTTAACTAAATTTACGTAATTACTTTGATTAACTATTATAATTTTATTCATCTCTTTTTCTTATTTGATCCTTTAGTTTTTTTACCAAAGTTTCCATATTACACTCCCTCCTTTTATATTTTATTATCTTTAAATTACAAATATTGTCAAATGAAATTCGGAATAATCATGACATTTTTCGCATCGCACTTGTAACACTTTGTAGTTGTATAATATATGTTAAGTAGTAGAAAGTTAATTTACAGCCGATAAAAGTAATTACCGGTCCAAAAATGAGATGAGTTGTAGATTAATTCGGTAGTTAAGCGAAGAGATAGTCTAAGTTGTAGATTAATTCGGAAGTTAATCGAAGAGATCGACCAAGTTGTAGATTAATTCGGAAGTTAATCGAAGAGATAGTCTAAGTTGTAGATTAATTCGGAAGTTAATCGAAGAGATTGTCTAAGTTGTAGATTAAGTCAGGAGTTAATCGAAGAGATCGGGTAAGTTGTAGATTAAGTCTGAAGTTAATCGAAGAGAATGACCAAGTTGTAGATTAATTCGGTAGTTAATCGAAGAGATCGACTAAGTTGTAGATTAATTCGGTAGTTAATCGAAGAGAATGACCAAGTTGTAGATTAAGTCTGGAGTTAATCGAAGAGATCGACTAAGTTGTAGATTAATTCGGGAGTTAATCGAAGAGATTGTCTAAGTTGTAGATTAATTCGGGAGTTAATCTACGACATCCTAAAATATCAACAATATACAATAAGAGGCAGGGACAAATTAATTTGTCCCTGCCTCTTATTATTATTTTGTTTTTACTGTGTGTATAAATTCATACAATCCGTCAAGTTGATCGAGTTGTTGGTTACATCTTTCGCTATCATGACAAATATAGTTGCCGTTTTTCGTATATGTTCCATCACCTTTTGATTTAGTCGTAGATAAGAACATAGAAACATTTGATTCTTTCTTACATATGCTACAAATTCCAGGTTTAATGGTAGGTGATAATTCTCCTGACACGCCTGTCAATTTATCATTTTCATACATAATAATAAATTTCTTTTGTTTTCCTGAATCATTCCATCCTATATAAGATGACTCTTTCAAATCAATGTTATCCCAGTCTGGTTGTTTTAACTTCTTAGTTTTTATAAAAAGTTTTTCCAATTGTTTACTTGATGGTTGTTCAAATGGGATGACATAGTTTTTAAGTCCGAATAACAATTTCTCAATTTGAGCTCGAGAAATTCTTTTATTCATGATTATATTTGTGAATTCTTCTATTTCAGTATGCTTTTCACTAAAAAGTTGTGAAATATGGTCATACGTAATTGCTTGGAAAGTATCGATTGTTTTGAAATCATTGACTGATTTATAGACATTAAATAATTGTTCTGATTTTTCTTTTATACTTACGAATTGATATGGTTTTATATAATTATTCATAAAAAATCCCTTCTTTAGTTAATTTGCTCGATGGGTATGAATAATTGTAGAGAACATGACACATTTAGTAGCATCTTAAGATCCCTCCTTATCAAAAACTAGTATAGTCCTTTATCTCAATTATTTCAAATGTGTAATATTATAAAATTTATTCGAAATAGTGTAAAATTTAAAGACAACCAAATATGGTTGTAATTTTTTATTATATGGAGGAATTAAATAATAATTGGGAACTACAATTAGTTTAATCACGTTTATTGTATTACTCGCTTTAACTGGATTCTTTGTTGCGACTGAATTTGCAATTGTAAAGGTTAGGTCATCTAGAATTAACTATTTAGCAGAACAGAATTATAAGAACGCTCAACAAGCTAAAAAGGTAGTTGACCATCTTGATGAATATTTAGCGGCATGTCAGCTAGGTATTACCATTACAGCACTTGGAATTGGTATGGTTGGTGAATCAACATTTGAGTTTATTCTGCATCCACTATATAGTAGCTTTGGATTATCAGAAACTGTTATTCATGTCTTAACATTAGTCAGCGCTTTTATTATCGCAACATATTTACATGTTGTAGTAGGTGAAATGGCGCCAAAGACTATCGCAATTCAAAAAGCTGAACAAGTTACATTGTTCTTTGCAAGACCGATTATACTGTTTTACAAATTATTATATCCTTTTATTTTTATTTTAAATGGGTCTGCAAGAATGATATTGAGCTTATTTGGTATGAAACCTGCGAAAGAGTCTGAATTATATCACTCTGAAGAAGAACTGAAGATGCTGATTAAAGAAAGTCATCAAGGTGGAGAAATTTCATCAACAGAACTAGAACAAATTAATAAAGTATTTATTTATGATGAACTTGTTGTCAAAGATTGTATGATTTCCAAAGAAAATGTGACAATGATCAATAGTAATTCTAGTCAGCAAGAAGCTATTCAATTTGTGAAAAATGGATATTATACGAGATATCCAGTGTATCAAAATCACAAAGCGAACATTATTGGTTATTTACATGCGAAAGACTTATTGAAAGACAACATACAAGATATAACTGAATTGATTCATGAAATTATATTTGTCAAAGAGGCAGACGCCATTCAAAACGTATTAGATAAAATGAAAAAACAACGTGCGCATATCTCAATAGTTCACAATGATTATGGTGAATTAGTAGGTATGATTACAATGGAAGACATACTTGAAAATATTGTCGGCAATATTGAAGATGAACATGATAAATAAACGTAAAGAAGAGGCAGAGGCAAATTAATTGTCCCTGCCTCTTATCATTGTATTGGCAGTAGATGACTGGATTGAAAGTACGCTTATATCATGAATTAAATAAATGATTAAATGTAGAATACCTATCCCTATAATGTAAGAGAGTAAATGTTTGATCCAACTTTTCGCATATAGTTTAGCATTGCGAATCCACTGGGTTTCTCAGGTTTGCTACCTTCTTTCATAGCATAATATTTGAACCTATCATCTGCACACTTTATCATACTTTTTCCAAATACAAGGGATACAGAAATATAGACTGCTGCAATTGCATGTGGCGTTTCAGCTGTTGCACCATTCATTAAATCTACACTTGTTGTTATAAGTAAAATTAAATCTATAACAGGTGTAAGTGCTAGACAGAATAATCCGAGTGCTTTCTGCTTTAATATATATCTACTGACTAAGCCGAGTAATATAACTACCCAAAAAGCTACTTCACAAAATATAATAAGCCATATTATAAAATTCATGATTGTTCCTCCTGTTTAAGTTAGCTTAATTATCCTTTATTTTGTAAAATGTTACAAATTTCATTGACTTTAATGTATACAATATCTATGATGAAAATACAATTAATAAATTTACAAAAAGTTTACAATCCTTACAAATAATTAACATTAGGAGGGGTAACTATGGCAAATTTCTTGAAACCAGCCAAGCATATTGATCCACTACCAGAAGAACAGGTGGATGATACATACAAGAAATTAAGACTACAAGTCTTTATAGGGATATTTCTTGGTTATGCTGGTTATTATTTATTAAGAAAGAACTTTTCACTTGCTATGCCTGCTTTAATTGATGAAGGCTTCACTAAGACAGAATTAGGGTTTGCTTTATCAGCAATTTCAATAGCATACGGATTCAGTAAATTTATCATGGGTACAGTGAGCGATAGGAGTAATGCAAGAATATTTTTAACGTTAGGTTTAGTATTAACCGCTATCGTTAATTTATTAATGGGGTTTATTCCTGTATTAACTTCAAGTGTATTTATTATGTTTATCATGCTGTTCTTAAATGGGTGGTTCCAAGGTATGGGATGGCCGCCATCAGGAAGAGTACTCGTACATTGGTATAGTGTAAGTGAACGTGGTGGCAAAACAGCTATATGGAACGTTGCGCATAATGTTGGTGGAGGATTAATGGCACCAATCGCATTGCTCGGTATTTCTATAACTGGAACACTATCGTTTGGTTATTTAAAAGGATTTGAAGGTGCATTTATTTATCCAGCTATTATCGCATTAATTATTGCAGTAGTGTCATACATTCTTGTTAGAGACACACCTCAATCAATGGGTTTACCACCTATAGAGGAGTATAGAAATGATTATCCTAATAAATCACAACAAACATTAGAAGTTGAACTTACAACGAAGGATATTCTGTTTAAATACGTATTAAATAATAAATGGGTTTGGATGATTGCAATTGCCAATATTTTTGTTTATTTCGTACGTTACGGTGTACTTGACTGGGCACCAACTTATTTAAATGAAGAAAAAGGGTTCGATTTAAATGCTTCCGGTTGGGCATACTTCTTATATGAATGGGCTGGTATTCCTGGTACTTTATTATGTGGATATATATCAGATAAAGTGTTTAAAGGTAGAAGGGGACCAGCAGGATTTATCTTTATGCTAGGTGTCACAATAGCAGTTATCATATATTGGTTAAACCCTCCTGGAAATCCGTTAGTTGATAATATTGCATTAATTGCTATTGGATTCTTAATTTACGGTCCAGTTATGCTTATTGGATTACAAGCTCTGGATTATGTCCCTAAAAAAGCAGCAGGAACAGCTGCAGGATTAACGGGATTATTTGGTTATCTAGGTGGAGCAGTAATGGCTAATATTATTATGGGGTTAATAGTTGATAAATTAGGATGGGATTCAGGATTCTTATTATTAACGATTGTTAGTATACTAGCTATGTTGAGTTTCATATTTACTTGGAATAAACGTGGACAAGAAGTAGTTAAATCTTAAAAAAATATATAGCACGCCCTAAAAGGTAGACTTTATGGTCTATCTTTTAGGGCGTTTTTATTATGTGTATATCGTCATACAATATATAAAATTAAAAATCTGATAATTTTGGTTTTATATATTTACTCATTAAAGTTTTCCAATTATAATATTATTGTTGTAATTAAATATTTTGTATTATATTTTGCCATGAATGATTTTCAAATGTACAAAAAGATTAAAATTAATTAGGAGATTTGTTGTGAGAAATATATATGAAATCAAATACCTAAAGCGTTCTGCCACTAAATACCGTAATCATGTTGGGGTTTCTTTTTTTGTAGTGCTGAAAGGAAAAGCTATGATTACAGTCAAAGATGTGAGCACTTTTTATGAGGAAGGTGACACATTTATTGTAAAGCATAATGAGTGTTACAAACTTGATGTAAGGGAAGGGAATATCGTCGTACAAATACATTTTTACAAATCATTAATTGAAACGATGGTTCCTGAATTATTATGTAATCATAGTCATGTGACAACACAATCAGAAATGATACCGTTAAGAAATCAACTTATATATCTTTGTTCTTTATATTTAACACAAGAAAATGACCGGAATTTTAAAGTTATGAAGCAAATCATTGCTATATTAGAAATTTATAAAGGACAATTGCATATAGATAACGAAGATAGTTCGAATATGTATAAAGATGTTAATCCGATTATTGAAGAAATTAGAAATTATATTCATGAACATTATAATGAGCGTATTACAATTAATACATTTACAAACAAATATCGTTTGTCTGAATCTTACTTTTCTAAAATGTTTAAAGAACAATTGGGTGTTAATTTTAAAGACTATTTAACAGATATTAGATTACTAAATAGCATATATGATTTAATTCATACTTGTGAAAAGATCATAGATATATCTGAAAAGCACGGTTTCTATAATGTGTCCGCATATATTCACGCTTTTAAATTATATTACGGTGTCACTCCAAAGAAATATAGAAATATGATACAAAATAAACATGCACAATTTGAGAGGCAAAATTTCTTTAATGAAGTGGATTAAGAAAAATAAAGTGATAAACGTTATTATATCAATGCTTTGAAAGATGTTTGTATCTATATTTTTAATAAAAAAGGGCAGAAAAAGGGCAACATGTGAGAAAGTTAATATTTTAGGCATAAAAAATAGAGCCGATATTTCGACCCTACTAACTATTAACCGCTTCTAATTTATTCATCATATCTTTATCCATTTGTTCAGTAACATGACTGTATATCTGTAACGTTGTTTTATGATCTGTATGTCCTACACGCTGCATTATTGCTTTTAAAGAAACGCCTAATTGAGATAGTAACGATATGTGTGTATGTCTCATGGTGTGCGTTGTAACATGTTTATCTATTCCAATATCACTACATGCAGATTGTATAAGTCTGTTTATACATGGTATTGATAAAGGGCTACCTTTAAAGTTAGTGAATACAAATCCTCTCTCAATATAGTCGTCTCCCCATTTTAAAGACTTTTTATTTTCTAACATAACCTTTTTCAGTATCTCGCAACTTCTTGTAGTTAATGAAATAGTCCTATATGATGCTTCTGTCTTTGTTGTATCTTTGATACCAATATGACCTTTTTTATCTCTAATCCATTGAATAGTACCGTCTATCGTAAGTGTTTTGTTATCGAAATCAATATCTTGTGGCTGTATAGCTAATAATTCGCCTATTCGCATACCATTTAAGGCTTGAAATTCCATGATATAAGCAGAAATTAAGTAAGTTCGTTTAATATGTTCTGAAACCTTTTGTTTAGCAACCTCATTTAATCTATTAGTTACTTCTTTAACTTGATCCATTTCTAAATAGTTCTCACGTTTAGCCTTTATTTCGTCTCTTGTTTTTGCTTGTTTAGGTAAATCGACATCATCAATAAAGGATATATCTTTTATTTTATACTTTTTCTGTAAGTACTTCATAACATGCCTTACTAATCTAATTGTATCTTTAATATATTTATGACTTATACCGTCCTCATCAACACTCTTTACTAAATCATTGAGTATATTCACATTAATCTTATTGGCTAGAACATCAGCAGCTATATGTTTCTTTGCTAATTTAACCCTACTTGCTATCGATGTGATCGATGACTGCTTACTTCCCGAAACAGTTTTATAGTGTTCAAACCACTCATCACATGCCTGATGAAACGTTAACGTCTTTAAGGTGCTGGGCGTCTTATCGTTCAACTTCACTTCAATACGCTCATTTAACCGCTTCTGTGCTTCTTTCTGTGATTGCTTACCATTCTTATTCATAACTATGCTTACACGCTTCCATTTGTCCGTTAATGGATCTTTATACTTCTCATAGAAGCGGTACTGTACAACGTCATGTTTATTAGTAAACTCTTCATACCACATATTTATTCACATCCTAAAATTTTATTTTTGAGGAATTTTCGAAACTTTTTTATGCCATGATAATGGAAAGCCATATGATTCTAGTACCAAATTCATACTATTATCATTTAATTTTTTGCTCATATTAATTGTTCTTTTTAATATTGAATTATGTAATAAAGCATAATCCTCAGTCGGTAAAAAACACTTAAGCGCAATAAATACATGAAAAGGTGTTTGTCTAGAAGATTTAGAATCTATTTGTAAAGAACCATACAAAGCTGGTATGAATTTTATATTATTATTACACTTATATTTTAGGAGTTTGTTGTTATGAGCAACACAATTACGAACATTTAATACATTGTCTAATATTTTGTCTAAGTAGTTGGGTTCTAAGTTTATTTTTTGATGAATGTTAGTATCCAATATATCGGATAATTCTTTCGCTATTTCATTTCTTGTTTTATTATCGATAAATTTATAAAGCCTTATAATGTTACCTAAAGTTAAATCATTTACTATGACCCAAATAGGAACATCTTTATGATTAGCAAAATGATGTTTAACGGAATTTTCTTTTTTAGATCTAATTTGTTCATTAACTTTTTTTGAAATATAAGATAATGTTTGTGTTAGTGCAAGTGGATTGCTATTAGAGTAATTTGATGTATCAAGATATGCAAAAGGCTTATTGTGATATTTTTTTGCGAAATGATAGGCGAATATCGATTTAAAATGTTTTTCTGCAATAATTATATATTTCATTAATAAGTTTTTAATCTCAGTATCAAAAATATGTAAAGCTTTAATTTCCTCAAAAGTTGTCCCTTTAATATAAAGGTTTTCTTTTTCTTGAAATAACTTGCTATACATATTTACAACATTATAATAATTATTATGAATTAAATATCGCTTAGCCTTATTGTAATCTTCGATAAGTAGTCCTCTATCTATTAGTATATTTATTTGTTCATCAATATTTTTAAATGGTCTCATCTTTTAATTTCTCCCTATATATAACAAAAACGCCCCTTATTACTACAAAGTAGTAGAATAAGAGGCGTTTTGCGCAAATAAGTCCTCCCAACTAAAAGTTGAGTCAGATACTTATTGCTTAACTTGATTCTTATTCTATAACTACAATAATTAAAAGTCAATTAAGAACTTTGTAATTTGTATAGTTCTTGTTTCCCAAAATTGATTTTGTATTGACATTCCTCATACCACATAGGCTAGTCCTCCTTTATTAGTTAATGATTATTGGTTACTCTTTTTTTCGGAAACCAATATATAAGATATGAATTAAATGTTATTCGTTATTAATCCATTTCAATAAATTCACATATGAATATTTACCACGAGTGTATCTCACTTTTACAAATTTGAAATCTTCTCTGTTAATAATCTCTGAAAATTTCACACTTCCTACTTTCAAGATTTCCATAGCTTGGTGTCTATCAATGACTGATGGATATTTATTATCATACAAACCTGCTTGATAAGCAGATTTAAATAATTCTATTAAATGGTTTCTTAAATTATTTTCTAAGTCTTCTAGTGACATTCGAATTCCTCGTTTGCTTTAATTTCTTAATTCTCTTTCGATCAATAATGATGCCATTTCATCAATTTGATTAAATATTTTTTCTTTTGTTTCATCATCTAAATCGTTCCAACCGTTGAATTTATTAAAGTTAAGTTTGTAATTTATACCTTCAAACTCCTCAATCATTATGTCACTAATATAATTTATAGTGTTTTTGGTCATCTTATACATATTATGTTTAAAATGCCCATTTAAGAGGGCGTTAAAAAACTCAATCATATCTTTTTTTAAAATTTCATGAACTTTTTCGTCGTATTTTAAATTTTCATCATTATACAACTGATCCACCTTATCATTTAAATAGATTGGCAAAGTGGCTTCGCTTTTTTTGAATTGTATTTGAAGTATTTCAGATAAGTTCTTAAATTTCTTTAAATCATAACTACCTTCATCTGAAGAATAAATATAATCCAACCTATTCAAATATGTTTTTAGCCCACCAGCTATCTCATCATACAAGACTTGATCGGTCATGTTTTTTAATTCCCATGTTGATACGGTCAGTTCATTATTACTATTTGTATATTCAGTACTAATCTCATGGAAAATCTGCGCTTTTTTATAATTATATTTGGAAATATGAAATTGTATTATTTCTTCTTTATCTATAAAATCTAAACTCGAATGATTTTTAAAATATAAATTTATCATATCTGAAATTAATTCATCATATGTTCCAAATAATAAATATGATATTGAACAACCGCCTTTTTCTGCAATTTCTTTTAATCTCTGGTTATTAGGACGTTGTCTGCCATTTTCCCATTTAGATACATTACTTTTACTTACTCCAAATATATTTCCGAACTCTTCTAAATTCATTCCGTTATTTTGGCGAATGCTTTTAATCCTTTTACCAACCGATTCAATGTTATAACTGTTCATAATAACCACCTCTTATTCTACATAATACAACACTTGAAAGAATTTTTAAATCACAAATTGACAAATGTGTAGTTTTTATATTGTTTTTAAATTATTGTTATGATATATTTAATTCATCTAGTTGAGAGGAGTGTAGTAATGAATAAAATTTTAATCTATCGAAAAATGCTTAACAAATCACAGAGTGAGATTGCAGATTTAATGGCAATATCAACTCAAGCATATTCTAATAAAGAAAACGGAAAGACAGAATTCAGAGATAGTGAAAAAATTATTTTTAAAAATCTACTTAAATCAATTTATCCAAATATAACTATTGATGAAATTTTTTTTGATGATAAGTTGAGTTTTGTTGAGTTAAAGGAGGTGTAAACAATGAAAAATGTAACGGAAATACCAACACGTCAGAACACGATAACAAGAGATGAACAGATAGTAGTTCAACCTATCTACGCAAAAGTTCCTCAATTGGCAAAACTATGTGGATTTTCTAAGTCTACGGTATATAGAATACTAGACCGTTGGGAAGATGAACCGAATGGAATCGATGACATGTTTGTTAGTATTTCAGCAACTCTTAAGGTAGTTGAAATAGAAAAATTTAAAACTTATTTAAGAATAATTAATAAAAAATGGATGTAGGAGGTTTGTTATGAACAAGTTAGACGGAGTAAACAACATCAAACAATCAATCTATGAACTCGAAAAATCTTTAAATGATAATCGTGATGTGTATCTAGTAAATTTTGAAGGTAAGACTAATGTGTTATCCAGAGAAGCACATTATGAATATGTAATGCTGAATGCTCACGGTCGTGTGTTGAATGATTCATTAGATCATTTTAAACCAACTTCACAAGTTGTTATAGGTAGTGCCTGCGCAATTTTAAAAGAAGCAACAGAATTCGAAGATAGGTCTATATATTTCGGGACTTCCCAAATGAGTAAATTGGCTATGTTAAGAATGGCTAGTGTTTTTGCAGTATTTGAAATGAAAAAAATATTAAAAGCGGAGGGATATTAAATGAATATACAAGTGAAGATAATTAAGACAGCGATAGGGTGGTTTAATGTTAGGTCGAGTGAAGCAGATGAGTTATTGCTCAATGCACCATTAGAAACGATACAAAAATTGATACCTACTTTCAGTACAGAAACAACGCTTGCTGCTGCTGAATTAAATTTAAGCATGATAGAGGAGGTACAACATGGTTAGGTTAATTGAAAAACATGATGGCTTATATATCGAAGCTGAAACAAAAGAAGAACAACTGTTTTTTAAAGAAAATTCATCAGATTTAATTGATTATTTAAGCTATCACTACAAAAGGATAGTTAAAGAAACGCATAAAAAGAACCTTACACACCGTAGCGACCAAACTCCATGTGTGCAAGGTACTTAGAACATAGATGAAATCATTCGATTAAAAATTTCATCTACTCAAATTATAGCATGAATTGAGAAAGTGAGGGAGTGATGCATGAGTGAAAACTTAGGTTGGATAAGCTTGCATAGGTCTATCCAAAATCACTGGTTATTTCAAGAAGATAGAAAGTTTTCAAAGTTTGAAGCATGGATTGATTTAATCCTAATAGCAAATCACAAAGATGGAAAAGTTATGCACGATGGTCAATTGATTGATGTGAAGCGTGGGCAAAAATTAACTTCATTAAGAAAGTTAGGTAATCAATGGAATTGGTCAATTACTAAAGTAGATAAGTTTTTAAATATACTCCATGAAGATGGAATGATAGTTCTAAAAAAAGACACCAAAAAAACACTTGTAACCATTGTAAACTATGATGTTTATCAAAATATAGATTTAGAAAAAAGACAGAGAAGTAACACAGAAAAGAAACAGAAAGAAATCAGAAAAGAATCAGAAAAGAAACAGAAAGAAACAAACAATAATGCTAATAACGATAATAATGTTAATAATCATCAGAGCGTGAGCGATGAAGATTTTAAAAAGATAGCTGATTATTACAACAAAACAATCCAAGCGTTAAATGGAAGTGATTATGTTCATTTAGGAGAAGACGTCGATAAGTTTGGTAAAGAATTAGTTTGTAAAGCTATTCAAGAAGCTGCACGTAATAGTGCCCAAAAATATTCATATATAAATAGAGTACTTATTGATTGGTCTAAGAATGGTGTTAAGACTAAAGAAGATGCTGAACAGTATTTGCTAAAAAGGCAACATAGCTTCAATAACAAAAATAAACGGCAAAAGGAAGATGGACATCATTCTCCTTATCAGGAAATGGAATTTGCCGAGATTCCAGATGATTCACTTCCTTTCTGATTGGAGGTTAAACGATGATACAAATGAAATATAGAGAAGCTGAAAAAGGATCACCAGTAACATATGAATCTGAATCGTATATATGTTCTGGATGTGGTCGGATAGTAAGCGATTTGGAACATGAAAACGGGTATAAGTGGCGATATAACTGTCATTGTAATTTAAACGAATTAGCTAAAAGCAATATTAAACAATCTGAAAAAATTAATAGAGATAGATATTTCAATAAATCACTCTCTTTTATCCCTAAAAAATTCCAGAATGTTCATTTTGATGAATATGAACCAGAAAATGAAATGAATGCTAGGGCAATGAGAATATGCAAAAGGTATTCAGACAACTTTGATTTATATAATCCTCAATCATTATTTATCTACGGTGATTATGGAACAGGTAAGTCAATGTTAGCAGCTTCAATTATGAATGACGCCAAAAAGAGTTTCAGAGTTATGTATTTAGATATTAATTTGCTTTTAAATAATATAAAAACAAGTTGGAATCCCAATACACTACTAGCGAAACAAAACTATCAAGAAACAATGCTATATCTAATTCGAACCGCTGATTTAGTTATATTCGATGATGTTGGTGCTTCTTCTAACTACAAAGCAGACATGTCAATACTACTAATAATTATTCAATCCAGACTGGGTAAACACAATGTTTATACGACCAACCTTACTCAAAAAGAACTATCAAGTGACAAAGATTGGGAACGCATATTCTCAAGAATGATGGAAAATACAACACCAATCGAAATGAGAGGTACTGATAGAAGGAGAAAAGGTAAATTTAAGAACACATCAAATGAAGAAAAAAAGATAGCTGAAAAAAAGAATGATAATAATTTGCCTTATGATATCAGTGATCCACCGTTTTAAGAGTAAAAGTATTAAATTTGATTAAAATTATAGGCTATTTGGGACGATAACATGTTGAGTAATACTAATTATCATAAATTGGCAAATGTTCCAAATATAGCCTTTAAAACGCAAATAACCATATTTGAGATTGGAGGTTAATTAATGAGCTATTACGAAGATAAATTCAAAAAGCTTAACAAAGAGTTACAGGAACTTCAAAGATATTTAAATGAAAAGATAGGTCATGCAAAACATGATGATGCTGATCCAAATTATATAAGAGAACTTGAAGCGGAAAGTTACGCATTACATGTTATTTGGGTGAGAACGAACGAGACTATTTTATATGAACCTAATAATTAAATGCTGGGATATGTTGGTATAAAAACCTATTAAGACAATTGTTGGAAAATGTGAGTATAAAACATTGATATATAAAGGTTAGAAGTTGTTCACGAGAATGAAATAGATACTAATTAAAAAGCAAATAAGCGATATGGAGTGAGAGGGCATGTCTGAAGAAAGAAAGGAATACATGAAGCAATACAATAAACTCAATAAAGAACGTATTAGCGAACGTAACAGACGTAATTATTTAAAGCGTAAAAAGAGATTGAAAAAGCAAAATGAATCAGATAGACATTTATTATCATGGATAGAACAACAAAAACAAGCACGCATTAATAACATGTCGCCAACTAGATTAAGAAGACGGGAACAAGTTCAAAAATCAATATTTGATGAGATTTTATGTTAGGTTTTCTAAGGTTTCTGCCGTAACGATTCGTGACGTCAGTTAAAGGGGGGAACGATTCGTTCCGTCATTTGTGCTGAATGGGTAATTTGCCTAGTCATCTCAAAGGGAGTCGTGAAACACGAGGTCATAATCTGCGTAGTCAAATTGACCACGAAGTCCTTGAATGGGATTACATCTCACTACTCAAATATGCACCGTGATAAATAGAAAAGATTTTAATGACTCCAAATGTGGACGCGTTAGAACAATAACTAAGTTCTGAAAACGCAAAATCACGTTCTCAAAACTCAAAAGTGAGTTCTCAAAATCCAAAATTGGATTCTGCAGATTTCACTGTCCAGATTTGGACACATTGATTCAGCCAACGCAAAATTGCGTTCGTTAATATCCCCAAAAGTGAGGATATTAAAAGCCGCTTCATTATAAATTGACAAAATTGACACATTAAAAAGTACGTGGTCAAAAAAGATCGCATACTATTGCTCAAAAATGAGTAATAGCTTAGTCAAAAAAGTACGTAACTAAAACTAAAGGAGAAATTAAAAAGGAAAACAGATAAATATTATAAAGAATACTTAGAGGCAAATAAAAAGATAGATTCAGAACTAAAGGCGTTAGAACAAACAAGAAGTGAATTAGTCACTGAATTAACAGAAGTAGAACAAGTATACGGTTTGGCTACTAATAACGGTGAGTTTGAAAAGGCACAAGAATCATATAAAGAAGTTTTAAAAGCTAAAGAAAAATTAAAAGAACATGATGACTTAATTAAAATTAAGAAAGATACTGTACCAGCAATTAAACGAAAGAATCTATTTGAGTTATTGAACAAAGTAAATGACTTAAGATCATATTATCAAGAAGAAGCGGAGGATATACAAGTAAGACTGAATAATGCTATAGAGGAATATAACGCCATTATAGAAGAATTTAGAGATTTAAATACGCTTTATAACCATGACTTGATTGAGTACGATAACATACATCACTTTTTATCTGTTCAAGATAAAGATTTGTTTAAAAAGCAATATGGTACATGGAAAGCTAAAACGAGAAATATGATTAATCATAAAGGCGAACTAGATAAAGTTGAAATCAGTAAAAATTAATAAAGTGGGGTCGTGCTTTACGACCTCATAACTTTAAAGGAGGTAACTATGACCAGTATTAACAGCAACTTTAAAGAGCATTTTAAAGAGCAATATAAAGACGCAATACAAGAGTTTAGTGATGAGGGATTGCGCTGGGAACTACATCGACATGAGTGTTTTAATACTGATCCTAACGAGTGGTATAAAAATACTATGTTAGAAGTGTTACTAGAAGTGTTTGAAGAACGAGACCTATCACGTATAACAAAAGATGAAGTGATTGCTCAATATTATACAAAGCTTCGGTTTTGCGAGTATCTAATATCAACAAAACGTAAAGACTACAAAATGTGGATTTACGCATTAGAAGATATGAAAAATCACCCTCATATGCCCGACGATTATTTAAAGTGGATAGATGAATTAATGAATGTAATTGTAGAAAAAACTAAAGATGAACAAAGTGAAAAGATTGATAATATACCAGACATTGAAACGGAAAAAGAACGTAAAGCAATAGATTTTACTAACTTTCTGTGAGGTGTTTTAAGTGACATATTCCGTTACTGATAGGGCGTTATTAACTAAATACAACAGACTGTATCAACGAGCATATATTAAGCATAGACAAGAGGAAATAGAAGAACTGTACCATATGAATTGCTCGACAATGGGCATTGATGAAGCAATGGGTTTAAGAACTAAAGTGTTTAATATATGCGATTTATCAATTCATATCATTGAGTGTAAAGAACGATTACAACGGAAAATAGACGTGTTTAATCAAGCTAACGATGATGTTGAAAATGCTTTTATAGAAGCTAATGATTATAACACTGTTAGAGCGGTTAGATACTTTCAAAAGTATGGCGTGAGAAGAAATCGGAACGACCAATACCCGATAAACAAGTTCAAAAAAGCGTTAGCAAAGATACACGATGAAAGAATACATGATGATCCAATTGAACAAGAAGCGGTCAACGTATTAAGTGATGAGATACAAAGTTATATTGATTATGAATTTAAAGTCGAACCAGTTGTAATTAATTGGGTAGAAATCTTTAATCATTTGAAAGGTAAGCATTTAGCTGAACATAATGATTTTAAACGACGAAAGGAGGTGATGTGATGGTGAGGGTATCGTATAAAGATTGGTTAACTGAAGAGGGATTAACGAAGATTGAGGGTTGGGCTAGAGACGGCTTAATTGATGAACAGATAGCGCATAACATAGGCTGTAGCGTTAAGACATTATACAACTGGAAGAAGGCTCATTTACCTATTTTACAAGCCTTAAAAAGAGGTAAGGAAGTTGTAGATAGAGAGGTTGAAAGTTCTCTACACAAACGAGCATTAGGCTACTATGTTGAAGAAGTAACATACGAACAAGGTATTGAAGTAAAGAGAGTTCGAAAGCATGTTGCACCAGATACAACGGCGATTATATTTTGGCTTAAAAATAGAAAAGTCGAATGGAGTGATAAGCACTCTATCGAACATACAGGCGACATTACATTTATTGAAGACATCATGACAGATATGACAGAAGAAGAACTGCGTAATTTAGCAAAATTAAATGACTAGGAGAAGATAAAATGATTATAAATGCTCACCAAAGAGGGGAGTGTTTATATGGCAACTATTAAAGAATTGCAAGCCAAGTTTACTTCCGATGCTAAGGGAATGGAATCAGCATTTAATGCTATTACCAATAGACTTGATGATATAGAGAAAGCATCTAATCGTGCAGCATCGTCAATGGAAAAGAACATGTCACGTGGTATGAATCGAGTATTTAAAACGGGTCAAGGTTTTGAAAGAGTTAGTAGTACCCTTGATACGATTTCTAAAAAGTCGGTTGAAATGGGAAGTAGCTTAACAAGTAAAATAACGAAACCAGCAATGATAGCAGGTAGTGCATTAGCAGGTATCACAATCGGTAAAGGTTTTGGGCGTTTAGTAGAAATCGATAACGCAGAAGCCAAACTATCTGCTTTAGGTAATAGTGGAAAAAACGTTGAAGAAATAATGACGAATGCTAATAAAGCTGTTAAAGGTACATCGTTCGGTATGGGTGAAGCTGCAACTACTGCTGCGAATGCTGTTGCTGCTGGCATTAAACCAGGTAAAGAATTAGTTCAATATTTAACTAATACTGGAGATGCAGCAGCTGTAGCTGGTGTTGGTATGGACGAAATGGGAAGGATCTTAAACAAAGTTCAAACATCCAACAAAGCATACAATGGAGAATTACAAGAACTATCTGATAGAGGTCTACCTATTTACCAATGGTTAGCAAAAGAAGCGAATGTTGCAGCATCTGAAGTTTCAGATATGGCAGCAGATGGAAAAATATCAAGTGAAATGTTACAAAATGCTATTGAAAATAACATTGGTGGAGCAGCTAAAACGATGGGTGAAAAATCATTCACGGCATCATTAGCTAATATGTGGGCTGCAGTTGGACGTATCGGCGCTTCATTTCTTGATGCTGGTGGCAAAGGTGGAGGTTTCTTCAGTAAAATGAAACCTTTAATGAATGATCTAACTGGTATGTTCGATAGTATGGAAGGTTCGGCTGCTAAATGGGGAGAATCGCTAGGAGTAGCTTTTGATAAAGTTATTAATGGTATTAAAGGTATTGTTGGTTGGTACAACAGTCTTGATACTGGAACGCAAAAACTCATTAACAGTGTTATGAAATGGAGTGCGCTAACACTTATTGCAGTTGGTCCTATATTAACCATATTCGGGAAACTGACTGGTGTGATAGCAATGATATTTGGTCCATTCGGTAAGTTTCTACAGTTCATTGCTAAATTTAGTGCTGCTTCTAAAAGTGCTGAAGGTGCAATAGTTGGAATCACTAAAGTATTTCCTAAACTAGGTGCTGCACTCGGAGTGATGACTGGACCTATTGGTTGGATTACATTAGGTATTGTTGCTTTAGGTACTGCATTTGTAATTGCCTATAAGAAATCAGAAACATTTAGAAATGTAGTTAATAACGTAATTGAAAATGTAAAAGTGGCATTCGGAAAGCTTAAAGACCTAGTCACGGGAGTATTTAATTTATTCAAAGGTAATGATGGTCGTGGCATGAGTATGCTATCGAGAGTTATGCCTGCTGAACAAGTTCATAAATTAATGGGTGTAGTAAGTAAAATTAAGCAAGTGTTCTTCCAAGTTGTTAATGCAGTTAAAAGTTTTGGCATGCAAATAGGACAACAACTTTCTACATTTTGGCAACAAAACGGTACGCAAATAATGAGTGCAGTTAGCAATATTGCTTCTGGAATAGGAACTGCATTTAGATTTATTTGGGGTAATATCATCAAACCAATTATGACTTTGATTTGGAACTTGATGAAATTTATCTGGCCAGCTATTAGAATGTTGATCGTTTCAGTTTGGAACAATATTAAAGGCGTTATTCAAGGCGCACTAAATATTATACTAGGTACTATTAAAGTATTTTCTGCTTTATTCACAGGAAATTGGCGTGGCGTGTGGCAAGGTATTGTTCAAATATTAAAAGGTGCAGTAATGCTAGCGTGGAATTTAGTGCAATTATGGTTCGTTGGCAAGATGTTAAAGACTGTGGCATTAGGATTGAACTTGGTACGAGGTGTAATCACTAGAGGTTGGACGTTTATTAAGAATTTCATAGGTAGAATGGCACAAGGTATCTGGACAACTGTTAGAAATAAGTTTATAGGACTATTTAAAAGTATCAAGTCTATTTATACAAGTATTCGTAATTTCTTAGTCAATACCTGGACATTCATCAAGAATAAAATAGTTAGTTTTGCTCAATCAATATGGACTCAAGTTAAAAACAAATTCTTGGGATTATGGAATAGCACGAAATCAATCTTTAATGGATTAAAAACATTTGTAATTAATTTATGGTTAGGATTGAAGAATAAGGTTGTATCTATTGCACAAACGCTATGGACATTGGTAAAAAATAAAATTCAGGGACTCTTTAATTCTGTACGTAGTATTTTCAATAGATTAAAAACATTTGCCATTAATTTGTGGAACTCATTAAAAAACAAAGTAACTTCAATCGCTCAAACTTTATGGAATAACATAAAGGGAAAATTTAATGGCATGTTAAAAAGTATAAAAGGAATTCTAAATAAAGTTTTAGACTTTTCTAAAAACACTTGGACAACTATTAAAGATAAAGCGACTGGAATGGCAAACACGATGAAAGATGCAGTTGTCGGTATCTTTGGAAAAATGAAAGATGGCATTAAAGGTTTTGTTAATGGCATTAAAGATATGGTCATTGGTATGAAAGATAGTGTTGTTGAAAACGCTAAAAAATTAGCGTCTGGAATTAAGAAACATGCAATTGGTGGACTTAATCTCATGATTGATGGCGTTAATAAAGTAGGCGACAAATTAGGTATGGGTAAAGAAATGATTAAGCCTATCAAACTATCTACTGGTACAAGAAATGGTGCTATTGCACAAGACACAATGGCTGTCGTTGGTGATAAAGGACGTGGCAATGGTCCTGGTGGATTTAGACACGAAACGATTCGTTATCCTAATGGCAAGACTGTAATTACACCAGACACTGATACACTTGCTTACTTACCTAAAGGTACTGTGGTCGACAATGGAACACAAACATATGCAGATATGAATGGATTACCAAGATATTCAAAAGGGACTGTATTTGGTAAGTTTTCTGGAAATATAGGTGACGGACTAGGAACTTTAATGGGTAAAAATCCTGATAAAGTTGAAAAAGTTTCAGAGGGCGTTGAAGGTGTCAAAAGTGCTGGAAAAGCAGTGAAAGATAAATTTGATTCTGTAGTTGGCGATGTATTTGATTATATCGAAAACCCTGGAAAACTTGTCAATAAAGTAATGGATATGATGGGTGTAGATTTTTCTGGTATTAAAGGTGTACCTGGAGATATGATGGGCGCAATGTATAAAAAGCTTACTTCTGGAGTTAAGAATCTATTCGCAAAGTGGTTTGAAGAAACAAGTGGTGGAGATATTGACGGTTCTGGTATTTTAAGCAAAGGAATTACATTTGGATATAGTCCGAATAGTCCTTTACCAGGTTATCCTGCATCTATCAATGGTGGACGACATTTTGGTATTGATACTCCTCATGTTTTCGAGAAAATTCAAGCACCAATGAATGGCAAAGCCACTGCACAACACGACTTTGGTGGTGGTAATGTTTTACGCCTTGCAGCCGGTAAAATTGCAATGTACTTTGTTCACTTAAGCAAAATATTAAAAGAAGGTATGGTGAAAAAAGGTGAAGACATTGCAATAACAGGTAATAGTGGACATTTCACTAAGGGCGCTCACTTGCATACACAAGTCGAAGAAGTACCAACACCTTATCTAACGAATAAAAACACATTAGACCCAGTTAAAGTCTTGAAAGGTATGGGTGGTAGTAGTGGTGGAAAAGGTGGTAATTATAGAAGTCTGATTATAAGGGCTTTAAGAACTGCTGGTTTACCTATAACATCAGCTTATATCAACGCATGGTCTAAGCAAATTATGACTGAATCTGGTGGTAATGCTAGAGCAATGGGTGGTAATGATGGCTTAGCAGATGGAAACGCCATGGGACTTGTACAAGTTAAACCAGGAACTTTTGCAGCAAACAAAGGTAAAGGAATGGGCAATATTTGGAATCCACTTCATAACCTTGTAGCAGGTATGAATTATGCTAAAAACACTTATGGTTCTGGACTATTAGGATATATAGGTCAAGGTCACGGTTATGCTAAAGGTGGCATTATTAATTCTCCAGAAATCGCTTGGCTTGCTGAAGGTGGATTTAGTGAATCAGTTATAAGTCATGATCCATCTATGAGAGCGAGAAGTAAAGTATTGCATGACAAAACTGGAGAGATGCTTGGGTTTAATGAAGAAGCAGAAATTCTTAAAGATGTCTTAGCAACACTTAAACAAAGCAAAAACATTCAAGATGCTAGCAGAAGAACACAAGAGCAAATCGCAAGAAAAGACACGAGCGTATATTTAGATAGTAAAGAAATTACCAAAAAAGTTAATCACAGACAAGGTCAGTTATATCGAAGTGGTATGTATTCAAGAGGATTGAGTTAAGCCTCAAACAATTTGTATAGGGAAGTTAGAAATAACTTCCTTATATATTAATGGAGGAGGACAGAATGAACAGGCAACAGTTAAGAGATATAAAGTTATCGGCTGAACAAATAAAGCGTGTAATGGCTTTATATGGCCAATCTATTAAACAACAGTCTAACAAGATTAAAGAAATAGAAGCGGATAACGAAATGCTATCTAATAAAATTAAAGATATAGATAATCAATGATCAGATGATGATAATAGAGTATTAGAATTAGAAAGTGAACGTGATTATTTAAAACAAGAGTTAGAACGTCATAAAGATTTAATCAATGCTTATGAGTTAGATAAAGCTATTTTAAAGAACGTTTCACGTGATATGCACGATCCAGATGATATATTCAAAGTGTTGGATAAAGACCTCTTCCAAATCAATATAGAGACAGGCGAAGTCATTAATCTTGATGAGGTGCTAGAAGAAGTGAGGAAAGAAAAAAGTTATTTATTCAAAGCATAAAAAAGAAGCCTTGTACAATTAAGTACAGGGCTTCTTTTTATAAAAGAAAGTGATAACGATGATTGATAACCAAACTGAAAATAGAATAAAACCAAGCATTAGTATTTCATCAATAAATATGTGGATTTATATTTTATAAATTTATTATAACCCGTTTGAAAATTGGTGAATCTTTCAATAAAAAAACCTGCACAAATTTGTGCAGGCATAATTTTGGGTAAAATTAATATTGGTTTGATTCAGAAGTATGGATGCAATACTATATACTACAAGTTGTCTATTAAAAGCCCCCAACTGCATCATAAGTTGGGGGTGCTTTTTCAAAAAAAATATAAACGAAGGGATTCGTCTATATGACAACTAAATAAATTGTAGCATCATAGATATGTTAGTGACTAGCGTTATAGGTCATAATTAATTAAAGGATTTAAATTTATCGTACAATATACATATTAAGAGTGAAAAATTCCTTCGCTTATTAGTTTATAAGAACTAGATGTAATCGATTTTTCTAAAACCTCTGAAACCTTTGTAGTAGTTCCTTTGCTATAACTATATCTCCTAGCTTACGGAAATAGGCTAGGATGTTTTTTTATGTCATTAATTAGCATCTGATAATAGTAGTTAGTCTTATTATATGGTATAATATAAGTGTGTATTAGCAACTAATATCTTCCCCGATGTTAGTTGCGTTTTTTATAAATTAACTCTTTCAACTTTATTGTGTAAAATGTATAATATTGTTAAATACACACTGAAAGAGGTAAGGGGAATGGCTAAGAATAAAATTGTGCGTTTTAACTTTTTGAGACCAATCAAAGAAGAATTTGATAGGGATGATGTTGAATATGAGTTAACGAATTTATTTACTACTATTGAAAATCAATATAAAGAATGTAAATCTAAGGTTATAAAAGCGAAAGAAGAAAAGAAACCCAAAGATTATCTAAGTAATATTTCAAATTATTTTTATACTTATGAACATTCGGGTGTTAAAATAAAGTTAAGTTATGTGTATCATGATCTAGATAATAAGTATTTTCACTTAGTTTTTGAAAAGTTTGACTATCAATTATACGAACTTAGTAAAGAAAGTGGAGAATCACGAATTATAGACGCTGAAGATGATGAATATATTGGGTATAAAATAAGTTGTTTATACGATCCCGCAAATGCTTGTTTAATAATCCAAAGGGGTGTTAATGCTGTAGGTATAAAAGCTATCGAAGGTTTTATAAATAAGTTAGTCTATTTAGTTTTAAATATTGAAATGAAATTAAGGTTAGACGCAATTTTAGAAAAGAATACTACTAGTAAAGCGCTAAGACAAAGTGTGTATAGAAGCATTGGGATTCAAGTATCTAGGGAGCAGGCTCAAAATGTTCTTCGCGAGTTATTTAAGAAAGAAATAAATGGAGTATACTCAGTTGAAATAACTTTAAAGACCGAGAATAGAAAAACAGCTGAAATAAATAGTGAAGATATGAGAGAAATTATAAACAAATATACAAATATGATTACAGAGGATACTTATCAAAATTATAGTGAATCTGAAGTAGAAAAACTAATTGTTCGTGCTAGAGAGGAAGAAGATAGTAGTGTACAATCAATTGACTTAATAAGTAATAAAATACAAGCAATTATCGATGTAGATATTAGTGAAGAGCGTATTATATCACAAAGTGGCATTTATGGTAGAATGGTAAGTTTTTATCGATTGCAAGATAAACCTTTTAATAGATTAGTGAGATGATAATGTGGATAACATTTTAGATTATACTTCATTCTTTAATAATGTAATAATTTTTTCTAGCATTACATTAGGCTTGTTTGGGACATTTGTTGCTTCGATATTCTCGATGAAAGAAGATAAATTGTTTAAATGGATATTTATATCTGTCAGCTATAGAAAGCAACTAAGATGGTTTTTATATATTTTGACAGTAATAAGCATTTTATTGATATTATTTTCAATGATAATTGTTTCTGTAAATATAAATTATATTCATGGTAATTGGAAGATATTATATGAGTTCTTGAGATGTTTTTTAATTGGACTTTTTATAATTCATATAGTTACAATATTAATATTTTTTATAACAAGTATCAGGGCATTTACAAAATAACCAAACCCACCTTAATTGGTGGGCTTTTTTATTTATCTTTGCTATTTATTTCTATAATATTTATTCCTTCTGATTCGTTGGGTTCCTCGAAGAATGAAGTGAGATAATTGAAAGTAGATTCAGTATCAAAATTATTCCTTTCTGGTTCCTCTAGTTGTCTTATCTTTAGGTGTTCTATACATTTTTGGTTATCAACATTTATATATATAAGTTTATGATAGGCATTTATTTCATTAGCTATATTTAATAAATATCTTCTTTGATTTTTAGTGTTTCCTGGAAAGTCCATAACTACATCTGTCCCAACACACAATATATTCTGTATATGTTTTTTTATCAAAGGTTTTATTTGTTTTGATAAATTTTGATAATCTTCTAACGTCTTAATTTTATTTGGATACAGACTTTCAAGCCATTCGTCTTCTGATAATAAAACTGCATTTTTTTCTTTCGTTAAGTGTTTTGACATTGTTGTTTTTCCAGCACCCATTTTACCTGTGAAAAAATATAAAGTTCCTAAATTGTTCATGTTGAATCTACTCCTAAAAGTTTTTGGATTATAATTATTTATGCTTTAATATAATATACACTTTACCATAAATGTATTGTAAATATGGTGTTTTTTACTCTATCTCCACAATACAATCCATATGAATGTTTTAAAATGATGTTTTGTGAAATTTATTTTCTTTTGTATTCTGCAGGTGTATCAACTAACATTAAATTACCATCATCATGATACATATTAATCCCTCCTTTAATACTATAAACGCATTGGATTAATGAATTTACTTTTATGACCTTATAAATTTTTTAAGGGCAGAAAAAGGGCAAGTAAATGATAAAAAGGGCAAGCGTCTGAAACAACTCAAACAATCCTAACACTAATAAGTGTTGTAAAATCAATGTTTTGGGGAACTAGGAATATGGTGTAAATAAATTATATGAATGAAGTGGATAATGAAAGAAACCTTACTTTAGAAGAAATTAAATTTTATTTAAGAAAATTTAAACAAAAGTATACAAAAACGCTCTGCATATATGCTTAATATAAAAAAGGGCTGAGACACAAATTGTCTCCGCCCGTAGTTTGAACTTATGATTGTGCGATATAATTTTTGATTATGTCTTTGTTCTTTTCTTTAAATACATCATTATGACTTGAAACACGACCGCCTTCTTGTGCTTCAGGATCGATATAACTTTTTGCTAAGTTTGCTGCATTAGCTGCATCTGTAAAGCAAGCTGCTATTAAATGTACTTTTGCTTCGTGTTTAAGGATGTCTCCAGCTCCAAATATACCTGGAACAGAAGTTTTGCTGCTTCCTAAGCCTTCTATAAAGAAATCATTTACTAAGTTAATTTTCGTTTGTGCATTGTGGAGTAATTCTGACTCATAATCAAATCCGTGACTAATAATTACTTCATCAACTGGTAAGATTTCTTGTTCTTTTGTTTCAACATGTTCTAATACAACTTCTGAAATAATAGGCTTGTCTGGGTGACTGTTAAGTTGTTTAATTGTCATACTCGGCTTTTTAGTAATGTTGAGTTTATCTAATAATTCACGCATATGCTCATGACCGGAAATTTCATCTTTTCTATAACAAATCGTGACACTTTTCGCATATTCAGATAAATCACATGCCCAGTCTAGTGCTGAATTTCCAGCTCCAGAAATAAGAATATGTTTATCTTTAAATTTTTGAATAGATTGGACTACGTAATTCAAATTCGAAAGTTCAAAGCGCTCAGCACCTTCAATATCTAGCGTAAGTGGTTTGATTATCCCGCCACCAACAGCAATAATAATAGATTTTGAATGGTATTCATTCCCTTTTTCTGTATATAAAATAAAATGTTGTTCTTCAACTTTTTTTATATCGATAACTTTTTCTTCTAAGCAAACTTCAGGTCCAAAATGAGTACCTTGTTTCACTAAATCTTCTATGACTTCATAGCATGGTTTTGGAGCTATCGCGCCAATATCCCAAATGATTTTTTCAGGGTATACATGCATTTTGCCACCTAGTTTATCTTGAAAATCTAGAATTCTGACGCTCATTCCCCTTAACCCGGAATAGAAACTCGCGAATAAACCAGCAGGACCTCCGCCAATAATCGTAACGTCTGTCATATTCATAAGTCATGATTCCTCCTATACTTCTACTTGGTTTCATTATCCTACATTTGCAAATGATAATCAATATCAATAGAAGAAATGTTTTGTTATTTTAATTAAACACATTTGTGAGATAAAAGAAAAAGCTGAGACAATTATTTTGTCTCAGCTTTGAATGGTGTGAATTATGAAATTGGGAATAAAGATTCTATTTGTTTAATGTTGTCTTCAGTTAACTGAACATCCAATGTTTTTAGGTTATCTATTACTTGCTCATTTCTTTTAGCACCAGGAATAATAACATCTAATGAAGGTTTAGTTAAATAATAGGCAAGTACAATATGTGCAACATCGACGTTGTGTTCTTTAGCAATATCTCTTAGTTTATTAACTTTTTTAAGATTTTCTTTGAACTGTTCACCTTGGAAATCAGGTTTACTCGCTCTTAAATCATCGAATGTTGTATTTTCGTCATACTTACCAGCAAGTAACCCTGCAGCTAATGGGAAGTATGGTATAAATGTAATGTTATGTTCAGCTGTATATTCTAAAATATGTTCATTTTCACGATTTAATAAGTTATATTCATGTTGAATTACGTCAACATTTCCATTTTTATTCGCTTCTTTTAATTGATCCAAAGTAAAGTTAGAAACACCAATTGCTTTAATTTTGCCTGCTTCTTTCAATTCTTGTAATGCAGCAACAGCTTTATCTTTCGGTGTTTCTTCATCTGGAAAGTGAATATAATATAAATCTATATAGTCAGTTTGTAATCTTTTAAGGCTATTCTCAACTTGTTCTTTAATGAATTCTGGGTCATTAGAAAGTTTCGTGTCGTCTCCTTCGAAATAATGAGCACCTTTAGTAGCGATAACAACATCTTTTCTATCGTATTCTTTAACAACTTCACCTACAAGTTCCTCTGATCTGCCTGGACCATAAATAAAAGCTGTATCTAGTAAAGTGACACCATTATCAATAGCAGCTCTGACAACATCTTTACCTTGTTCTTCATTGAGGTTAGGGTATAAATTATGTCCTCCTACTGCATTCGTTCCTAAACCAATCGGATTGACTTCAATATTTGATTTACCTAATTTTGCTAGTTTTGCCATTTGAATCGCTCCTTTTAAAATTCTTCGTGAGTTGCTGGGTCTTGGCCTTTAAGACGTCCATCTTTCTTTGTTAATGAATCAATTTCAGCTAAGTCTTCTGATTCTAAATAGAAATCAAAGATATCTTTGTTCTGTATTTGTCTGGCGATTGATGTAGATTTAGGAATTGGTACTACACCGTTTTGTACATGCCATTTCAAGATAATTTGTGGAATCTTTTTATTATATTTCTTAGCAATTTCTCCAATTTTCTCGTCGTTTATTACTTCTGATGCACGACCTAATGGACTCCATGCTTCTATTATAATGCCTTTTTCTTTGTGATATTCTAGTACATCTTTTTGATTAAAGTAAGGATGTAACTCTATTTGATTAACTGCTGGTAATACGCCTGTTTCTTTTTCTAGTGTTTCAATGTGTTCTTCTAAGAAATTACATACACCAATAGATTTAATGAGTCCAAGTTTTTGAGCATCAATGAGTGCTTTCCATGCTTCGACATACTTACCTTGTTTAGGATTTGGCCAATGTATTAAATATAAGTCTAGATACTCAACACCAAGTCGATATATTGACTCTTGGATAGCAGTGATTGCTTGATCATAACTATGATAACGTCCTGGTAATTTAGAAGTTACAATAATTTGATCTCGATCTACGTGACTTTCTTCTATTGCTTTTCCAACTGTACCTTCATTCTCATAATTATATGCAGTATCAAGAATTCGATAGCCATTGTTCAAGGCATTTACAATTGCACGTACTCCAGTTGATCCATTCAGTTTATATGTACCAAATCCAACTTGTGGTAATACTTGTCCGTCATTTAAATGATAATTTTCCATGAAAAATGCCTCCTATTTAAAATGTAAAGTCTCTACATTTGTAAACTATATCATATCCTTTATAACGTACTTTAGTAATCAGCTTACTTCAAAAATTTCAAATCAAAAATTTCTTTTTTAAAATTTTAGTAAAACGTATTGAATTCATAGAATGAATGTAGTAATATGAGTCTCATTGCGAAAGACAAGTAGCTAATAGCTAGAGTCATATTATGGAGTAAAGAAGGGTTAGAATGGAGCGCGTATGTGTTATTTTATTAAGCATTGTAGATGCGATAATGATACTCATGTTGTTGCTGTTTAATACAATGATAATATCTAATATTTATGTGTTAACAGTTTATGCTTTAATCATGGTACTGGTTTCTGGTTATATAGTGTATTTAGCTATAAGTATGAAATGTGATCAATCTATTAATCAATTTGATCAATATTCAAATTAATAATAATTAACGAGTATATGATAATAAATGATAAGAGGTAAGGACAATTTAATTGTCTTTGCCTCCTATTTTTTATGAAAATTATTTATGTCCCATGATTTTTTCATTGTATGGAGTTGATTTTGAGAATGTCTTAGATTAATTAGGAAGTTAATCTACAACTTGCTCAAACTCTTCGATTAACACCTGACTTAATCTACAGCTTATTTCATTTTTTCAAAAAACTTATTTATCTCTTTGCCTCTTATTTTTATTTATTATAAAAAATTGTAAAAGTGACTTTAAAATGTAGTAACATACTTTTAATTTGCATGTTATAATAATGTTGATTTTAATAATAAAAAAGGGTGGACAAAAACAATGTTTCTAATCATCAATATAATTGGTTTGTTGATATTCATTGGTGTCGCTTTTCTTTTTTCTAGGGATAAGAAGAATATTGATTGGAAATCTGTTTCAATACTAATCGTAATTAACTTAGTATTAGCATGGTTCTTCACTCAATTTTCATTTGGAGCAAAATTCGTTAAAGGTGCGGCTGATGGTGTGTCGTGGCTTTTAGAATCTGCTTTTTCGGGAATAGGATTTGCATTTGGTAGCTTTACAGCACCAGGACCAGGGAATATGGATATGGCAGTTTCAGCGTTGCTACCAATTCTACTAGTTGTACCAGTATTTGATATTTTAATGTATTTAGGAATTTTACCGAAATTTATTTCAATTTTAGGTTGGGTTATTTCAAAAGTAACAAGACAACCTAAGTTCGAGTCATTCTTCTCGATTGAAATGATGTTTTTAGGAAATACAGAAGCTTTAGCAGTATCATCTAAACAGTTAACTTCTATGAATAAAGTTAGAGTACTGACAGTTGCAATGATGTCTATGAGTTCAGTTTCAGGTGCAATTGTTGGTGCATATGTCACAATGATACCGGGGGAATATGTATTAACTGCTATACCATTAAACATAATTAATGCAATTATTGTAACAACTATTTTAAATCCATTTGATTTAGATCCAGAAGAAGATGTTGTAGCTGAGATAGACGAAGGGGAAAGACAACCATTCTTCTCATTTTTAGGGGATTCAGTAATCAATGCAGGTAAACTTGTATTAATCATTATCGCGTTTGTTATCGCTTTTGTTGCAATCGCAGACTTGATTAATAAATTATTAGGTATTATGGATCCTATTCCATATTTACCAAACATAAGATTAGAGTACATACTCGGTATCTTTATGTTCCCATTTGCAATTTTACTCGGTATGCCAGTTGGCGAAGCTTGGGTAGTTGCTCAACAAATGGCACTTAAAATTGTAACAAATGAATTTGTTGTGATGAGTACAATCAGTAAAGAGATAAGTGAATATTCAACACATAGAGCGGCAGTAATTAGTACTTTCTTAGTATCATTTGCTAACTTCTCTACAATTGGTATGATAATAGGAACACTCAAGGGCATTGTCAAAGACGATGTATCTAATTTTGTATCTAAATATGTACCAATGATGCTGCTTTCAGGTATTTTAGTATCACTGTTAACAGCTGCATTCGTTGGATTATTTGCTTGGTAAGCTTAATAAATACTTATATAGATTAAATTTAAAAGCAACAAGCACATTTAATGTACTTGTTGCTTTTTTATAAGGGGGAGATATCATGCTCAGACGTGTGCTAGATATTTCAAGTATTGTTATGTGGTTATTTTCTATAATATTAATTATAATTAATTTTGACGTATTGCCCGATAATATACCAAGTCATTATGATTTTGCAGGTAATCCAGATGCATGGGCAACAAAAGCATTTATCTTTTTTATGCCAGCATTAGGAATATTTATCTGGTTAATATTACATACTATTGTAAGTAGACCTGAATTAGATCAATACATACATGTTCCATCACTTTATGGTAAGCCAAACGAAGAACAAATAGAAAATGCTAAATTACTTATTTATTTTATAAAATTTGAAATTATGGCGTTATTTACATTTATCGTAGTTAAAGATTTATATACAGCATTGGGGATGCCTTTTAAATTAGGCGTTTGGGAGGCAATTTTAATATTAAGCGTATTTGGAATTACAATTATAATATTTATGATTCGAAATCATAAGTTAGATAAAAAATATGGAATGAGTGATTAAGCATGACTGAATGCACGTGGCCAAGTAGTGATTTAATGAAAGTATATCATGAAAAAGAATGGTGTAGAATAAATAAAGATGATCAATATATATTTGAAATGCTTTCTTTAGAAGGCGCTCAAGCAGGTTTGTCTTGGGAAACTGTTATACAAAAACGTCATGCATATCAAGAAGCATTTAAACAATTTGATATCGAAAAATGTGCACAATTAACAGACGATGAATTAGAGGAAATTAGAACAGAATATAACGTTATAAAACATAAAGGAAAAATCAAATCCGTAAGAAACAATGCATTATTAGTGCAAAACATTCAGCAACAATATGGAAGTTTAGCAAACTTTTTATGGTCTTATGTAGAGGGCAAACCTATAATCAACGAATGGCATAATACAACAGACATACCAGCTGAAACAGAACTTTCAATTAAATTAAGTAAAGACTTAAAAAAAATTGGATTTAATTTTGTCGGTCCAAAGATTGTCTATTCATTTTTACAAAGTATAGGTATTATTGACGATCACATTATCACATGCCCATATCATAGTTATAATAGGTAAGAGAGTGTGAGTGGTAGTGCAAGGGACTAAGGGACAAAATTCTGAGAAATGTCCGTAAGAGGTGTTGTTAGAGACATAATTCTGAGAAATGTCCGTAAGAAGTGTTGTAAGGGACAAAATTCTGAGAAATGTCCGTAAGAGGTGTCGTTAGAGACATAATTCTGAGAAATGTCCGTAAGAGTGGTTGTAAGGGACATAATTCTGAGAAATGTCCGTAAGGTGTAGTGTAAGGGACATAATTCTGAGAAATGTCTGTAAGAGGTGTTGTAAGGGACATAATTCCGAGAAAAGTCCGTAAGGGGTAGTATCTAAGGAGCACAATTCAGAATTCTGCCAGTAAGAACAATCTAAGGAGCACAATTCGGAATTCTGCCAGTAAGCGCAATCTAAGGAGCACAATTCAGAATTCTGCCAGTAAGCGCAATCTAAGGAGCATAATTCAGAATTCTGCTAGTAAGCACAGTCTAAGGAGCACAATTCAGAATTCTGCCAGTAAGCACAATCTAAGCACACTCTAATCAGCATTATTAGAAAAAGCAGTAGAAATTCAATGTTTACAATGAATTTCTACTGCTTATTAAATATTAAAAGACATTATACAATGAGGTAGTTAATTAATTTATTCTGATATGTCTTTGTTAAGAGTTGTTTGTATGAATTTTTCTATAGAATCTCTTAATTCTAAAGAATTCTCAGAGCCTACTTCTAATCCTTGAAATACTTTTACGATTTCTTCTGAGATTTCAGATTGTGTTTCAATGCCTTGTTCAGTTAGTGAAACGCGTAAATTTCTTTCATCATTAATCGCTCTTTCACGGTTAATGAATCCTTTTTCTTCTAGTTTTTTTAATAATGGTGTTAATGTTCCAGAATCTAAATATAGTCTGTCGCCTAAAGTTTTAATATTGATGACTTCGTTTTTATCTATAGCTACAAGAACGATATAACCTGTATAAGTTAAGTTATATTTCTTCAATATCGGTGTATATTTTTTAATAAGCTCTTTTGACGCAACATATAATAAGAAACCAAGTTGTTTGTTGATTGGTGGTGTTTCCATTTTATTTTCCTCCTTACGTCAAAATTAAGCCTATTATGAAATTAATGTAAAGTCAAGTTGTATCGTAAATGTTCATAAAATAGAAAAATTTAGCATATTAAATGTAGTTTTTGAAAAATATTTTGAAATCCCAAATTTTTTTATTTTTATTACTTTTAAAGTTAAAATGTAATGTTATATTTGATATTCTTATATAGATGTAACTAAGAAACGAGGTGTGTATAGTATGAATCAAAAAAAGCATTCAAAAGAATTAGTTCAAGAAATAGTGATGAATGCGGGTCTAGTTCTTTTAGAAGCGGGTTCAGAGGCATTTCGTGTTGAGGATACGATGTTTAGAATGGCTAAACGTCTAGGATATCCTAATAATCAATGTTATGTAAGTTCAACTTTTATAAATTTTGCTTTAGATATAGATGATAATATAAGAGTTTATAGAGTGAAAAAGAGAGATACTAATTTAGGCAATATTCATCGTGTAAATAATGTATCGAGAATGTTAGAAAAAGAACAAATATCGGCAGAAGAGGCTTTAAAGAGAATACTTACTATACATAATTCACCATATCCATATTCTTTACCATTTAAAATGGTTGCTGCAGGGCTTATATCAGTATTTTTCCTATATTTATTTAGTGGAATTAAAGAAGATATCATCGCAACTTTCATTGCCGGCGCAATAGGGTATTGTATCGTAGAGTTATTACATTCATGGACGAATGTGAAGTTTATAGCAGAAATAGTTGCTGCTAGTGTAATTGCTTTAATAGCTATATGGAATCAAATCATAACTGGTGGGAATACAGTAAATATTTCAATAATATCTGCAGTCATGCCTATTGTACCAGGGGTATTAATAACAAATGCGATACAAGATTTATTTCTTGGACAATTGTTAGTTGGTATTTCTAAAGGTTTAGAAGCAACATTTACTTCAATAGCGATAGGAGTAGGTGTAGGCGTTGTATTATTAATTTTCTCTTGAGAGGTGAGTTATGATAATAACAATAATATTAAATATTGTATTTAGTTTTGGAGCATCTTTATTATTTGGCGTATTATTTAATTCACCTAAATACTTGTTAGTACCTGCAGGAATAGTTGGTGCAATAGGATGGATGGCATTTCAATCAAGTCTATTATTTAATGATTCAGATGTACAATCTTCATTTATAGGTGGTTTCTTTATTGGAATCATGAGTCACTTTATGAGTAAGCGATTCTTTTCGCCAATTATTTTGTTTATCATTCCTGGAATTATTCCACTTGTACCAGGAGGAACCGCTTATGAAGCAATTAAAAATTTAGTGCTCAATGACTATCATGAAGCTTTGATAACAATGATTAAAGTAGCTTTAATATCAAGTTCTATTGCACTTGGGTTGCTCATAGCAGATTTATTATCAAAAGTTTATTTTAAATATAAGAAACAAATGAAAATGAAAATGAAATTGAAATGATGAATAAAAAGGAGTGGAACAGAAATCTATTTTTTAAAACTAGATTTCTGTTCCACTCCTTTTTAAAATTTTTACTCATAAATGTACTTAATAACATCTAATGCTTGATCGACTGTTTCTACAGTGACATTAGCTTTGTTGGATAGTTCTTTTAATGGATGGATTAAGTCTGTTGGACGTACAAGAATCAATGGTTTGTTGAGTGCAACTGCAGTTGATGCATCCATAGCTGTATTCCATTGTTTATATTTTTCTCCAAATAAAGCAATTACGATGTCTGCTTTGTTCATCAATACTTGTGTACGCAAATTATTAATGTCTGATGCTGCGTTATCTTTATAATAATTGTTTGGCTGTTCTCCTAATATGGCTTCACCTACATTATCAGAACGATCATGATTTGTTTGAGGCCCAACAAAAGTTAATGGTAAATTACTTTCTTGTGCTTTTTGGGTGATTTCTTCTCTCCAATTATCATGTATTTGTCCTGCTAGATAGACTGTTAATTTTGTCATAAAATATTTCATCCCCTATAAATTCTTGATAATTAACTCATGAAACTTTGAATAGCATCTATTAAACTATAAATACCTAAGAACGAAACGACTAAAACAACGAATATTCCAATGATATTAAGCACGATGCCATTTGCAAATTTGCCCATCATATTTTTCTTGTTCAAGATAATAAAAATTAATACTGCAATAAGCGGTAATATAATACCATTTAATGCTTGAGCAATTAATAATACTTCTAATGGTTCAAATCCAAGAGAAGAAGTAATTATGCCGATAAATATCACGATAGCAAAGACTAGTCGATATTTTTTACTCTTTACGCCACCTTTCCAGCGAAGACAACTACTTATAGTAGCTGCAGCACCCATAGGAGAGGCAATGGCAGATGATAAACCTGCAGAGAATAAACCGATACTCATAAATAATGGAGCAAAATCACCAAGTATTGGTTTAAGCGGTTCAGATAATTCAACTAAACTCTTAACTTCTCTGCCTTCTATTAATGTACCTGCAGTTATTAGAATGGCAGCTGAAATCAGACCGCCTAGCCCAATAGCTAGAATTGTATCTGTTCTAACGATTTTTAAATCTTTAACACCATTAAAACGTTCGTGAATAGACGTCGCATGTATGAAAAAGTTATACGGAACGACTGTTGTACCAATTAACGCAATCACTGTTAGAAGTGATCCATTAGGTATGCTTGGTACGAATGCCCCTTTAAGAACAGCACCAAAATCTGGTTGAATAACAATTACAGTTGTTATAAAAATAACACCCATAATAAGAACGAGCACGGTCATGACTTTTTCTATTAAATCATAACTTCCTTTTAATCCTATTAATAAGATGATAATACCGATTACTGGTGCGATGATATGTTCAGGTATATCAAGTAAGTAGGCAGCACCTAAAGAAGTACCTAGTAAATCACCAGATATATAAGCGGCACAACCTACTGCGACAGCAACCATACTAAACCAAACAGTGATGATTTTTAGGAGGTGATGATTAAAAATATCACGTATGGCTTCACCTAAACCTTCATTTGTAACGAGTGCTAATCGAGCAACCATCTCTTGTAATGCAATTGTAGCAATAATTGAGAATAACACTGCCCAAAGTAGACTATAACCAAACCCGGCTCCACCTTGAGTCATAGTCGTAACTGTCCCTGGTCCCACAAATGAAGCGGTTATAATCATGCCAGGACCAAATATGCTGAACTTACTTCTTTCTCTCTGTTCTGCCATATGAATCCATCCCTTCGTATGTCAGGCATTAAATTTTATTTAAGTATTTAATGTGTCCGGCTAATACATAAAGCACAGCTGTTGATACAAAGTGAGATGAATTTTGGTTAGCATCTTGCATAGGATAGACTTCAACAAAGTCCATACCTACAAGGCCTAATTTACCAAATTCGTATATCATAGTAAGTAATTCGTAACTTGTCAGTCCGTTACCATCAACTGGACCACCTGGATTAAATGCGAAATCTAATACATCACTGCAAATTGTTAAGTAAACAACATCTACATCTTTACTAGCTTGTGCATAGATATCTCTTGCAAATTTTCTTAAATCTGACGTTTCTTTGATTTCGTTAATCGTGATCGTGACAGCACCATTTTCTTTAGCGAATTTACCAGTTTCAGGCTGATTTCGAGGTCCGTGTATACCAGTATGAATTAAACTTTCATTACGAATGCCTTCAGTTTCATACAACCTCATAAATGGTGTGTTTCGTGCAAATCGTTCGTTTTCATAGTGTGGCATATTATCGTAATGTGCGTCTAAGTGAATAATACCTACTTTTTTTCCGGTATTTGTTAAACCTTTTAAAATTGGATATGTAATACCATGGTCTCCGCCTAATCCAACTAAAAATTTATTAGAGCGCCATAAATCTTCTGCAAATGTCTCAATATTATTTACTGTTTGTTCAACATCATGAGGTACAGTTGAAACATCTCCAACGTCACCGATTGATAAATGTTGATTAACATCTATATGATCTAATTCAGGGAGATAGCCACTATATCTAGCAGATGATAATCTGATTTGTTTAGGGCCTAATTCACACCCCGTATAGTCACCCCATGTGCATGGGCCTTCGAAAGGTACACCATATACGAGAACATCTGTCGAATAATCTTTTTCTTTAGTTAAATTTTTACCACCTAAAAAGCAAGGCGTATTTCCATAAATTCGTTCAGTCATTGTAAAAGGACTCCTTTCAACTAGTTAATGACCATTATATAAAAGTAAACAAACGTTTTCAAATTTTTCTGAATATTATCTTTGAAATAGGGAATAATAATTTTAATAAATTTAGTATTATTTATTTAATTGAGTTAGGAGGGATTTATATTAATGAAATATAAATTTTTATTCATCATTGCGACGATACTACTTTTATCGGGATGTAGTATTACTATAGGAGATCCACCAAATAAAAATAATCATAATAAATCATCTCAATCAAAAAATAATAACAGTAATAAGAGTGAATCAGCTCCGAAAATTGATATTTTGTCACAAGATTTTTCAGATCATTATATGAATGAAAATCATGTAACGGGGTATAAAGGTATGATGAAAACGATGAATAAAGAGAATATAGAATCAAAGTTTGGGCAGGAAGAAGATGTGCGTAACTTCTTAGGTAGAGAAGGGCATGTATATGGAAATTTCATGGTCATGTACTATTTGAGTGAAGGTAGACCAGTAGAACAATTTAGTATTGTTCCTACAGACCATGTAACATATAAAGAATTTATAGACTTTCATGGTGAGCCAGCTCAAGATTTAAGAACGGGACAAGGCCATTCATTTGTTATTTATAATAATACGCCGAACAATGGATATCAAATTGCAGTATATACAAACGGGAATGATGATAATGATAACATTCAATATATTATGCAATATCCTGATGACTTTGAATTTGTAAATTCTAGTGAAAATCAAGATACTGTCATAACGAGAGATAACGTGTTTGATGCTGTAGAAGCATTTGAAGGTATAGATAAAGTGGATACAGATGAAACAGTTTGGAAAGAACCAGAGAAACATGGAGATAAATTTGGTTTTTCATATACGAGTAAAGATGGGGAATTATTAGGATCATATAATGTGAGCGAAGATGGTTATGTAGAATCATTTGATGAAGAAGGCAAAAAAATTAGAGCAGGTTACATTAATTTAAATAATTGATAGAACGTCAATCATAATATTTGTTTCATACTCTATTTATTTCGTACAATAGAGAGAGTAATGAATGGAGGTTTCAAGCATGAAATTAAATGAAATTGATGAAAATGAATTATATCCCACTGAAAAAGTTGGACCAAGCGTATTAGGTACAATCATATATAAAGTAGGAGAACAAACACAGTTTAAAGGTGCATACATTACAACAAACGAACGTGTCATTATGAGTGTTGATATGAATGGCGAACCTTATAAAAGAGTATTTAGTTATCAAGATATTAAAGCCGTAACAATAGAAGACAAAGGCGTATTATTTATTGAATTCCCTCAAGGTAAAGTTGCCATGATAGATATAGAAGAAGGTAACAAAGAAGAATTCAAAGATTATGTAAATAATTTAGTCCAAAAATAAAACAGTGGGATAGAATTCCACTGCCAATATAATGATAAAAGGCTGAGACAATTAATTGTCTCGGCCTTTTAATTTCCTTCATTTAAACTAATGATATTAATTTCATTAAATATTTCGTCTAGCTTTGAGTAGTCTAAGTCGCCTTGTAATGAATCAGACCAATGTATGATGGCTGATAAATTTGAACCATAAATATATGGAAGTAGAGATTGTGGTATATGGGTTGGGGTTGCGACTTTATCAATATTATTTTTGAAATCTTTACTAAATACTTCTATGAAATACTTAATAAGTTCATCCATAAATTCTTTATCATTATTCATTTGTTTTTCAAATACATCATTTAATTTATTTACGAAAGATTTTTCCATAGATTGAAATGGTTTGTGAAGTCGATCATAAATATCTAATATGAAGAACTCCTTAGTATTTTCTTTTAATGCATATTGTAATAAATCAATTTTATCCATAAAATGTTTATAAAAAGTTGTACGATGAATGAGAGATTTATTGCATATTTCATTAACAGTGATATCAGAAAAATTTTTAATAGTTAATATTTCGAGTAATGTGTCATTGAGCGCTTTTTTAGTTTTGATGACACGTAAATCAGTTTGTTTGGCCAAGATAAATCCCACTCCTTTTTTATACAGTGTATGCATAAATGTTTAAAAATGCAAAAAATAAATAGATGAATTATAATTATAGGTAATGTTGTATAGGAGCGTGAAGCTCTGAATCGAAAACGCACGAAGACTCAGAAGATATCGTGCGATTCAGGGGAAATCTGGTTAAAACGCGAATATGTCCATATAATTGTGTAATAAAATAAGAGCCATATATAGCTCACTTTAGTACAATGTAATCGACGAAGAAAAAATTGTAGAGGTGACTATATATGACTCAATTAAACATTAACGTAGACTTTGAAGAATTGGCAAGTGCTATATTTGAAAGTAACTTAAATACAGCTATGAAAAGTATTGCTGTATCTGTCTTAAATG
>NZ_JAJNIF010000011.1:0-80357 GCF_022386595.1 Mammaliicoccus sp. G-M28
TGGTTAAGCCAATCACTCTTTGAAGTACTATAAGTACTCAATTATTGGAATTAACGTTGACATATTGTCATTCAGTTTTCAATGTTCATTTGTTAAATGTCTAAACAATATTGTACTAAAAACAACGATTGTTTTCAACTTGTTTCTTAACTAATTTTTAACACGTTTATAAATATATAACATTTAATGCGTATTAACAAGAGTTAATTTTACACTTTTAACAAAAACTTTAAATTTCTTTTTTGTTGTTGTGCTGTCGTTTTCAGCGACCTTTATATAATATCAAGTGGTCTTATAAAAGTCAATAATATATATCGATTTTTTTACAAAAAATTAAAAAACACAAGATTAAGGTGTAATAAACCTTTAATCTTGTGTTTTTGTTCATTTATCACTTGCTTTTAATGCTATTTTCACGATTTGCTTTCTTCGCTTTTCTTTCTTCGAGAGACAATGCATTAAATTTTGGCAATGTAATAAGCTGATAAACATTACATAATAATAAACCAAATATTGTTAAATAAATCCAGCTTGTATCTTCTACTCTTAAAAACGGAATAAGTTCTACAGTAGTCATAACTATCATAAAGAACATAGATGGTATCCATAAATTCTTTTTAGATTGCTTATTTTTAAGATTGCTTGTGATGGTTGCAAAAACAATAACGACTATAGGTAGCCAAATAAATGAAAGTATTTGATCAGTGCCACCAAATCTCAAAAATCTAAAATAGACTAGATCGAATATAGCAAATATCGTGACAACGATTTGTACATGTGGCCAAATCTTCCCAAATATTCCGATACCTAACTGATTTATAAACAAATAGATAAAATATGCTAACTGACTTATTGTGGCAACTAGTAGACCTACTACTATAAACCATACTGATGCCGCTATAAAGTTTCCAATATCTCCTGCAAATAAATACTTCGTTACTTTATCATAACCAAAAATTAAAGATGATAAATATGTAACGACAACACCAATAAGCAGTGTATTTCTATAAAATTGAATTAAATATTTTAAGGTCACTTGCTTACCTCCGCACTACTCTTCCATTGTTATATTAATTATATTTTTAGCAATTTGACTATAAACCTTACCTAGATCTTCATTTTCTTTATATATAGATGGTGAGAAATTATTTTCATCCCATTCTGGCTGACTTAAAGGAAGTTCTCCTAATAATGTTGTTTGAAGTTCTTCTGCTAACTTCGTGCCTCCACCTTTGCCAAATACATACTCTTTATTTCCAGTTTCTTTACTTTGGAAATAAGACATGTTTTCAATGACACCAATAATTGAGTGCTCAGTATGTTTAGCCATCGCGCCCGCTCTTGCTGCTACGAATGCAGCAGTTGGATGAGGCGTTGTAACAATAATTTCTTTACTTGAAGGCAACATTGTATGTACATCTAAAGCTACATCACCAGTGCCTGGAGGTAAATCGAGTATTAAATAGTCTAACTCTCCCCATTTAACTTCGGTAAAGAAACTAGTAATCATTTTACCGAGCATAGGTCCTCTCCAAATAACTGGCGCATTTTCTTCCACAAAGAAAGCCATAGAAATAACTTTAACACCTTCACGTTCAACAGGTATGATTTGTTCTCCTTCTACTTCAGGTTTTTCTTGAATACCCATCATATCTGGAACACTAAAACCATAAATATCAGCATCAACAAGTCCAACTTTTTTCCCTTGTCTTGCAAGCGACACTGCTAAATTGACCGCTACTGTTGATTTGCCGACGCCACCTTTACCTGAAGCTACAGCTATAAATTCTACAGGATTATCTTTAGATAACAATCCTTCAATTGTTTGTTCTTCCATTACTGCTTTAAATTTTTCTAGTGCTTCTGCAGACAATTCATCAAATCTTATTCCAACTGTTTTAGCACCATTTTCTTTTAATAAATCAACAATTTCCATTTGTAAATCTAATTGAGGCTGTCCACCTAACTTAGCAATAGCAACCTTCACACTTACATGTTCTTTCTCTTCTTTAATGCCTACCTCAATAATACCGCCTGTTTCTTTTAATGGTACATCCACAATTGGATCATGTAATGCTCCCACAAGTTCTTTAACCTGTTCTACAGATAACAAAGCTACGACTCCCCTTCTAAAATGTTTATCTATTCATCTTTATAATTAGTGTAACAAAAAAATTATACAAATAGGTAGTTTAATGTTCAAAAAAACAGGCTGAGACATTAATTTGTCTCAACCTGTTTAAAATCTTATTTTGAGTGGTTAGGTATTCTAGTGTTTCGATTAATTTTCTCTGTTTTAAGAAATATTGAAAGTACAACTCCAAAGAATACGATAACTGTTAATACTAAGAACGCAATATTAATACCATGTATCATTGCTTGAGATTGTAATATTTCTGCTTTATTACCAGAACTTGCTACCTCTAATTGTTCTTTTGATGGATTGAAGTTTTTAGCACCAATTGACATGATTGTTACTAAAATTCCCGTACCAATTGAACCAGCAATTGTTCTTAAAGTATTCATCATTGCTGTTCCGTGTGATAATACTTCGTTTGGTATCGCATTTAAACCAGCTGTGTTAACTGGCATCATAATCATAGAAACACCAAACATTCTTACTGTATAAACGATAATCAAATATGCTAATGACGTATCGGTACTCAAGAATGCAAGCATCAACGTCGTGACACTGATAATTGAGAAACCTGTAATAGCGAGCCATTTCGCACCATATTTATCAAATAAACGACCTGTTACAAGAGACATGATTCCCGTTACAATTGCACCTGGTAATAATAACAGGCCTGATATGAGTGCTGTATATCCTCTAGCATCTTGCATATACATTGGCATCAACAATGATGGTCCAATTAAAGATACCATTGAAAATACACCTATAACTGTCGTTAGTGCAAATGTTTTATATTTAAACACTCTTATATTCAATAATGGTGTTTCTAGTTTTAACTGTCTGAATATAAATACTATTAATGTAACTACACCAATGATCAATGTAATGATAACAGTAGCTGAAGTAAATCCTAATGATCCTGCACTACTGAACCCATACAGTAATGACCCAAATCCTACTGTTGATAAAATTAAAGATGGTACATCTAAATGTACATCTTTTGGCTTAGAAATATTTGTTAAGTATTTCGCACCAAAAGCTAATGCTATTACTGAAAATGGAATAATTGAGTAGAACGGACTTCTCCAACTAAAATTATCCACTAAGTATCCTGATAAAGTTGGTCCTAATGCAGGTGCAAATGAAATAACTAAACCTGCCATACCCATCGCAAAGCCACGTTTTTCTTTAGGGAATAAATTAAAGAGTACAAATTGCATAAGGGGCATCATAACTCCCGCACCCATTGCTTGAAGTACCCTCGCTAACATTAATATACTAAAATTAGGCGAAAGTGCTGCTACCAGTGTACCTATTGTGAATGATAACATCGCCATTAAATAAAGTGGTCTTGTATTAAATTTATCCATTAGAAATGCAGTCGCTGGTATCATAACACCATTAACTAACATAAATCCCGTCATTAACCATTGTCCTTGGTTAGCATCAATATTTAAATGTACCATGATTTCAGGTATCGCTGTATTTAATAAAGTTTGATTTAAAATTGCCACAAAGGCACTTACTAACATCACAGCTACGACTAGATTTCTTTTACCTTTTGAAATATCCTGAACATTCATGGTTTCAACTCCTTCTAAAATATACCTTTGCTATTATGCACTATTTTATTTCGGAAATCAAAATAAATGTTTCATCTATTTAAATTTTTACTATCTGGATAAAAGATTTCAGTACATATATATAGAATCGTAATAATAATTAAAATTACCCAGAATTCAATTTTTATTTGTGAATAATAAATATGCACTGTGAAATAAAACATAATTGTACTAACAGTAATGGTTAATAAATGGAAGGTCATGCCTTTAAAGTATGGATTATCATTCAATTTATTTTTGAATCTGTCTAATAAAAATTCAATGGCAACTAATGTGAAGTAACCAAATAAAATATAACTACCATAATAAAACAAGTTATCTATCACACTTTTATTATAATTGAATTCTGCCAAACCATAATAAATTAATATTCTACTTAAGCCAAACATACCAAAAGAAAGTAACACAATGAAAATTGCACCAGACAATGTGAAGATACTTATAATAATCAATAACGTCAATAATTGAAATAAATCAAAGCGTTTGTTTTTTCTTTTCATACATTGTTACTCCCTTTTGTATTCTTCGTTAAATGCTATCCCTATTTGCTTCTTTAAAAATGAGGGACCATGCAATCGTTAATGTTACTGCGACGAGTATAATATAAAGCATAATATTTTGCACACCGTAAGTTAAGAATGGAACATCTAGCACATATATGGAAGCTACTATTAATGATCCAGTTGTACTTCCAATTGTTTTGAACAATGTGTAAATCGACATCATTGATCCTAACTGATGACTTGGTGCTTCTTCCTGAACTACTACTACATCTTTTGTATATACAGTTCCAAAAGATACACCCATCACAAACACAGCGAATGGAATAATTACAATCCATTCTACTCCAGTTATAATTGCGAAACTACCAACAAACATTGCTAAGAAAGCCAACAAATAAATAAACTTTAATTTTATTTTATCTAGTCTACCTAATATAAATGTAATAAACAGCCAACCGACAGACATTGGAAATATCGTTAAACCACTTTGTAGCGGAGAAAAACCTTGTTCATTCTGTAAATATATTGGCATAAAAATAGTATATCCCATTAACATTGTTGAATATAATAAGTCGGTAAATAGAACTAAAATAATTTTCCTATTAAATGCTTCAATTGGAACAAATGGATTTTTAATACTTGTTTCTATTTTATATAAAGTAAAAGCGAGTGCTATTAATATTACGAAACAAATCCCTCTTACTATAAGAGGTATATGTTCAGCTACTATTAATAAGAAACTTGCTACTACACCATAAAATATAAGTAATCCCTTATAGTCTAATTTCGTTTTTTCTACTTTTTCTTGTTCAAAATTAAAGTATTTAATAACGAGCCAGATAGATATTAAAGCTATAGGTACATTTATATAAAATAAAAAGCTCCAGTTTAAATATTCTAATATTGCACCACCTAGTAGTGGACCTACAATACTTGATATTCCCCAAACACTTCCAACTATGCCCATTACTTTATATCTTTGTGGTATTGGAAATGCTAACTTTGGTACAACTTGTCCTAAAGTCATCATCACGCCTGCACCAAGTCCTTGAACAATTCTTGAAATGACAAGCAATGGAAAACTATTTGTCATTTCACTTAATCCACAAAATACACTACCAATTATAAAAACTGATATTCCAAGTAGAACTACAAATTTAATATTTATACGCTTAACTAATTCACCAACAATTGGTGTCATAAATACGACTGCGATTAAATATACTGTAAAAATTAATGCCACTTCTGTTTCAATATTAAAATCTCTTTGCATCGTTGGCGTTGCCAATGACACTATAGATGTTTCAATTGCACTCATAAACATAATGAGTACTAATGCTAGTACAATTCCTTTATTCTTACTCATAATTTACTCTCTTTCGTAAACAATTTTTCCGTTAACTATCGTTTTAATTGCTTGTATATTCGCTAACTCTTTTGGGTCAGTCTCAAATGGATCTTTATCTAATACTGTAAAATCCGCTTCGTATCCAGGTTTTATTTTTCCTGTTCTATCAGTTGTTTGTGCAATTTCACTTGCTTGCGTCGTATATAAACTCATTGCATCAAATATAGATATTGCTTCTTCAATGAAATATGCACCGTTTTCTCCATAAGATTGTCTATTTACAGCTGCATGAACACCTAACATCGGATTAGGCGTTTCTATAGGTGCATCAGACCCACCACCTATAATAATGTTCAAATCTAACATTGATTTAAATGGATATAAATATCTCGCTCTTTGATCTCCAACTTTATCTTGCACCCATGGGAAATCACTCGTAATAAACTGAGGTTGCACATCACATATTACGGGTAATTTAGAAACACGTTTTAGTAATTCTTCATTCAAAGTACTAATATGAATCAATCTATCTCTTAACTCTTTTGGTGCTGGATATTTTTCAATAGCATCTAATACCATCTCGCAAGCTTTATCGCCTATCATATGAACAGCTATTGCCCCATTATATTTTCTAGCTAGTTGAACTTTTTCATTCAATTCTTCTTGAGTATATATGGATAAACCATAATTTTCACCAGCTGGGTCGTTCGAATAAGGTTCTTTCAATAAAGCTGTGCTACCACCAAAAGCACCATCTGCATAGAATTTCATAGCATCTGGTTCTAACCAACCATCAACGAAAGTAGCTTGTTCATCCATCATTTGTTCATAAACACTAAAGTGACGCAACAAACGTACTCTAAATGGTCTTTGATGATCTTCTCCACCAACCACTGTTTTATAAGCGTTCAAGACATCTTTATAATCTTCGTAATATCCTAAATCTTCAGTATGAGATCCCGTTATGCCAAATTGATATAAATAATCTATAGCATTTTGTAAATGTTTAGTTAGCGATTGTTCATCTTCGTTAGAAGCTAATTCTTCAAAAGGTTCCATAGCTGTATCATAAATCCAGCCAGTTAACACACCATCTTGTTTTTCATATGATCCACCAACAGGATTGTCTACATCATCTTTGACATCTAATATTTTTAAAGCTTTCGTATTGACGATTGCTGCATGTCTGCAAACTCGTTTAATGATAACTGGATTATCTTTACACAACTCATCTAAATCGTTCTTATCTAGTCTAATGCCATGTAATAAATTTTCATCATATCCTTCAGCAACTAACCATTCACCAGGTTCAAGCTGTTCAGCTTTTTGCTTAATCTTATCTTTAACGACTTCTATATTTGTTTCACCATTTAGGATAACAGAGGAAAGCCATACACCTGTCCCCAGCACATGGATATGGGTTTCTACAAAACCAGGGAACATCGTACCCTCATTTAAATCTATTACTTCAAAATCTTTTATATTGATTTCATTTAGATCATCTTGTGTTAATAATCTTTCTATTGTTCCATCATTAACGATAACACCTACATATGTATCTTCAGAATGATTCATAGTATATATTTTTCCATTGTTGAATAGCTTCTTCACCAGACCCATCTCCTTATAAATTAACATAAGTCAATTTTACATATATAAAAGCAAAAAAGACACCGATAAAATCGATGACTTTTTTGCACATACTTTTCGTGGTCATGTACTCAGTTTATTTCAATACATGCTTAACTGCTAATATCAATTCTTGTGTTCTATCCTCACCAAAATAATCACGATATCTTTTATCCGCTTCATACATATTGATGATCTCTAAATGTCTATCTTCTGTATAGTTCGGCCAACTATAAGTAAGCCATTCTCTGTGCAAGTCTGTTACTTCTTCTTGCTTTTCTAATGTAGCACCTTGTTGCACCAGATTATCTAATTTCTCTAATAATTTCTTTTCAATTTGATTTTTACCTTTAATTTCACTTTGACTCATATCTAAGAAATTGTCATCAGCTTGATCAATTTTATGACCGCTTCTGTCCTCGACCGCTTCTCCTTGTATTTCTTCTTCTTTATTTAATTTTTCACGATTGAATGATTCAAATTTTCTTTCATCTGACATGATCATGTCCCCCTATTCATATCGATAAATTATCTTATATTGTATATTTACCCCTTTTTTCAAAAATTAACAAAAGAACGACCAACTAATTATACATTTCATTAGTTGGTCGTCCTTATTAAAATTATTTTAACCGTCTTTGTTCACCTTTTTTAATATGTTCATTGAATTTTTGGCTATTATTTCTTCTTTGATGTTTAACGAGCATTATTATGACATAGACTAAAATCAATCCAAATATTAGAGAAACGAATCCCATAAACTGTAAACCGCCTTGTTTACCATCACTAAATACAAAATAATAAAAGAAATAACCTTGTATTAAAATAATAATCGTAAGGACACTATAATACAAACGATAATTCATTTTGACCTCCTACATGAAGTACATAATTGCTAGAAAATGAAATATAGATGCAACAAGGATAAAGAAGTGCCATATCATATGGAAATACTTTCTATTTTTTTGAGCATAGAACCATGCACCTATCGTGTAGCTGATACCGCCAATCATTATAAATAACATGAAAATTAAAGATGTCTTATTTATAATGGTTGGCAACATTAGTACAGCCATCCATCCCATAATTAAATACATTGCCAAACTCAATTTATGATTTACATTTTTAGCTGTAGATTTATAAATGATTCCCCAAATAGTTATACCCCACTGAACAGCCATAATCACCCAGCCTAGCCAGCCACCTACTAATGACAAAGCTATTGGTGTATAAGTTCCGCAGATTGCTATATAAATCATACTATGATCAATGATTCTCATAATATACTTTTGAGGTGAAGATGAAGACATTGAATGATAAACTGCTGATGATAAGAACATAAGCATAATACTAATAATGTATATAGATACACTTGTTGATTTAAGTGCACCATCATTAATATAGCTTTCAACAGCTGCGTACGGTAAGAAGAATAAAAGTAAAAATGCTGGTATACCATGAGAAACTGCATTTCCTACTTCCTCTCCAAATGAGAGTGGCATTATATCTTTAAATGCTTCTTTAACTTTCCCGTCTTTTCTAGGATGAGACTGCGTATTATTTATTTGATCCATTCATATACCTCTTTTATAAAAGTTGATTATTTTCTAAATCTTTTTGAGCTGTTTCTATACTATCTTTTCCTTCTTTATTTTTTAAAGGACTAAATTCTATATCTCTATTTACTTGAAGTGTAGCGAAAGTTTGAGCATATTGAAAAATATCAAAGTAGAATAATTCAAACTTTAATGATTCAATTTCAACTACGCTGAAATCTTCATCTAATTGCTTAAGTTTTTTAACAGCTAAATGATAAGGAAGTGGTTTAGATGCTGCATCAATTAGAAAATCAACTTTAAACACATGAATACCAATATTAGCATTATCAAGTTTATTTACGTCTTCAGGAGTTAGTTCAGAATACTCAAGCACTCGTTTTTTTCCATCAACTGAAACAATACGACCTACTTTTTCATCTTCGTAAGCTTTAATTGATTTAGTTGTAACATCACTATTTTTCTCTATAGTATATCCAACAAATTCTGGATCTAATACTTTAACTAATGCATTATCAATGTTATTTAGGAATAAATACTCAACGCCATTCTCTTTCATTTCTGATAATAGATTATTCTTTTCTAATGATTTAAACACACCACCATTACCATTAGGTGTACGCATAATATGCTTATCAGTGTCTAAAATCAATTTACCTTCCGTAGTTAAAGCTACAATGTGATCTTGCTTGAAAAAGTGAATATAATTTTCGTCATAATCAAAATACTTATGCTCTAGGAAGAATGATAACGTATCTTTATGGTTAACATCACTTGTCATAATGTACCAATGAATTGGCGTACCTACTTCTTCAGTTAAATTACGTAATTGTTCAGCTTGTCTTTCAAACAAACTTTTATCATTAAATGAGAATGTACCTTTTGGACCTTTATGTCCTAATCTAGTACCTTGCCCACCAGCCATTAATAAGACAGCGAATTTCCCCTCTTTAATAGCCTTAATTCCTAATGATCTATAAGACTTCAACTCATCTAGCGTAAATTGATTTTTTACATCAAAATTAACTTGTTCTATATCTTCTGCAACTTCAATGGGTTTTCTATTTACATATACATCTTGGTATAAATCATTTATTTCATCTAAATCCAATCTATTAATATCTAAATCTAATTGTTCTTTCTCACTCTGACTCATCACTTTACTATACTCTAAAAAGTGCTCTTGTCCATGTTGTTTTAACATTGTTTCATCTAGCATTATAATACCTCCGAATATTTGACTCATTATCATTATACGACTTTAGAATGATTTGTCTAAAAATATCACAAAAAAATAATAATTAAAATGATTATTTAAAAAATAAACGGGTAAATATATTAATGTGTTGGTTCAAACACAAAATATTCCTATTAATAATAGGCCAAGGAGGATTTTATTATGAGTTTAGGAGATAAGTTCAACGACGCAAAAGACAAAGCAGTTGAAAAAGGTAAGGACCACGTAAACGAAAACAAAGATGAGTACACAGAAAAAGGTAAAGACTTCGCTAAAGATAAAGGCGAAGATTTAAAAGGTAAATTCGGAAAATAACATATTAATATTAATGAGGCTGGGACAATTAATTGTCTCAGCCTCTTTTCGTTATTTATATAAATAAACGATAAATGTCTTTCCACCATAATATAATTGTAACAATCGTAAAGGCAGAAGATAAACTTAAATCAATTGCCCCACCTGTTTTAAATACAATTGGTAATTTAACAGAAACATCTAATGGATAGAATAACTTCACACCTCTAGGCGTTAACATATCTAAAATAATATGAGACAACATACCTAATATTATAGACACTAAATAAGGTTCTGGTGCAGAAATTGTATTCAATCCCCAAAATATTAGAAATAAAAATAATAAGGAGTGAGTAAATGTTCGATGTCCAAAAATCAATCTTATAATAAAGCTAATTGGAAATAACTTCTTTCCAATATTACTTTTAAAATGGCAGATATCTGGAACTAAACTTGAAACGCCGCATAAACTAACTATCGTAAAAGAAGTGAAAACATCTTCTCCATAATAAATACTTAATGATGACCCGATGAATATACCGCAAGCTAGATGTGTTTTTCCTGTCATATTAATTTTTCCTCTTTTCAAAATCATTTTAATTTATTTTACCACAAAATACCGAACAAGTATACGAACACTTTGTGACTTTATCGTGATGTACATCACAAAAAATAAATTCAAATGACGAAATTGTGAAAACAATCACAAAAGTATTGATTTGAAATAAAAGCCTGTTAAACTATAGTTGTAAGTCATATTAAACATAACCCTATACCATTGTTGAAATAACCCCCTTATTTCACAGTAAAAAGCGTTCGTCTACAGAGACGAACGCTTTTTATTTAGCTTGCTTTATTTAAATTCTCTTGATTATTAGCATTTTCATTTGTTGTTTCATTTGTTGTTTCATTTGTTGTTTCATTTGATTGATTTTGTTTTTGTTGTTCTTTATTCGTATCTTTATATTGTTGATTGTTATTATTCGAGTGATTTTCTCGATGATTATTTTCATTCGTATTCAATTCATCTGTTTGATAATTTGAATCTTGATCTGATTGTTGACTATTATCTTGATGTTGATCATCTTTAGGCAAAGTACAACCATCATCATTACATAAATAACCATCATGACTTAAATTTTGCCAAGCTCTCGTGAATTCTATTGTACTTTCTACATCATCACACTCTGCTTGAGAATTGCCTTGATTTAACAAACAATTTCTTGCAGTATTATATACTTTTGTATCGAATTCTTCAGGTACAGTATGATTGTTAGGTTTAACACCGTTCACATTTTCTTCTACTGGAATTTCTTCTGAAGACTGCTTTTCATTATTTTCTATACTTTTGTTATTTTGAGCTTTATTTTTTTCTACTGTTTTATTGTCAATACGCTTTTCTTCTTTCGTTTTAACTTCATTTGTATCTTCTTCTGTTGTTTTTACATTTGACGACTTTTCTTTATTTGTTTCATTATTCTTAGAAGATTGATTGTCACATGCTACTAGAAATATTAAGCAAACTGTTAAGAGACCATAAATCCATTTCATTGAATCACTCCTCGGCCTTTTTGCTTTTTCTTTCTTTTCTCTCATTAAGGACACTTCTTTCTTATAAAATAATTAAGCACATATTAAAACATAAGAATATCATACATGATAAACTGATATTAGTAAAAATTATTGTAACATGTAGGAGGTATTTGTTATGTATAAAGATGTTAAAAAGGATGAATGGACTGGTAGAACTGATAGCTTATCTTTACGCTCTGCATTCAGATTTCATCAAATTGTGAATTCGATTAATATCGAAAAAGATGATATTCAACCAAAGAAAGAATTTGAGCACCAAGTAAACATGGCGCTTATAGGCTTTGAATGTGATGAAGGTGTTTCTAGAAATAATGGCAGAACAGGAGCTGTTGATGGTCCTAAACATTTTAGAAAGTCATTGAGTCCCTTACCAATTCATAATGAATATTTACATTTAACAGACTATGGTAATGTCATTTGCAACAAAACTAAAATGGAAGATGCACAAGAAGAACTAGGAGATAAAATTTCTGAAATTCTATTACATAACCATTTCACAGTCATTGTTGGTGGCGGTCATGAAGTTTTATATGGACATTATTTAGGCGTGAGAAGAGCTAATAAAAACAAAAAAATAGGCATCATCAATATAGATGCGCATTTTGATATGAGAGATTATGATGAACAACCTTCTTCTGGAACAATGTTTAAACAAATTTTAGATCAAGATGACCAAGTCGGTTATTTTGTATTAGGTATACAAAAAAATGGTAATACAAAAGCATTGTTCGAAAGAGCTGATGAATATGGCGTACAGTATATACGTGAAGATGAACTACGTAGTCATTTATCTATCGAAACAATTACTTCTATTAATTCATTTATTGAAGAATACGACGAAATACTCATAACATTATGTACAGATTCAATCGATGTTAGTTATGCACCTGCTGTTAGTGCACCTTGTATAATGGGATTACAACCTCAAATTGTACAAACAATTTTACAGTTAGTTACAAATTCAAATAAAAGTACAAGCATTAGTATTGCAGAACTATCACCAAGATTCGATATTGATAATCGAACTTCGAGATTACTTGCAAATATTGCTTCAAACATTTATCACGATCAAGCAGAAGTTATTCAATCACAATGGGAGTCATAAACAATGTCAGAATTTAAAAAAGGTATTATGTATGCAACTTTCGCATATATAATTTGGGGTATTCTTCCAATATACTGGAACCTCGTAAATGAAATAGGTCCATTCGAAATACTAGCCCACCGCATAATATGGTCCGCTGTATTCATGTTGTTATTATTAACATTTACTAAACAACTATCAATGTTCAAAAATGCAACAATTAAATTATTTAAGCAAAAAAAAATGTTATTAGCGATTATTGCTGCAGGTTATATTATTACAGTTAACTGGGGTACATTTATTTGGGCAGTTAATAACCATCACGTGCTCCAAGCGAGTTTAGGCTATTACATAAATCCTTTAATGAGTATATTCCTAGCTTTTATATTTTTAGGAGAACGTTTCTCAAAAGCACAATGGATAGCAATTGCACTAGCGTTTATAGGTGTAATTTATATGACTTTCCAAGTCGGTGAATTTCCGTACGTATCGATACTATTAGCAACATCCTTTGCATTGTACGGGTTAATTAAGAAAGTAGTAGATATCGATGCTTTTAGTAGTATTACAATAGAATGTATTGTCACATTACCAGCAGCACTTATTTATATATTCTACTTATCACAAAATGATGCTATTACTTTTGGAATGAATCATTCTAGTGGTTGGTTATTACTGTCTGGCGCAATAACTGCAATACCACTTATACTATTTAGTGCTGGAGCTAGAAGAATACCACTTTCACTAACTGGGTTCATTCAATATATCGGTCCTACTCTTATGTTCTTTATAGGTATTTTCTTACTTGGTGAACAATTTGATGTTGACCAGTTAATTACATTTATATTTATTTGGGCAGGTATAATTCTTTATAGCTATACTAAATATGTTGAAATCAATCGTAATCGAAAGAAATTAATAAAAGATTTTTAAATAAAAAAGAGTGGGTGAGAAATCTAATTTTATAAAAAGATTTCTTCTCCACTCTTTTTTCACTTTAAAATATTTCTCCACACGTAGTGGCTAATAATGCTTTTATTGTATGCATTCTATTTTCTGCTTGTTGAAATACTTTAGAATAGTCTGATCTGAATACGTCATCAGTTACTTCCATACACGTTACACCAAATTTTTCGAAACAGAGTGCCCCCATTTCTGTATTCAAATCATGAATGGCAGGTAAGCAATGTAAAAATAAAGTATCATTTTTTCCTGTTAAATTTATAAGGTTCTGATTCACTTGATAATCCTTTAATAATTCAAAGCGTTCTTCAAGTTTGTCTTCTTCCCCCATTGAACACCATACATCTGTGTATATGACATCACTTCCGTAAATACCTTCTTGAATATCATCCGTGATTAACACTTCGCTTTGAGATTTTTCGCTAAGTGATTTGGCCATCTCTTGAATTTCTTTATTAGGATGCAATTCTTTTGGCGCTACTATATGGATATTTACGCCAAGTATCGCACTTGTTACAAGCAATGAATTTGCAATATTATTACGACCATCCCCGATAAAAGTCAAAGTCTTTCCTTCATATGTACCAAAATGCTCTTTAATAGTTAAAAAGTCAGCTAACATCTGTGTTGGATGCCACTCATTCGTCAATCCATTCCAAACTGGTACTTTTGAATATTTTGCTAAGTCTTCTACAGTTTTTTGTTCATAACCTCTAAAAGCAATGCCATCAAACATTGAACCTAATACAATTGCCGTATCTTCTACAGACTCTTTCTTACCAAGTTGTAAATCTTCTTTACCAAGATAAGAAATATTCGCCCCCATTTTAGTAGCAGCTACTGTAAAAGCAGAACGTGTTCTTGTAGATTGTTTCTCAAATAATAAAGCAATATGTTTTCCGCTTAAAAAACGGTGTGGGATCTGATGCTTTTCTTTGAATTTTAATTCTATAGCTAAATCAATAAGTGTTTCTAATTCTTCTTTAGAAAAATCAACTTCTTTTAAAAAACTCGTCTTATTTAATTCCTTTAACATAGATATCTTCGTCCCAATGAAACCAGCTCCTTATTTATTTATAAAGATAATATTACAATACAAAATCCTCTTTGTAAATAGTTATTCAATATATTGCATAAAAATACTAAATTTAATTAGTATGACATATTAAATAAAAAACATGACACATTTTCTTTATTATCTGTTGAAAACGGATACATAATGCGTTATGATGTAGTCATCAAACAAAAGGATGTGTTAGTTATGGCAATGAGAGTATCTAAAGACAACAATCAAGTTCATATTCAATGGAGAGTCGCTGATATTACAATTCCAAATAATGAAATTAAAGACATTAAGGAAGATCAGGATATTCACGCTTTGTCTAATGAAAATCAGGATCATATCGTAAGAATTGGTTCAACTTTTGGTAAAACAAATCGCGTGATCATTGAAACAAGTGAAAAAGAATACATTATTTATACACATGCTGATAAGAAGGTATATAACGAACTAACGAAAGCGTAAGTTTGAATCTTCTATCATTTAAAATAAACACCGCGAAGTCCTTATTAATCGACTTCGCGGTGTTATTTATGTCATATTCATATTAAATATTATGATACATTTTCAATGCGTGCTAACATATAGATGAGGAGTGATGTTAATTATGTTAAGAGAATTAAATGGGCTAAACGCCATTATTACAGGCGGTTCTAAAGGTATAGGTAAGTCTATTGCTATAGCTTTAGCTCGTGAAGGTGTCAATGTAGCAATAGCGAGTAGAAATGTCGAAACTTTAAAAGAAGCTGCCAATGAATTAAAACAATATGACGTTAAAGTTTTTTATAAAGAAACAAACATAGCACATCATAAAGATGTCCAACGCTTTATCGAAGACTCATATCATGCACTCGGTTCAATTGATATTGTTATTAATAATGCAGGTATAATGAAAACTAATTCATTTTTAGAAGTTAGTGAATCAGAATTCGATCAATTATTTGAAACGAATGTTAAAGGAATTTACTATGTATTACAAGAATCATTACCTTACTTAGTTAAGCAAAAAAGTGGTGATGTCATAAACATTGCATCTATGTCTGGATTAAAAGCAAATGCTACAAGCAGTGTTTACTCTGCTACTAAGTATGCTGTAATTGGAATGACTGAAGGTATTATGCAAGAAATGAGAAAGCATAATATTCGCGTGTCTTATTTAACACCATCAGCCGTTCTTACTGATTTGATAGGTGAACCTCAATTACAAGAAGATACAATGACACACCCTGAAGATGTAGCAGACGTTGTAATAGCACAATTGAAATTACAACCAAGAACATTTATGAAGACAGCACAAATTTGGGCAACAAACCCTACACCAAAGGAATAGGAGCGATTAATATGTATGTAGTAACAAACAGAATTAAAATAAAAAAAGGTTATGCAGAAAAATTAGCACCAATGTTTACTAAAGGTGGCGCTTTGCAAGAAATGAAAGGTTTCATTAAAGTAGAAACTTGGAATATGCAAGATATAGAAGAGAACGACGAATTACACGTAAACATGTGGTGGGAAGAATTAGAAGACTTTGAAGTTTGGAAAAATAGTGATGCTTTCAAACAAGCACATAATCGTGATGGCGATTCTAATAAAGACAAAGGTGAATCACCAATGTTAGGGTCAGAGATTGCTATTGCAAAAGTAGAAACAACTATCGAACCAAAATAAAAAAGTACTGATGTGAATAAAAAAATGTCGACAAAGTCTAAAACTTTGTCGACATTTTTATTAAAAGAATATATGCGCTAGTATAACAATAATTGGAAGAGCAATTATTGTACGTATAATATAAATCATAAAGAGTTTCCCTAGGCTAACTGGTATTTTAGAACCAAGTATTACGCCCCCTACTTCAGATAAATAAATTAATTGAGAAATACTTAACGCACCTACAATAAATCTTGTCATATCACTTGGTACATCACTAATGAGTAGTGATGGCAAGAACATATCTGCAAAACCGATTAATAATGTTTCAGATGCTTCTTTAGCATATGGAATTTGCATTAATTCTAGTAATGGAACAAACGGTGCTCCAAGAATACTGAATGTTGGTGTATATTCTGCAACAATTGTTGCTAAAGTACCAATTGTCATTACAACAGGCAGTACAGCTAACCACATATCTAAAACTGTCTTAACACCATTAACAAAGAATTGTTTTACTCCTGGTGATTTAACTGCTTTTTCTGTTGCTTGTTCAAATCCCCATGTAATAGGATTATGAGTCTTAGGTATTTTTTCGTTTAATTGTTCAGTACTTCCATCAGAATATTGATCAGGAATTTGCTTCAACGGCCAAATTCTAGGCATTATAAATGCTGCAACAATACAAGCTATAATAACTGATAAATAAAACTGGAAGAAATAATCCATTAAACCGATTGTTTGAGCAATAACAATCGCAAATGTAATAGACACAACTGAAAATGTCGTTGCTATTACAGTAGCTTCTCTTCTAGTATAAAACCCTTGTTCGTATTGCTGACTTGTAATCATAACACCAACTGTTCCATCGCCAATAAAAGATGCAAGGTTATCAACTGTAGATCTTCCTGGTAATTTAAACACTGGTCTCATGACAGGTGCAAACATTGGTCCTAAAAATTCTAATAAACCAAAGTCCATCAACAATGGAAGGAATAGACCTGCAAAGAAAAATACAGCTAGTAAAGTTGGTAATAAATCATTATAAACCATTAAACCTGTATTTTCGTTCACTACAATGCCCGGTCCAAAATCGAAATATATACAAATGGCAAATATAGCACCTATTATGCGTATTACAACCCATATCCAATTCACATTAAATAGCTCATTAGTTATAGATCTCTTAGTAGAACTACTAAATACAGTAGAATAAATTAATGTCATCACTGCAGAAAAACATATTAAGAGCATAATAATTAATCCTGCATAATCCCCTATCCAACCTAAAACGGTATTTGCTAAAAATGCAACAGGTAAACTAGTCTCTGGATTACCTTTATCGTCTGTTACTGTTATTGGAACTAAAAAGAGGTAAATCCCTAATAATGATAATATTATAAATTTTAACCTTCCCACTAAAACACTCGATTGTTTCATACTTTCTCTCCTTTTCGCAAGACTAACTATACACAATAATTAATAAATATTCAATACTATTCATCCCTAATTTTATTATATATTTTTATGTAAGCGCTGTCATTAATTTTTAGAAAAATAAAAGCGAAATGAGATAATAATACGCAATAAAATTTTGTAAATCTTAACTTTAATATTTTTAAATATTCAATCAATTGAATATTATCCGTATGATATATTGATGATTATCACTTTTTCAATTAATTTTATACATAAAATATGTACAGACATTACGATTGTTCGGGTATTAAATTTTATCTGTATTTTTACAAATCACACTGTTATAATCATGATTATATGTCAAAGAGAAGGAGTTATATGATGTCGAAAGCTCGATTAATCACATTTATGTTAAGCGTATTTGTCGTAGGAATGGTTGAATTGATGATTGCGGGGATTCTTACTTTAATGAGTAAAGATTTAAATGTATCTGAAGCAATAGTTGGCCAACTCGTAACAGTTTATGCATTAACGTTCGCGATAAGTGGACCAATACTTGTTAAAGTCACAAAGAACATATCACCAAAGACCGTCTTATTAGTAAGCATGGCTATTTTCATATTAGGAAACTGCATCATCGCTTTCTCACCTAATTTTACAATATTAGTTTTAGGTAGAATATTATCTTCTGCCGCTGCAGCTATTATAGTTGTTAAGATTTTATCATTAACTGTCGTATATTCTAACCCAAGTGAACGAGGCAAAATGATCGGACTCGTGTATACAGGTTTCAGTGCCGCCAATGTATTAGGTGTTCCACTAGGTACAAAAATTGGTGACCTAGTAGGTTGGAGAATGTCATTTGTATTTATATCACTTGTCGGGGTTGCAGCTATTATATTAATCGCATTTAATGTAGCAAGTAATAAAATAGATACAGTTGAATCATCTCAACAAAGTCAAGGCTATAAGATTATTGACAAACTTGAAATTGTTAAATATTTAAGTATCACTTTCTTAATACTTGCAGCTAATTATGTTGTCGTAACATATATCAGTCCATTATTATCAATTTATGGATATGACTTAAATATTGTTTCCATTGTATTGCTCGTTGCGGGACTTGGTGCAATTCTTGGAACATCATTAGGAGGATATATTACAGACTCATTAGGAAGCAAGAAATGGTTGTTAATTTCATTAAGCACTTACACAGTATTAATGCTTATTTTCCAATCATTTTTACCTATATTAATTATTACTCTTGTAGGTGTATTCTTATGGAATATCGTTCAATGGGGATCGAATCCACCAATTCAAATAGGTATTATCTCTCAAATAGAAGGAGATACTAGTGCTGCTATGAGTTGGAACATGTCTAGTTTAAATGCAGGAATTGGGGCAGGTTCATTATTAGGAGGCATTTTTGTTTCTTACTTTAATGTCGTGTCAAGCTTATATGTAGCAGCTGTATTAAGCTTTATCGCATTTTTAATTTGCTTAACACTTAAAAAGAAACCTAAATCACAACAAGTATAATAAAAAGCGACCGGAAAATTTCCGGTCGCTTTTTTTATATCTATTATTGTAATTCTTTACCATTTTGTGATTGGTTTTCTTCATTAGAAGATGCGTTTTTTTGTTCGTATTCTTTTTTACTCATTACATCATCAACATGCATGTTAACTTCAACAACTTCAAGGCCAGTCATATGTTTAACTTGTTCTTTAACTAAGTCTGACACTTTTTTGAAGATTCTAGGAGCTGATTCACCATATTCTAAAATAACTTTTAAGTCTACAGCTGCTTGTTTTTCTCCTACTTCAACAGTTACACCTTGTGTTACGTTATTTCCAGAAGTAAAACGGTCAGTAAAGCTAGATGCAAATCCGCCTTTCATATCTAAAATACCTTTAACTTCTCTTGCAGCAATTCCAGCAATTTTTTCTACTACTTCATCTGAGAAAGATAATGTATTTGAAAATTGTGGTTCTTGAGCTTGAGCTTGTTGTTGTTGTTGAACTTCACGTTCTTGTTCGTTTACACCAGTTTGTTCATTGTAACTGCTTTTTGCTTTGTTGTTGTCTACGTTTGCCATAATAAATTCTCTCCCTTAGTTTATAATTTGTTTTAATTTTTTTATTTATATATTTAGCAGTCTAACTAATTCTGTTAAGGAAATTTAAAAACTGCTGTGTACAGTCTTTAATATACCCTAGCCCCACACCTATTAAACATAGGACAAGAATTAAAACTGTTTTCCAAAAACCAATAGTTAAAAATAAAACTGCTAAAATTAACATCGCTATAAAACCAATAATTCTCCATTTATATTCTTTAATAAAATTAATGAATTGATTCGGATCTTGATTTTCATTTGGCATAACCGGAACCTCCTATCCTTGTCTTATAATACTCTTGTATCACTCGTTTTCTGATCTCTTACATTAATCTCGATATTTTTCACTGGTATTTCAGAGAAATGTTCAACATTTTCTTTAATATCCGATTTGATACGATCAGTTAATGTTTGAATACCACCTGTCTCTGAAACTACAAAGAAATCAGCTTTAACTGTTGCATAAGATTTGTTCTTCTTGTTATAAAGTTTAGCAACAACATTTGGTTGACGAACTTGATCGTATTTTTGAATTGTACGATAAACACATTTTTCAACTGAATTTCTCGTAATATATATGTGACCATCCTCGTAGTCACGGTGTAAGCCTGGTTTCTTATGTGTTGGTTTAAATGTCGCAAAGAACATTAGTAAACCAAAGAATATTAATACGCCAGCACAAGCAATCAATGTAGGTTCAAACCAATTATATTTTAATAACTGTTGTTGATAGCTCTTAATTTGGCTAATATCCAAGTACATAAAAAGAAGCGTGCCTACAACTACTATTATGAACAAGCCTAGGAAAAAATTCTTTAATCTTCTCACTGGCAACTGCACCTCCTATGTAAAGTTCTATTACTACTCATAGTTATACCCTTAAAATGATTTCGGAAACAATATTTTATATTTAATTTATATTTTTAGTTAAAATTTTATTTGAAACTGGATTTTTTAAGTCTGTACAGTATACTATATTCAAAAATAAAAAAATGCTTTCAATCCGAATTAATTCAGATTGAAAGCATTTTATATATGTGTTGATTTTTGCATTAAATATAAGAAATATGGTGCTCCAACTATTGCAACGATAATTCCTGCTGGTAGTCCATTAGGCTCTAATACAATTTTACCAATTGTATCTGCTACGACTAACAATATTGCACCGTTTAACACGGCTATTGGTAGGTATAGTTGATGTCTTGGTCCTACTATACTTCTAGCAATATGTGGCCCCATTAATCCTACGAAGCCTATTCCTCCTGCTACTGAAACTGCTGCAGATGATAACACAACAGCTAAGAAGACGAGAAGGATTCTTTCTTTATTATTATTAATACCGAAAGCAACTGAAACTTGTTCGTTTGTGCTTAAGACATTTAATACATTCGCTTTATAAAACAAGAATGGCATAACGATTGCTAACCATGGTACAAATGCAAACACGAATGGCCATTCGTCTCCCCATATATTACCTGCAAACCATCTTGCTATAAATTCCATTTGATCTTGGTCAAAAGTAGACATGATTGTAATAGATGCCCCACTTAATGCAGTTGATAAACCCACACCGATTAATACCATTCTCACTGGGTTTATTCCTTCACCTTTTTTATGACTAAAGATGAATATTACCATAGCTGTAGCTAAACCACCTAGCATACTTACAAGTGGTAATACATATACAAAGTCGCCTGCTTTGATAGTACCAACTACTAAAAACAATGTAATCATAAAGCCGCTTCCTGCGTTAATACCCAAGATACCAGGCTCTGCTAGTGGGTTCTTTGTAATACTTTGAAGTATTGCACCACTCAATGCTAAGCTAGCTCCTGCTAAGATTGTAATAAGCATTCTTGGCATTCTAAATTCATACAAAATCATAGTATCTAGTTCGTTACCTTGACCTAAAATTGTTTTGAAAAATTGGACAAATGACATCTTAAATTCGCCAGTTGTCATCGCAAATCCCATTGATGCGATGAGTACGACTACTAAAATGGTAAAAGTTATGCGTTGTTTTCGAATTATTTTAGGATGTATCATAATATTTTACCGTCCCTTCTTACAAGATAAAGGAAGAACGGTACACCAATAATTGAAATAACTGCTCCAATTGGTGCTTCTCCTAACATTCTCGCAATCATATCTGCAAATAGAAGAATAAATCCACCTAATACTGCTGATAAAGGGATAACGCGTTTATAATCTGTCCCTATCATAAATCTAACAATATGAGGAACCATTAAGCCTACAAAAGCAATTTGACCTACAATAGATACAGCTATACCTGCTAATAATATTGTAGCAATTAAACTCGTATACCTAACAACAGTACTATTTTGTCCCAAACCTTTTGAAAGTGTATCACCTAAACTAAGTATTGTAAGTTGTCTACTCATCATAATTAACACTATTAAAATAACAACAACTATCGGCGTTGAAATCATAAGTTGTTTCCACGTTGTACCACTTACACCACCAACACTCCAAAATGTTAATGTTTGATTTAATTTAAATATTAATGCGATTCCTTCACTTGCAGCAGTCAATAGCGCAGATACTGCAGCACCTGCAAGTACAAGTCTCATTGGACTAAATCCACCACGTTTAGATGAACCGACACTCATTACAAGTACCCCACCAATTCCAGCTCCAACAAATCCTGCAAGCATAAGTGTAAAGTACCCTGCACTTGGTATTACTGCTAAAGTTAGTGCAAGCATCATACTTGCTCCAGCGTTAAGTCCTAATAAGCCAGGATCAGCTAAGCCATTACGTGTAACCCCCTGCATTACAGCTCCAGATACTGCCAGTGCCATTCCGACAATGACTGCTCCAATTTCTCTTGGAATTCGTATTTCTCTTAAAATATTATGTTCCTCTATTTGAGGATTATAGTTGAAAATTGCATCATAAACCATTTGAATCGAAGTTGTTTTTGCTCCGAATAAAAATGACAGAAGTAAAACAGCTACAAGTAAAATAATTGTAACTGTTAAAATAATAGGATAGCGATTTTCTTTAATTGTTTTTGATTGAGTCATCAGGCTGCCATCCTTTTATAACTTTGTGTAATGTTTACATAGTAAATTATATGTTACAAGCATTGGCTTACCAGTTCTAGGATCTGTTGAAAGTTCAGCATCAATGTTAAACACTTCTTCTAAAATCTCGTTTGTTAACACTTCTTCTGTTTGACCTTGAGCAACTATTTCTCCAGATTTCATAGCTATTAAATGGTCAGAAAAACGTATTGCTTGGTTGATATCATGTAAAACCATGATAATCGTACAACCTTGTTCTCTATTTAATTCTTGAACAAGTTCTAGAATTTCAAGTTGATGTGAAATATCTAAATATGTTGTTGGCTCATCTAAGAAAATGATATCTGTTTTTTGAGCAAGCGCCATAGCAATCCATACTCTTTGTCTTTGACCACCACTTAAATCATTTATTGCTCTATATTTAAAATCATGAGTTCCGGTAACGTTTAAAGCCCACTCTATTTCCTCTTTATCTTGTTTAGATAATCTACCAAAACCTTTTTGATGAGGAAATCGTCCATAAGAAACCAGTTCACCAACTGTTAATCCATCTGCAACATCAGGAGACTGAGGTAATATCGCAATTTTTTTAGCAATTTCTTTTGTAGAAGTTGAATGTAAGTTCTTTCCATCAAGTAAAACTTCTCCAGTTTGTACATTTAAAATACGGCTTAATGCTTTAAGTAAAGTTGATTTACCACAGCCATTTGGACCGATTATAGAAGTTACTTTACCATCAGGTATTTCTAAGTTTAAATCATTAACTATTAATTTTTCACCATAACCTATTGAAATGGCTTCTCCCGTTAAACGATTCATAAAGAACCCTCTTTCTATTAAAAATAGACTCTATTTATTATGCTTATTTGTATTTTTTTGTAAATGATAATCATTATCATCATTCATATCTATGTATTATAACATTTAATGGGGTCTTTTTCTATCATTTAATGAATATTTTCACGTTATATTCACTTTTGAGACAAATAAAAACAAGCTAAGAATCCCCTTTTTCTTAGCTTGTTTTTTTAAATTATTCATCCACAAGGAAACCATTTCCGAGTACGTCCCTCACATCATGGACAACTACAAATGCATTTTCGTCGAATTTCTTGATCATACGTTTAGTTCTAGAAAGTTGCGTTTTAGCAATTACTACATACAAAACATCCGTATCTTTTTTCGAATAATATCCTCTACCATTTAAAATCGTACATCCTCTTCCAATTTGCTCATCTATCATTTTAGCAATTTGATCAGGATTTTGAGATATAATGGTTACGGCTTTTTTAGGGTTTAAACCTTCAATAACAAAGTCCATAACTTTAGTACCAACGTATAAAGATATCACTGTTAGTAATGCTTTTTCTAACGGCATTACAGTTAGTGAGAACATGACTACGATAAGGTCAAAGAATAGAAGAGCATATGATGTATTAACATCTAAATATTTATGAGCTATTCTTGCTAGGATTGTTGTTCCAGCAGTTGTTCCGCCAGATAACACTATTAAACCAATACCTAGACCGACCATAAATCCGCCAAAGATTGTGTTAATTAATATTTCGTGTGTCTCAACAACCCATGAACCTGTCAGACCTAAAAATACCGATATTGCAATAACCGCTATTATTGTATAAATTGTACTTCTCTTACTTAAAAATTTATACCCTAACGCGATTAAAATAGCGTTTAGTATAAACGTTGACCACGCTGGTGAAATATCATAAGCATAAAGTAGAATCAAAGAAACCCCGGTTACGCCACCTTCACCTAAATTAGCTGATATAATAAAGGCATTTACCCCAGTAGCAAATATGAATGATCCTACTAGTATTAATATCATATCTCGTAATAATCTATTTTTCATGACCTTACCTCCTTTTTATTTTTCAGCAGACATATAGATACTACCATAATCAGCAAATCCCCTCAACATGCCTATTTCAAATACAAAAAGGGAGTGGGATAGAAATCTAGTTTTATAAATAGATTTCGTCGTCCCACTCCTGCAAGGATAAATTTTTATATTAAAATTGTTCTTCGAATGGTGCTTGTATATCTTTTAGTACTTTAACAGAGTTATCAAATAATGCTTTTTCCTCTTCATTTAAAGGCATTTCGATTATTTCTTTAATACCAGATCTATTAATTAAAGCTGGTACACCGATATAAACACCTTCATGTCCATATTCACCTTCTAGATATCCAGAAACAGTTAACACTACATCTTGATTGTTTAAAATTGCTTTAGTAATACGCATAAGCCCCATTGCAACTCCATAGTATGTTGCACCTTTTGCTTCAATAATTTCATAAGCTGCATCTCTAGTTTGAACAAAAATTTCTTCTATTCTATGTTTACGTGTTTCATCTTTTTCTATTATAGATCTTAATGGCTTACCTGCAATATTTGCGTGTGACCATACAGGTAGCTCAGAATCTCCGTGTTCTCCAATAATATTTGCATGTACGCTTTGTGGTGCTACATCAAATTCTTCGCTTAATAAATATCTGAATCTTGCTGTATCAAGAATTGTACCTGAACCGATAACGCGTTCTTTTGGCAAACCAGAGAATTTCATTGTTGCATAAGTTAAGATGTCTACTGGATTTGTAGCAATTAAGAAGATTCCATCAAATCCAGAACTCATAACTTCATCGACTATAGCTTTAAAGATTTTCATATTTTTTGCTACTAAATCCAATCTTGTTTCACCAGGTTTTTGAGCCGCACCCGCACAAATCACGACTAAATCAGCATCATTACAATCCTTATATTCGCCTGCTTTTACTTTGACTGGAGAAGGACCATAAATTGTTCCATGGTTTAAATCCATAACATCTCCATTTACTTTCTTCTTATCTAAATCTATGATGACAAATTCATCACAAATACCTTGATTGATCATTGAGAATGCATAACTAGAACCTACTGCACCATTTCCTACTAATACAACTTTGTTTCCTTTAAATTGTTTCATTATAACCGCTCCCTGTTTATTATTATAAAATCATCGCTAATATGAATGTCCACACACATATGAATATTAAAAATCCTATACTATATTTCAAAGTCATTTTGAGTAATTCTGACTCTTTACCAACTTCACCTACTGCTGCTGTTGCAATTGCTATTGACTGTGGTGAAATAAGTTTAGCTGCTACACCACCAGCAGTATTTGCTGCAACTAGTAATGGGCCACTTGTGCCAATTTGACTTGCTACAGTTGCTTGAATTGGCGCAAACAACGTATTGTTATTAACAACAGATCCTGTCATAAATACGCCAATCCAACCTAATACAGGAGAAAGTAATGGGAATACACTACCAGCTTTCGCAATACCTTGTCCCATAGCACCTGTTAAACCACCGTAAGTCGTAATTTTAGCAATCGCTAAAATGAAACATATCGTCAAAATTGGTAGCCATAATTCTTTAATTGTTAAGCCTAATAATTTAAACGCTTCACTAAATTTAAAATGTTTAGATATTAGAATTGTAATGATAATAGATATTAAAATCGCAGTACCTGTTGCACTAAATATGTCTATTTTTAATGTAATTAATTTATTTGTAATTTCATTTAATGTTCCAGGAATACTAATGTTCCATACTAATGATGATAATAAACCATCTTCTGCAAACAATCCTTTGAAGAATGGCGCACTCCATATCATGACAAAAATAGTTAATATATAGAATGGGCTCCATGCATATAAGATCGTTTTAACAGAATGCTTTTTCGGTTGCATAACTTTTTGATCAGTAACTCTATAAATATTTTTAGGTTGATAAAATTTTGAGAATATTGCTAATGCAACCATTGATAATAATGGTGGAATAATATCAGCAAGTTCTGGACCTTGGAAATAAGTAATGAGTACTTGTAAAACTGTATAAGTTGAACTTACAACTAATATCATCGGTAAAATTTCTTTAACACCTTTTAATCCATCTAAAATCATAATTAATAAGAAAGGAATAAAGAAATTCATAATAGGCAATGTAAGTGTTGATATTTGAGAAACTTCTAATGCCGTAATATTACCATGTAAACCTAAACTATCCACTATTCCAACTGGTATACCAATTGCACCAAAAGCACCAGCAGCACCATTTGCAATTAAACATAACATTGCAGCTTGTAACGGTCTAAATCCAATTTGAATTAATAGCACACTACAAATTGCAATCGGAACACCAAAACCAGCAGCACCTTCTAAAAATGCATTAAAACTAAATCCAATTAATAGTAATTGTATACGCTGATCTTGAGATATCCCAGAAATACTATCTTGAATAATGCTGAATTGACCTGTACCAATAGAAACTTTATATAGCCATACCGCCATTACAACAATATAACCAATAGGAAGAACACCTTGGAAAAACCCTTCAGTTACAGCACCAACAGCTACAGTTTTTGGTAAATCAAATATAAAAAATGCAATTAATAAAGTTACGACAAGTGTTGTAATTGATGCATATATACCTTTCATTTTAAAAACTGTTAAACATAATAAAAATAATATAATCGGTATACTAGCGACAAGTGCTGATAAAGTTACATTATCTAATGGATTAATATTATTTAATAACACAACGAACAACTTCTTTCTTTTTTATTTTTTAAGATGCGCATCTTTTATATTTGTGATGTTTTTCACAACGTAAATATAACACCTCCAAAACCCTGGGTCAATAGCTTTAGCGCATATTATGTGAAAATATTCACGATAAATTTTATATAGATTTTTACGATTTTTTACAAACTCTTTATCTACTTGAATGGTTGCGTTTACATTTTTGTCACTGAGTTGAAAATTAATTATCTACTTTATATTGTGCTAGGGACATAATTCTGAGTAATGTCCGTAAGAAGTACTGTTAGAGACATAATTCTGAGTAATGTCCGTAAGAAGTGCTGTTGGGGACATAATTACGAGTAATGTCCGCAAGAGGTACTGTTAGGGACATAATTCTGAGTAATGTCCGTAAGAAGTGCTGTTAGGGACATAATTCTGAGTAATGTGCGTAAGAGGTGCTGTTAGGGACATAATTCTGAGAAATGTCCGCAAGAAACTAGTGTCTAAGGAGCATTATTCAGAATTTTGCTAGTTAGAACTTTCTAAGAAGCATTATTCGGAATTCTGCCAGTTAGAGTTTTCTAAGATGCACTATTCGGAATTTTGCCAGTTAGCCCAACCTAAGGAGCATTATTCGGAATTCTGCTAGTTAGCCCAATCTAAACTCCACAACCAAGTTCTTTCCCACTCGCAAAATAGAGCCTAGACAATTTATTGTCTAGGCTCTATTTTGTGATTTTTAGTTGTTCTCATCTACCAAGTTCTATTACATTCTTAATTTTATATTTTTATTCCGTTAGGCTTTGCGTATTTACGAAATGTCTATACTTATCGTGTGTTGTTATCAACTCACTATGTGTACCTGCACCGGTAATTTCTCCTTTATCTAAGAAAATTATTTGATTTGCTTTCTTTATTGTTGCTAGTCTATGTGCTATTACTATCGTAGTTCTATCTTTCATAAGTTCATTCAATGCTTGTTGAATATAATATTCACTTTCACTATCTAGATTAGCTGTTGCTTCGTCTAATAGTAAAATATCAGGGTTCTTAATGAAACTTCTTGCTATATCTATTCGCTGTCTCTGTCCTCCTGATAATTTAGTACCTCTTTCTCCTATTTCTGTTTCAAATCCTTGTGGGAATTCCATTATAAAGTCATAACAACGTGCCATTTTTGTATAATGTATCAGTGTTTCATCACTTACCGCTTCATTAATTCCATATGTAAGATTATCTCTTATCGTACCTGACATCATTGCATTAGATTGCATGACATATCCAATTTTCTGTCTCCAATATTTCAAAGATATATCTTGTATAGACTCGTTACCATATAATATTTCCCCGTGCTCTAGTGGATACAATCTTTCAATTAAACTGAACAATGTACTTTTCCCTGATCCTGATGGTCCTACAAATGCTGTAACTTCTCCAGAATGGATAGATAATGATAAATCTTTAATAACGAGATTATCTTCATATCCAAATGAAACATTTTTAAATGTTATATCTTGATGGTCGGCTACTGGACGATTTGAATCTATCCCAATTTTTTCGACTTTTTCTTGATATATTTCATATATTCTTTCACTTGCCCCAACTGCTTTTTTATAGTCCGTAATGAACATTGAGAAACTTAAAATGGGTGCTGATAATTGTATAACATAGAAAATCATCGCAACTAAAGTTCCTGCTGTAATTGCGCCACTTGATACTCTTATTCCACCAAATCCTAATATTATAGCGACGGTAACCGTCATTATAATTCCTGATAATGGTGATATAATCGCTCTTATTTTAGCTTCTTTCAAACCTAAATTATATATACTTAATAAAGTTACTTTCGTCTTTTCTAATTCGTTTGTTTCTGAAGTTGTTACTTTCACTAACTTCATTTCAGTTAATACTCTACCCAGCAATCCACTAAATTTAGCAATTTCAGTTTGTGTTTCTTTAGAAATTTTGCCCATTTTCTTTCCTAGTGGAATCATAATGCCTATAAAAATCGGTAAAATAATAAAAGTAATGAGTGTCATTTGCCAATCGAGAATGAACAACATAACAATAGAACCAATCAGCGTTAATAAAGAAGGTAATACGCTTGGCGCCTTTTCAGAAATAAATAAATTAATTACATTCGTATCATCAGTAATACGACTCATTAATTGGCCACTTTCATTCTTATCAAAAAAACTCATTTTTAAGTTGATGAGATGTTGCCAAAGCTTTGCTCTAATAGAGTAAATAGTTTTCTCACCAATTTTACTTAATAAATACGTACCTATACCGCTCAAAACAGCATTAGCTAAGAATATCCCTATAAATAGCCATACCATGCGTAAATCTAAATTTTCTGCATTAAATGTATCCACTAATTTCCCGGTAAATAATGGTACAAGTAAACCACTTAGACTGCCTAGTATAGATAGAAACATTGCCCAAAATACCATTTGTTTAGGCCAATCTACTTTTTTTAGTAAATATATCAACGGATTTTCATTTTTCATTTTAACTACCTCTTCAATAAATATAATGATTATATTTGTATTTTACAGCAAAATGGTATATACATACTAATTATAGAAAACTAATTTTACAAAAAATTAATATTCATTTGTTATCTTGTTATACGGAAGTTATTTAATTTATGTTAGAATGATATAGTTAATTTTAAAAATAAATAAAGAGGTCTTATTAATGAAAAAAAGTCTATTAATATTTTTTGCACTACTAATATTGAGCATTCCAGTAACTCAAAATGCATCTGCTGCTGATAACGCAAAGTCTCCAACAACTGTTGCCAACGAAAATGGATATTCACTTGGAGAAATATATGAACCAGAAGGCGCAATTAATTACAGTTCTGAAACTGGTCAAATTATGTATGAATATAAGATAGATGCTAAATGGTATCCTGCTAGTATGTCTAAGTTGATGACATTATACTTAACTGAAAAAGCAATCAACAGCGGTAAATTAGACAAAAATGCAAAAGTTAAAATGACAAACGAAGAATACCGTTTATCAACGTTACCTGAACTAAGTAATACAAAATTATATCCAGGTGATGTATATACTATTTCAGAGTTAATGCAAATTACAGTTTCTAACTCTTCAAATGCCGGCGCGATGATATTAGGTAGAGAGACTATGAAAGCTGAAAATTTAGCTTCTGCAAAAAAGATAGATAAAAAAGATAAAGACTCAAATAAAAATACAGCTTCTAAACAACAAAAGAAAGATTTAGACTCTGACTTTGTTGATTACATGAATGAAACTGCTAAAAAAATAGGCATGAAACATACAAAGTTCTACAATTCTAATGGCGCATCAAATAATTTATTATTAGAATATAAAGCTAAGCGTTACCAATCAGATGAAGATAATTATTCTACATCTAGAGATTTCGCAATTCTAGCACAACATCTTGTAAAGCAGTATCCTGATATATTAGAATATACAAAATTAGTAGCACCCACTGTTCAAAACGTTACTTATTATACTTATAACCACTCACTTGAAGGTGCGGATATGTCATTAAAAGGCACGGACGGTCTAAAAACAGGCTCAAGTGATACAGCCGACTATAACCATAGTCTTTCAACTAAAAGAGATGGTTTAAGAATCAATCAAATCATTCTTGGTGCTGGTGACTATAATAGCGTTGGTGGTGAAAAAGAACGTAATATGATGGGTAACAGCTTAATGGAAAAATCATTCAATGAATATGAATGGAAAAAAGTATTATCTAAAGGCAAACAAAAAATAAACGGTAAAACTTATTATGTTTCAGAAGATCTTTATGACGTTGTGCAAAAAGGTGTAGATTATAAAGTTGTTCTTGAGGATGGTAAAGCCCATATCGATTATAAACGTACTTTCTTAAATGATAGCTATGGCCCTCCAACAGTCAATGTGGAGTCACCTAGCAAACATAAATTTAATCAAACAAAAGAAAAAGTTACAAGCGAAGATAATAGACCTATCATCATGACCGCTTCAATATTACTTATTTTAGGAATATTGTTATTATTAACTTGGTTATTAAAACGTAAGAAAAATAATAAATAACATTAAGTCTTAAGCCCGACAACAAATACGTCACTTTAGTGTAGAATAGTATTAAACTATTTTATTCGAGGTGACGTATTTTTGATTCAATTTTTACCGAATTTTTTATCAGAACCAATCAATATATCATTAGTTACGATTACGATCATCGCGCTAATATATGTATTTGTTCATCATAGAAGACAGCAACCTATTTTAAGTTTGATTGATATTATTTTAGGATATTTCCCTATTTTAATTCATGAAATGGGCCATGTGATTGCAAATAAACTTTCCGGTGGTAAACCGAAAGATTTAGTTGTTGTATGGCGTAGAAAAGAACGAACTGAAACAGGTAGACAAGGTTATGCTATCACAGGTTCTAAATCGCGATTAAATCAAGTTATAACAACATTGTTCGGTTATATTATGCCATCTATTATGCTTATTTTAGGTGTTTGGCTTAAACATCATACGTTTGGACCAATATTCTTAATTATCCTTCTTTTAATGTTTTTATACTATGTTATGCTTACATCTAAAAAGTTTATACCAACTATCATACTAGTTGTCATAGCTGCTGCATTATACGAAGTCATATCAGCACCAAATATACATGACTTTGGCCAAATCACCACTTATATATATCACTTGGGCTTAGGTACATTGCTAGGCGAAGTTGCTCAATCAAGCATCACGATATTCTTATTAACTTTCACACGATCAAACCAAGAATGGGATGGCAGCCAATTAAAGCAACTAACTAAAATCCCTACTATTGTCTTTAGTGTTATTTGGATTGCAATAAACGTATATGCAGTTATGTATACTTTTAATATTTTATGGTCATAAAAAAAGCCAATAAAGAATCGAGTTTTTCGATTTTTTATTGGTTATTTTTTTATTCCAAACAAATATGATGCATTTGTTTCGCTAATCATAATCGTTTTATTATTTAACTTTAGTTCTATAATTTGATTTAAGCTATCTTTATTACTTATTGTAACGACATTACCTATATTCAAGTCTTGATTACTTAAATAATCTAATAAATTCACATAGTCCATTACACGTTTAATGATAACATCGTCACCTACTTCAAATTCATTCAATGAAGTATTATATAATTCTTCAATTTGATTCTCTCTTGGAATTATTCCACCATGTGGACACGTCTTAGGATACCCCATCAACTTATCTATCTTTTCTATGAAACGATCAGATACTCGATGCTCTAAAATTTCAGCCTCTTCATGTACTTCATCCCACGAATACTCTAACTCTTCTATTAAAAATCTTTCAATTAGTCTATGCCTTTTAATGATATTCGCAGTATGGTCTAATCCTTTTTGTGTTAATTTCACACCTTTATATGGACGGATATCTACATAATCGTCTTTTTTTAAGCGCAGCATCATTTCACTTACTGATGACGGTTTAATACCTAAATCTTGAGCTAAGTTTTTATTTGATACATAATCTGTCGTTCCATTTAATCCAAAAATTGCTTTTAAATAATCTTCTTGTTCTTCAGTCAACATCTGCTCTGACCTCGCTTTTATTATCATATTTTTATTGTACCATGATTTATTTTTACAAGCTATCTCTTGACTTCACCTAATTTTATAATATAATCTAACTATAGTTTAGGTTAGCCTAAACTTATTTTTAGAAAAAGGTGATAACATGTTACAGGTTAAGAATATGAATTTATTTATAGGTCAACAGCACATATTGCATGATATTAACTTAACAATTCAATCATCAGGAGAGCTAATAGGCATTATGGGGCCAAATGGTGCTGGGAAATCATCGTTTATCAAATCAATTTTAGGCGAATTCAAAGCAACTGGCTTTGCTTTTTGGAATGATAAACCTATTAAGCAACAACTCACTCAATTAACTTACATTCCCCAAAGAAATCAACTAGATTTAGATTTTCCTATTACAGTTAAAGACAGCTTAATAACTGGCTATTACCAAACTTCTGGATGGTTTAGACCGATGGCAAATGAAGCTTATATAAAAAGAGACCAATTATTATCTGACTTGCAGCTAACTGATTTAAAAGATAAAACATTAAATCAATTAAGTGGTGGACAATTACAACGTGTTCTCTTAGCAAAAGCTTTAATGAAAGATAGTGATTTATTGTGTCTAGATGAGCCTTTCGTTGGAATCGACTTTAAAAGTGAAGAAATCATGATTCAAATATTACGAAGACTAAGATCAGAAGGTAAACTGATTTTAATTGTTCATCATGATATCCATAAAGCCAAAGCGTATTTCGATAGAATCCTCCTCCTCAATCGATCGGTAAAATTCTTTGGTTCTGCTACAGAAGCTTTATCTGATGAAAACATTAAAGAAGTATTTTTAAAGGAAGGCGTAACATTATGATTAACGAATTTATCTCATCACTCTTTCAATATAACTTTTTAAGTAGAGCTCTAATCACTGCCATCATAGTTGGGATTGTTTGCGGGGTTGTAGGAAGCCTTATTATATTAAGAGGTTTATCTCTAATGGGTGATGCCATGAGCCATGCTGTTCTACCTGGTGTCGCACTCAGCTATGTATTTAATATTCCAATGTTTATAGGTGCCTTAGTATCAGGTATGTTAACGAGTTTACTAATAGGATATATTTCACAACATTCGAAGACAAAAAATGATGCTGCAATAGGTATTATTTTCACTGCTTTCTTTTCCCTAGGTATTATAATCATTAGCCAAATCAATTCCTCTACAGATTTGTACCATATACTATTCGGAAACATTTTAGCAGTAACTTCAAATGCTTTTTATACAACGAGCATTGTAAGTATTATCGTGATTGCTTGTGTCATTATATTTTATAAACCACTCCACTTATCAACTTTTGATCCAATAGCGGCGAAAATGAGTGGATTGAATATTAAATTAATTCATTACTTTGTCATGATGTTGTTAGCACTTGTTACTGTAGCGAGCTTACAAACGGTAGGAATTATTTTAGTTGTTGCATTGCTAATCACACCTAGCTCTACTGCATTTTTAATTACTAAATCATTAAAAGCAATGATGATTGTTGCAAGTACAATTAGTGCAATATGTGCAGCCTGTGGCATGTATATTAGTTACCTATACAACTTACCTAGTGGCGCTTGTATCGTATTAGTATGTTGTTTAGTTTATATTATTACGTTCGCCATACATAAACTTAAATTAAAATTTATATAAGGAGTACATTATGAAAAAATTATTGTTTTCACTCATAGCTGTCATCTTATTATTGAGTGCATGTAGTCAATCTTCGTCTAAAAATGATAAACATTTAAAAGTCGTCACTACAAATTCTATACTTGCTGATATGACTAAAGAAGTAACTAAATCAAACGCAAAAGTCACAAGTATCGTTCCCATTGGTCAAGATCCACATGAATATGAAATCAAACCACAAGACGTTAAAGAACTTACAGATGCCGATGTTATCATATATAATGGCTTTAATCTTGAAAGTGGAAATGGTTGGTTTGAAAAAGCTTTAGAACAAGCTGGCAAAAAAATATCTGACAAAAATGTTATACAAGCTACAGAAGATGTAAAACCTATTTACTTAAAAGGTGGAGAAGGAGATAAAAACAAAGTCGATCCTCACGCTTGGTTAAGTATTGAAAATGGTATTAAATATGTAAATACTATCGAAAAACATCTGAGTAAAATAGATGGAAAATATAGTAAAGATTATAAATCGAATGCAGATAATTATACAAATAAACTTAATAAATTACATAGCAAAATGAAAAATGAATTTAATGATATAGATGAGAACAAACGAGCATTCATTACAAGTGAAGGTGCATTTAAATATTTTGCAAAAACGTATCATATAAAACCAGGTTACATATGGGAAATTAATACAGAAAAACAGGGTACTCCAGATCAAATGAAACAAGCCATTAATTTTGTTAAAAACAATCATCTATCATCATTAATCGTAGAAACAAGTGTAGATAAGAAAAGTATGCAAACATTAGCTGAAGAAACGAACCTTGAGATTAAAGAAGAAGTCTTTACAGATTCTATAGGTAAAAAAGACTCTAAAGGAAATTCATACTACAATATGATGGAACACAACGCCAAAGCAATACACAATAGTATGAAATAGTTATTGAATTTATAAAAAAGTCTGAGACAAATTAATTGTCTCAGACTTTTTTATGGACACCTTTCATGAGAAAGAGAATAACAACCTTATTGTCGACAGTTTTTTGCGCTGACTCCTGTGGGAAAAGCATGATTCGAAGACTACAGGCTGAGAACATGCCCGTGGAAAGCATGCGCATAAAAAAACTGCCGGCAAAGTTTAAAACTGTGTCGACAGTTTTTCGTTGGAAAGTAAATAAAGTTACTTGAATTTATCTAGACGAACCAAACTTGATAAATTGAACGCTTCTATTTATCTAGACGAACCAAACTTGATAAATTGAATGCCTCTATTTATCTAGACGAGCCAAACTTGATAAATTCAACGCTTCTATTTATCTAGACGAACTAAACTTGATAAATTCAACGCCTCTATTTATCTAGACGAGCCAAACTTGATAAATTCAACGCTTCTATTTATCTAGACGAGCCAAACTTGATAAATTCAACGCCTCTATTTATCTAGACGAGCCAAACTTGATAAATTCAGTCTTTTTTCCACACTTTTCTCATTGAAAATCTCAAGCTCTTTTTTCTTATGGGCACGTTTCATAAAAAAAATGTCGGCAAAGTCCACGACTTTGTCGACACTATAAAATAAATTAATTGTCTCAACCTTTTTGCTATTTTAAAGTTTTGTCATCTTTTTTCATAACTTGTTTATATTTGCTAAATGTTTCTTTATCATTTTTAGAAAATGCTTCATTCATTAACTGTCTTTTTTCAGCTCTTTTTCTACGATCTTTTTTAGTTTCTTTTCGATCATATCTAAAGTTTAATGATGTTCCTTTTTTCGTAAACTCTTTCATATACATATATGAACCAGAATTGTATGCTGATCTAATAATCATATGACCTGCTACTGGTGATGTTAAATATAAGAATAATATTGTCAATAATGTACGAACACTGAAATAGTCTTGTGTTACTAAGAAATAGATAAATACACCTGTTAATGTAAGCAATACTGATAAAGTTGAGCTTTTAGTTGCAGCATGACTTCTAAGAAATGTATCTCTAAACCTAACAATACCAATTGCACTTATTAAAGCTGCAATTGAACCAAGCAATATAGATAAAGCTGCAATTAGACTAACGATCTCGCTTAGATTCAAAGACACGACCCCCTTCTATGAAACGTGAAATACCTACTGTACTCAAGAAGGAAAGTATCGCAATAATAAGACTTGCTTCTAAGTAGCTAAATGTATCAAAAACAATACTCAATACACCCACAACTGAAACTAATATCGCACCAATTGCATCAAAAGCAATAACTCTATCTGCTGTAGTTGGTCCAATTATCGTTCTAAAAAGTACTATAACAATGGAAATACCATAAATAACAAGTGCTGTATTTATAATTGTTAAAATGATAAATGACATTATTTAAGCACCTCCCAGATTAGTTTCTCATATTTCTTAATTTGCTTAGTTAGAATTTGTTTTTCTTTTTCTGAAACATCAATTGCATGAATAAAGAATCTCCTACCATCAGGCGAGAGTCTTAACACGACTGATCCTGGCGTTAACATAATGAGTAGTGTTAACAATGTAATAGCCCAATCATGTTTCAACGTTGTCTCGTAAGTTACAAGTCCTGGATTTACTTTATTCGTTTTGAAAAGAATATAGTTTATAGTTGTCATACTTGAAGTTACAAGTTGATAGTTGTAAACACAAATAAATTTGAATATTACCCATACTTTTTTTAAATAGAAAACATGACCGAAAAACCTATGCATCAAGTAGACAATAAATATCCCTATAAAATATCCACCTATGAAAGTTGATAAGTGAAATGTATCTTCATCTTGAAATAAAGTCCATAAGAAGGCGATTAAAATATTTAATAATAGTTGTGCCATTATTACTTCGCCTCCACTTCTACATTTGGAATAATTTCTTTAATATATGATTGTTCATTTATATTAAATTGGGCAGCTAATTCTGAAATGTCTAGAACATATTGAGAAGCAATCCCCAACACAATTGTTGCTACAGTCAATATAACCATCGCATAAAGTTTGTTTTTAGATAGCACAACTCTCTCAGCTTGTGGAATGCCTTCTCTTCCAAAATACATCACCAAGAATACTCTCAGTAAGCTGTACATAGCGATTACACTTGAAAGAATCATCACAATGACACCGATTGTATAACCATTCTCTAAAGCACCTTTTATAATTAATAATTTCCCAGGAAATCCACTAAATGGAGGTACACCACCGATAGATAGTATAGTTATAAAGAATATAACGCCTAGACTTGGATAATATTTAATGAGACCACCAAATTGGTCATAATATCTCGTTCCAGCTAATAATACAAACGTACCTATGATTAAGAATAGTAAAGTTTTGATTATCATATCATGGCTGACATAGAAGATAGCCCCAGTTATACCGTCACTATTATTTGCACTTAAACCAAGTACTGCAAAACCAATAGACAAAATTACTTGGTATGCAGCTATTTTTTTAATATCTTTAAATCCTAATACACCTATACTACCGATAATCATCGTAATAATAGCCATTATATATAGTAGAAAATGCGTAACGTCTGGCTTCTCATCAAACATAAGTACCATTATTCTAAGTAACGCATATACACCAACTTTAGTCATAAGACTTGCAAATAATGCAGCTAGTTCTGTGTTTAATGCAGCATACGCTTTTGGCAACCACATAAACATTACAAGAGCAGCCTTACCACCAAATACAAATATCATAATAATCGCCACTAAAGTAACTGTCGCTGGTTGATTACTTTCGCTCACTCTCATAGCTATATGGCCAAAATTCAAAGTACCTAACGTACCATATAAATAAGCAACACCCATCAAGAAGAACCATGAGCTTACGACGTTAATTACAACATAGATAATACTAGCTCTCAACTGTTCAATAGATTGCCCCAGTGTTAGTAATACAAATGAGGCTAAGAGCATAATTTCAAACATAACATACAAATTAAATATATCTGCTGTAAGAAAACTACCATTAACACCAGTTAGTAAAAATAGTATAAAAGATGGTAAAAAATATTTATTTGCTATTCTTTCTCGTTTACCAAAACCAAAATAAATAATAACTGTCACAACAAAACAAGAAACAGTAGTGAACAATAGCCCGAGTTCATCACCTACGAATTGTATTCCAAATGGTGGTTGCCAGTCCCCAAAATTAATTACTAACGCTTTATTTAAACTAACTTCTATTAACATCCAAGCAGTTATTAATGTTGTAATTGTTAAACTCGATATCGCGATACGTCTAGTTAACGTTAAACGTTCTTTAAAGAAGAACAGTATTAACCCAGTAATTAAAGGAACGAGTAATGGTATTAATATTAAATTATTCATCTACATCTTCATCCTCACCGCGTAACGCCTCTATTCTGTTCACTTTCGTTAACTTAAATGTTCTATATACTAAAACAAGTAAAAATGCTGTAATAGCAAAACCTATAACGATTGCCGTCAATATTAGCGCTTGTGGTAAAGGATCTACATAATCTTTACCTTCTCCATTTATAAGAGGGACATTCTTCCCACCAAATTCGCTCATTGATAAAATCATTAAGTTTGCTACGTGTGTATAAATTGCTGTCCCGATAACAATTCGAATTAAGTTCTTAGATAAAATCATATATGTTCCTACAAAGGTCAGTACACCTATTATAATTACAAGTATTAAATTCAACTGTTATCACCACTAATCGCAAGCATGATTGTTACAACAGCTCCAACTACAGTGAGTAGTATACCTAGCTCAAATAGTGTAACACTTGATATATGAATTTCACCTAATAGCGGTAATGTGACATAACCGTCTTCGTGAGTTAACATTGGATGACCAAAAAATATTGGTATAATACCAGTTCCGATAGAGATTAAACAACCGATAATCGTCACTGCTCTAAAATCCAGCGGCATTGATTGGACAACTGTTTCAACATCAAAAGCTAAAAACATTAAGATAAAGGCTGAACTAAAAACAAGTCCACCTATAAATCCTCCACCAGGGTTATCATGACCTGCAAGAAAAATATAAAATCCAAACGTCAAAATAATAAAAATGGCTATTTTGGATATCGTTTCTAATACCACATCATTTTCTTTCATTAGGATCACCCTTTCTTATCTTAAATTTAACTAAAGTGAATATACCTAAACCAGCAATCAAAATAACAATACCTTCTAACATTGTATCGAGTGCTCTAAAGTCTCCGAGTATACCGTTCACTATATTTTTAACGCCTGCTAATTCGTCGGCATGCTCATAATAAAATGAAATTTTGTCGAATAAACTATCTTGTTGCATCATAATAACGAAGATTACGACAAAGACTGCCATTAATAAAGAAATCATTAATTTAAATACTTCACTTAACACATGAGGATTATCCTTTTGTACGTTTGGCAAATGGTAAAATACTAATAAAAATAACACTGTTGTGATCGTTTCAATTACTAATTGTGTAAGTGCTAAATCTGGTGCTTTCATAAATATAAATACCACTGCTATTGAATATCCTATTACACCGTTTAAGATGGTCATCGTCATTCTTTCACGAATAAACATTAATGCTGTCGCAGTTATCACGATATTAATTAAAATAATAATTTCAAATGTTGAAGCATCTGTAATATGATAATAAGCTATATCGTAAATACCTACTTGATAAATACCGTATCCCATTATGACAAAGAATATAATATATATAATGTGCAAGTATTGATTCAATTTATTGTTCATTATACTTTGAATTGAGAACGTACTAACTCTATCTAATAAACTCATACCTTGTGTATAAAGCGTATTAATTTCAAGTTGTTTAGAAAACTTACTATATATAACATCCCATTTAGGAAATAGCACAAGTAATGTACCACAGATATAAATACCTAATGTTAAGAATAATTCTACTGTGAAACCATGCCATGCACTAATATGAGGTAAATGATTCATAACTTGACCATCTTGGAATATATCTCTTAACGCTGGTCCAATTAAATATTCTCCTAATATATTAGGAACAAAGAAAATTGTAGGTACAAACAACACGATTATAAATGGTGCAATTAACAATCCACCGCCATCATGACGAGGTACTTTAGGTAATTGTTCTTTTTTAATTTGTCCAAAGAATGGTTCTTTAATTAACTTAATACAATAAACAAATGTAAAAATGCTGCCTATAAATCCAGCTGATATCATTACAATGGACATTACTTGATTAAATATTTCAGTATGTCCTGTTTCCACTAAACTAGTAAAAAATGCTTCTTTACTTAAAAAACCATTAAACAATGGAATACCAGCCATAGACAGTGCACTTATCGTCATAACAACTGCTGTTATTGGCATAATTTTTCGTAATCCACCTAGCTTTTTAACATCTCTTGTGCCTGTTTCATGGTCAATAATGCCAACACCCATAAATAGAACACTTTTGAAAATAGCATGATTAATTAAATGGAATAATGCTGCAAACAAACTTGCTAAAAAGATTTCATTATCCGCTTTAAAATTACTGTTTAAAGCAAGTAATCCTAAACCAATCATCGTCATAATCATACCGAGCTGACTGATTGTAGAATAAGCTAGCATTGCTTTTAAGTCTTTCTTATTTACTGCAAAGAAAGATCCTACCAATAAAGTAACTAACCCAACTGTAACAACTGTATAAACAACCCATTCACTTTGACCAATAATTGGTGTGAATCTTAATAATAAATAAAGTCCTGCTTTAACCATTGTTGCTGAATGTAAATAAGCACTTACTGGCGTTGGTGCTTCCATAGCATCCGGTAACCAAATATGGAATGGAAACTGTGCTGACTTCGTAAATGCTCCGAGTAAGATTAAAATGACTGCAAGTACAAACCATGGTGATTCAAATATTTTATCAACCATACCCACTTGTTCAGTAATTGTATTCGTACCCGTAATGCTATATAGCAGAATTAAACCTACTAACATAGCCATTCCACCAAAAACAGTGATTAAAAATGATTTCAAAGCACCTTCTTGACTTTTCCCACGTTGATACCAATATGAAATAAGTAAGAATGAAGAAATACTCGTCAATTCCCAAAATGTATATAACAAAATTGTATTATTAGAAAGTACTACGCCCAACATTGCGAGCATAAACATTAATAAATACGTATAAAATCTTGGAAGGTTATCTTTTTCATGAGATAAATAATAAATAGCATAAAGGAAAACACCTGCACCAATTAATGAAATAAGAAGTGCAAAAATTAAAGATAAGCCATCAAGTCGAAAATCTAAATTAACATCAATGATAGGTATCCATTCTTGAAAATAAGTAACTATATTTCCAGTATAAACATTCCTAATTTGGCTAAGAAAATATATGGAACTAAGTACTGGAGCAATTAAACTTAGCCAACCTGCAAATCGACTAAACTTTGTATTCATAGTCATAAGTACAATTGACATTACAACTATAATCATTAAAAACAGCCATACTAAAGCCATACACTAACTCCTTTCTCTCTATATATTAAGTTCTATTGTCGTTTCTTTTTTAATAGTCGTTACGTCAATAAATTTTAGTGTCTCTAGTAAAGATTGATGTCCAAGATACTTTTGAATAATAGATACAGAAATCCCGGATTTGAAAGCATGATATGCAAAAGTTTTTCTTAACGAGTATAACCCAATATTCTTGAGCCCTACCTCTTCAGCAGCCACATGAATAATTCTATAAGCTTGTTGTCTCGATAATTGTTTTTTTGTTTTGATGGACATAAATACAAAGTCGTCTCTCTTAAGCCCTTCTTCCCTTATAAAAGATGACAAACTCGATCTTAAATGAAGAGGAATGACCACTCTTATTAAATCCTTCTCATCATTAATCCAATTATATTTAATATCATTATCCTCATCTAATAAATCCTGAACAGTTAAAGTCAATAATTGATTAACTTTCATTCCAGTATGAATAGCCAAGCTAAACAATAAATAATCTCTTTCACTATGTGATTTAAGCACTTCATACATTGCTCTTATATCGTCTTTATTCTTAATTGGAGATACTTGTTGCATGCAATTTGTCCATCCTTCCTAATTAAGGTACATATTAATAATAATATATATTTGAGTAACATGAAAGAAATTTTTACCTTTTTTTGTCGTTTTTACAAAGATATTTCGATATATAAGTTGAAAGGAGGTATTAATTATGGAAACAGTTAAAGACATTAACATCATATTATTACATCAATATTTAGACGAAGCCTCTAAAGTGAAAACTGTTCAACGAAAATTTAATGCAATTAATTTAAACGTTACTCCTGAACAAGTTAAAACTTTTAAAGCTATCATCGAAACATTAAGCGACGAAAAGTTCAAAGATGCTTATATCGTCAAAACAATTCAGATAGAAAATTAATACTATCTGATAATAAGTTAGGAGGTGAAAACATGAGAAGAGTATTAGAATTAACATTTAAGACATCAACTGAAAAAACATTTACACTCCAAATTCAAAATCCAAAAGCAGATTTAACAAAAGAATTTGTAGAGCAAGCGATGAATAAAATCATGAAACTAAACTTATTTAATTTATCAAAAGGAGAATTAGTTTCAATCCATTCAGCGCAATATATAGAGCGTAATACTCGCCCTTTAATTAAATAATCTATATACAAAAAAAGTGGCTGAGACAAATTAATTGTCTCAGCCTTTTAGTATTTGGTCATTTATTTTTACACAAGTCGGAAGTTGTGTAAGCATGGGTAGCTATATTCACACTAGTTGAGAGAAGTGTAAGCATGGGTAGCCATATTCACACAAGTCGGAAGATGTGTAAGCATGGGTAGCTATATTCACACATATAGTAAGATGTGTGAAAGATTTTTATACAAAAGAGCAGAACTTCATTTTTACAAAGAAGTTCTGCTCTTTTATGTCCTGAATTCTTATTTTTGTTAAATATCTTGAACGAGTGCTTTATAGTTCTCTTTATGCTTTTCATCCATGAAGTAATATACTTTTCTTTCATCAAGATCACTTCTATATTTATCTATTAAACCTTTTCTATACAACTTTGCTAAGTTTGTACCTATATTTGAAGGTCTCGTTTCGAGTTCTGTTAATTTACCGTTTAGTATTTCTTTTATCGTGATTTCTTTAGCTCTGAATATTTCTTCTAATATAATAAATTCAACTAGCGATAAGCGTTTATCATTTTTTAAATTTGTTATTTTATTTTCATAATCTATCATTTCTTGAATTGTTTTGTTAAATATTTCTGCCACTTCAAACCCTCCTGTTTTAAATTCTCCCGATTTTTAATAGTTCGCAATACATAAATTTCATTAATTATTATTGTAACCCGTTTTAAATTCATATTTTGATTAAATCGATTAGAATATTTGATTTATTATAATACAACTTATCTTTTTCAACGAATCAGGTAACATATAATTACTTTTTTTGATATTATGATAGTATAAACATTTAAAATATGACGATATTTGATGTTATATTCCAATTTTTGTCTTTCCATGAGGTGGTTATTTGTATAATTACGAGATTACTTTACATAAAGAAAGCATTATTAATCCTAAAAAACCAGGATTTGGTGCACTATGTTTTATTTTAGAAGGAAAAACGGATTTAACTTTAAATCATACGAGCTATACTTTTAATGTCGGAGAATTATTCTATTTACAGGATAATGATAACTATTTACCTATTATTAATAATGGTTTAGTTGCTATTCTTCATATTAGTTACTCAATGATGGAAAGTTTAAGTGGAGAGGAAGCTTTCGTCTTTAACATTCCTAGAACTACAAAAACCAATGAATTAGATAGATTTAAACACCAAATTAAAGATTTGTTTATTAGAGCTATATTAGCAGATTTAAACAACGTAAAAATTAGACGTAGTCATTATGTGGTAGAAATTTATAAAATTTTGTATGAACGATTTAAAGTTGATACTAAAAACTATGGACAAATCGAAATCAAGTTAAGTAGCCTTATATATAAAGTTAAACAATATATTGACCAGCATTATCATGAAAGACTTTCACTCAATAGTGTAGCAAGCCAGTTCTATATTTCTCCAGAACATTTATCACGAGAATTCTCGAAACAAATGGGAACGACATTTATTCAGTATTTAAAAGAAACGAGATTATTCCAAGCAACATATGCTTTATTGTTCAGTCAATTTAAGGTTGAACAAATTGCTAATAGTCACGGTTTCTCCAGTTATCACAATTTTAATCGACAGTTTAAGGAACAATTTCATGTAACACCGAACCAATATAGATTACAATATAAAAAACACAAAATTAATAAAGAAAATGAAAATATTTCTAATGATTATAAAGATTTACTCATTTCTAAATTGCAAAAAATGATGCAAAATAGATCGTTCGTACATGAGTATAAAAAAATGTCTTTTAATGATGGTCCACTTAAAACATTAAGAGCCAATCATAAGACATATTTACATATAGGCGATGTTTATGATTTCTACTCACCTTTTCTAGGTGAAATTTTAGAAAATGTAGAAAAAATGACTCAAACACCTATTATCATCATTCACTGTTCAGTGAAGAAATTTTTCAATGATGAACATAAAGAAATTTATAAACAAAATTTAGGTTTTTGTTTAAGTATGTTTTCAGATACTCGAATTATTCCATCTATAAAATTATACGATATTGATTTAAACGATACTAAATTTAAAACAAACTGGCATGAACTAATAGATACGATACATAATTATTTTTATAATAAAAATGGAGAAATATTCTTTGATATAAACTATGCCGATGTTTATCAAATCAGACAACAAATAAGAGAAACAAAAGATAGACTTAATGACATTAAGATTATGATCAATGCACCAAATCCTTTTGAGAATACATATGAGGATATGAATATGAAAGTCTGTCATTTTAATGAAATAGATGGTTTTGCTTTAAGTTACAACTTTAATAGTCTATATAAACTAGATGAAATGAGTCATTATGATATTATAAAAATCACAAACGAATATACAGAAAAACTCATTCAAAATATGTCATATTTAAAATCATTTAATAAAGAAGTTATACCTTTAGAATGGAATATTTTAAATGGTGATACATACACAAGTAGTGACTTTTATTTTAATGTTTCAATAATGTTGAAACATTTATTAAATATTACTAATTATATTTCCGGTATAGGGTTCTGGTTAATGGAAGAATCATCAGCTAAATATGCATCAATAGAGCAACCACTTTCTTTATATTTAAAATATCATTGCAAAAGTCCAACAAATTACTTATTAACTATATTGAGCCATTTTAACGAACAACACTTTTATGAAGGACCGAATTACGTTAAATTTGAAATACATAACAAAATCTTTTTCTTATTGTACAATTATGAGCTCTATCATCCTCATGATATAAATTACCAAAATAATATAAGTGTTATTTTGTCTTATAAAGATATCCCTTTCGAGAAATTTAGAGTTACTAAGATTACTTTTGATCAAGATAACGGTAATATATTTAAAGCAATAAGGAAATTAGACCACAATCATGGTAATTTAGATTATTTGAACACCGTTTTGTTAGATAGATATTGCTCACCCGACATAGAAATGGCAGACTACAATAGTAATAATATAGACGAAACATATTATATAAAAACAAATGGTATCAAATTGTTAATTGTTCAAAATCAAGGATAATTAACAATATAAAAAAAGTAGAAATTCTTCTTGGAAGAATTTCTACTTTTTTATTAATCTAATTCTAAGTTAGAACGGTAATTATCTACTACTTCTTTTTTACTAGAATCACTAGGTACGAAGTAATATAATCCGTCATCTAAAATTGTATCTTGGCCTTCTAATTGGTTTCTATCTACATTATCTAATGCATCACTATATTTAGATCTTAAGCTGTTGATTTGAGAAATCTTTAAATCTGTTTGAACATTATCACCTAATGTATCAAAGATCTGATTGATTTTTGGTAATGAACCAACACTAACTAATTCATTTGCTAAAGCTTGAATAACAAGTTGTTGACGTTCTTGTCTTCCAAAGTCACCACCAGCACCATCTTCTTTTCTACTTCTAATAAATGCTAATGCTTCTTTTCCATCTAGTTTATATTTTTGACCTTTAACATATGAATTTCCTTTAACTGTAAATGTCGCATTACTTGTAACAGTTACGCCACCAGCTTGATCGACTAATTCTTCAACACCATCCATATTAATTGATGCATAATGGTCAACTGGTACATTCATAAGTTTCTCTAATGAGTTAATAGCCATTTTCGGACCACCATATGCATACGCATGGTTAATCTTTTCAACAGAATCTTGACCAACTATTTCTGCTCTTGTATCTCGTGGAATACTTACCATAACAGTCTTTTTCTTATCAGGGTTAATTGATAATAAAACGATTGAATCTGATCTTTCCCCGCCACCTTGAGCTGCTCTTGTAGAATCTGAATCTACTCCGAATAAAGCAATGGATATTGGATCTCCATTTACATCCACAGCTTTCTTTCTTAACTCTGATTTATCTCTGTCTAATGGATTATGTATTGAATTACCTAATGCAAAAAATTTATATACAAAAAATGCCAAAGCAATTAAGAACAGAAGTAATAAAATAATGACGATTGTCGTTACTATTTTAAACGCTGCAGACTTTGGTTTTTTCGTCGAACGCTCATATTGATTTGCCACGTGTGCTCAGTCCATTCTATTTTTTTCTTTATTATACATTTATTTTTCAATCTTTGCCAATATCAAATTAATTATGTGCACAATTTAAATGAAAATCAAAAAGATTGTAAATTTATACTAAATCAACCCACTTATTTCTGGAAAATCTATACATTCTATGATAAAGTATTCTTGTAAATCTACAACGTTACTTGTTTTAAATTTTTTAGACATATTAAACGGGAAAGAGGATGAGATTCGGCGATCTCATCCTCTCTTTTTACGTCTTTTTTTACTAGTTTTAGATTTAATGACTTTAGTCGTTATTTGATTATCGTCAGGATATCTGATTCTAACAATGTCTCCATAAAATAATCGCTGTTCTCCATATCTTTTACATAGAGATAAATCTGGATAAACTTCTTCTACTTTGGCAATATAATTATACGATTTATCCGTCTTCAAAACATCAATAAAATAACCTGGTTCAATACCTTTATTGGTTCCTGCATTAATAACAAATGTCGTATCATCTAAGATTCTTATAATTTCAACTTGTTTCATAATTCCACTCTAACTTTCTTTAATTCTAAAAAATATGAAATATTATGATAACCACTTAGTTGACTGTTTTTAAAGTTTCATAGAGTTGAAGAATATTTAATATGAGATTTCTTTCTTCCTTACGATCAATTTTTTTATTTTTTAATAATCTATTTATTGTTTTCTTTTTTACATTACATAATTTGGCAATAGATTTATTAGTTAAATTATACTCTTTTTTTAACGTTTTTTCAATATAGTACTTACTATATTTTAATGCATCTTTATTCTCACCAATTGAATCAAAGTAATTTAGTCTTTTATCAATCTCATTTCTTTGTTTGTCAGTTAGTACACCTTGATTGCCTTGTAACAATAATTCATACTTTTCTTTTGGTAGATTCAATAGTTTCCTTAATTGTTTATCACCTATCTCATATTTATTTGAGACATTTTGTATTCTTTCAGCATAATTTTTTTTATCTATTTTAGCCATCATATCACTTCCTTCTTTACTATTTTATATACCCCAAAACAGAAAAAATAAGCAATGATATCTATAACATGATATGTTGTAATTACACTAATATTAAGAAAGGTGCGGTTACATATGCATATATTATCGGATTCTGAAATTGAACAGCAATACTTAATGGCAGATGCTATACGAGATACTCAGGACTTATTCCCTAAATTAGAACAAGGCCAAATTTTAGTTGAACATCGAACAGTTATGGAGCTTCCTGATACACATAACGCAATGCTTTATATGCCATGTTTAGATTTAAAAGAAAAGCTCGGAACAAATAAAATCATTTCTATTTTTCCAGATAATCCAAAATTAAATTTACCGACAACTCAAGGAAAAATTTTAATTACTGAATTAGAAACTGGTCAACATAAAGCATTAATTGATGCAAGTTACTTAACAAGGTTAAGAACTGGTGCTTTAAGTGGTATCGCAACTCATTACTTAAGTCGTAAAGATAGCCGAGTACTTGGTGTTATTGGTACTGGTGGAATGGCTTTTGAACAAGTTTTAGGAATACTTGAAGTAAGAAATATTGAACACATATATCTATATAATAGAACAAATGAAAAAGCAGAAATTTTTAAAGAAAAACTAATCAAATTTGGAATTAATGCAGAAATCAATGTCGTTAAAGATGTCCAAGAATTAGTAAAGCAAAGCGACATTATAAACTGTGCAACACGTTCAAATGAATCGGTATTTGACGCTATAGATTTGAAACAAGGTGCACATATTAACGGTGTTGGTTCTTATCAACCTTCAATGCGTGAAATTGATATTAAAGCGATAGAACAGTCATCTAAAATAGTTTTTGATGATATAGATGGCGCAAAAACAGAAGCAGGAGAATTTATTCAAGCTGAAAAAGATGGTCTCTTTAGTTTTGATCATGCATACAGTGATTTACAACAACTAGCATTAGGCAACATAGATGGCCGAACTGATGAACATGAAATTACGATATTTAAATCAGTCGGTGCTGCCCATTTCGATTTAGCAGTTGGCGTTGGCGTATTTAAGAAGTTGCTGTCTTAGATTTTATAGATAAAGAATCCATATATTACTTTTATAAATTAGAAATTAAAAAGCGCCCACTCCGCAAGATAATATCAAACGGAATGGGCGCTTTTTTTGATGAAATTTTTATTCTAAATATAATTCAACTGCATCTCTTGTTTTACTCATTGTCACTACATGGTCGTCATAATTTCTAGATAGATAACTATAAAACAGTATATCTATTGTCATAAGCTGAGAAATAAGAGAACTTGTAGCTGCAAGCCTCAAACTCTTTTCTGAGCTTGCATCGTGTATTAAATAAAAGTCAGATGTTTTAGCTAATGTAGATTTTTCTGATTGTGTAAGCACAACAGTTTGTACGCCATATTTTTTAGCAACTTTAGCTAATGAAATGGTCTCTTTGTTCTCACCTGAATTTGAAATTCCAATTAATACACAGCTTTTACTATGTGAAGCGATAGCTGTGGCTAAAAAATGTGTATCTAGTGAATGGATAACTTGCTTACCTATTCTTGTGAATTTTTGGTATAAATCTTGTGCCACTAAACTAGAAGCACCTACACCAAATACTATAATTGTATGTGTATTATATAATTGATCAACAATTTGATTAATACTTTCATTAGAAATATTTTTTTCTGTCATTTCAAGTGTATGTGAAGCTCTTGTGATCAACTTCTTACTTATTGAATCGACCGTTTCATCTTGTTTAATTTCTTGATAAATACTTTGTTCATGTTGAGGCAAGTATCTAGAAATTGCTAATTTCAAATCTGTGAAACCTTTAAAGTCCAATTTATGTGTACATCTAATAACGGAAGCTGCACTTGTATTTGTTAGTTTCCCTAGTTCTTTAGCACTTAAATTAATCGTCTTTTCAGGATGATTTATGAAATATTCAGCAATTCGTTTTTCATGTTTTGTTAAATGAGACATTTGTTCTTTTATAAATATGAGTAAATGTTGATGTTCCATATAAATTAGTCCTCTTCCAATTCTTGTGGTGCAGTCATTTCTTTATTTGTGCCAAATAAGAATGTTGCAACAAATCCTCCTAGATAAGCTGCTAATAATCCTGCAATATACCCTAAATACATATTATCAGAAATTAAAGGAATCAATGATACACCACTTGGTCCAATTGCTGTTGCACCAATCTGACCAATGCCACCGATGACAGCTCCACCTACACCGCCACCTATACAAGCAGTAATAAATGGTCTACCTAATGGTAACGTAACACCGTAAATTAATGGTTCACCAATTCCTAAAATACCTACTGGTAAAGCACCTTTTAATAAATTAATAATTTTTTTATTTTTTCTACATTTAAACCATAATGCAAAGGCAGCACCTACTTGTCCTGCACCTGCCATTGCTAATATTGGTAACAGATAAGTAGCTCCAGATTGATTAATCATTTCAATATGAATAGGTGTTAAGACTTGATGTAATCCAAACATTACAAGTGGTAAGAATGTTGCACCTAATACAAATCCACTAAATGCTCCACCTATATTAAGCACCCAATCAATAATACCTAACAAACCGTTAGAAATAAATCCAGCTATTGGCATGATTATGAAAATCGTAGCAAGACCCATTATAAATAGCGTAACAGTTGGTGTAACAATAATATCTACAGCACTTGGGACGATCTTGTGTAGTTTCTTTTCTATTATTGATAATATCCAAACAGCGATGATAACACCGATTACACCGCCTTGTCCTGCTGCTAATGGTTCACCGTTGAAAATGTTCTTTATCGGACTTTCTGGATCCATACCAGTTAGCATTGTAGTACCACCGATTACACCACCAAGTCCAGGTGTAGCACCAAATTCTCTAGCTGCATTGATACCAACATAGATAACTAAGTATGCGAAAATACCATTTTTAATAATATTAAATACTAAAACAAATTGTTCCCATGAAGCACCATCTAATGTTCCTGCTGCTAACAAGTTTGAGAGTACTGCTGCAATTCCACCGATTAAACCTGCACCAACGAAAGCAGGTATTAATGGTACAAATATATTCGCGATAGATCTTAATACTTTTTTAAACGGCGTTTGATTCTTTTTATTTATATTTTGTTTAAATAAATCCGCTTCTTTTTCAACTTGTTCTTTATTTGATGCTTTATGTTTAATCTCTTCCCCTAAAGGTACCCCAATTATTGAACTCATTTCATTTGCTACTTTATTAACAGTTCCCGGTCCAATAACCACTTGAAGCATGTCATCTTCTACAACACCCATAACACCTTTAATATTCTTTAGTCCTTCAACATCTACTTTACTATAGTCAACGATATTCATTCTGACACGTGTCATACAATGAATAACTTTGTCTAAGTTATCTCTTCCCCCGACTTCTTTCAATATGTCTTGTGCAATATCTCTTTCTTTTGACATAACCTACACACCCCTTTGTTTACGTATTTCTTACAAACCCCTTAGCTTGTGCTAATTTTTCAATTGCTTCGTCCTTAGTTATATGATGCATCCCCATCACAATAGCAACTTTCACTTGTTCTCCGCTATCTTGAAATAGTTTACTACTTTCTTCATCTGTACAATCTAATACTTCTTGGATCATATTAATTGCACGTTGTTTTAACTTCTTATTAGTTGGTTTTACATCAATCATTAAATTTTCATACACTTTTCCTATACCAACCATGGCACCAGTTGAAATCATGTTAAGAATCAATTTTTGTGCAGTTCCAGCTTTAAGTCTCGTAGACCCTGTTAATACTTCTGGACCAACATCTACTTGTACGGGGAAGTCAGCGTGTCTTCCTACTTCAGATTCTTTATTACATGTAACACAACCTGTAGGCACATTTATTTTTTGAGCATATTTTAATCCACCGATTACGTATGGTGTTCGCCCACTAGCAGCTATGCCAATTACTGTATCGTGCTCATTAATTTTTAAGTCTTTTAAATCTTGTTCTCCAAGACCCTCATCATCTTCTGCACCTTCAACAGCCACTGTCATCGCCTTTTGACCACCTGCAATTAAGCCAATTACAACATCAGGTGTCACTCCAAAAGTTGGTACACATTCTGCAGCATCTAGAACACCTAATCTTCCGCTTGTTCCAGCTCCCATATAAATTAATCTTCCACCATTGTTTAAGCTCTTTATAACTTGTGTTATAAGATTAGCTATAGCTGTATTTTCTTCTTTAATAAACTGGGCAACTTTTTGATCTTCATTGTTCATTACTTCAACGAATTGGGCTGGTGTTAAAGTATCTAACTTTGAAGAATGCTCGTTTCTTGTTTCTGTCGTTAAACGACTTATATCCATTTATTCTTCCCCCTCAACAAACTGAAATGCAGTTCCCGCATCAATCAAGTCTATGCATGCCAAATCTTGTTCGCATACATGACCAATAACATTTACTGCTTTATTACTATTTAAACTCTTATTCACAATTTGTAACTCATTCATATATCGACCATACTTTACATTATCTAAAGTAATGGCACCCCTTTTTCTTGCAATCGTGTTTTCAGGCATTACTTCATCTTTAAAAGTTTGCCTTGCTTCTTCCGCTCTAATCACATCTCTAGCTTTATCTTTCCTATTATGAAAAATTCTCCCAATAACATAATCTAAATGCTTTGTTTCGGATTGCACTTGAAGTGACACGATTCCTTTATTAAAGAAGGTGTTGAACTGATTAATTGTTGATTGATTGATATGCGTATCCCCTATACAAATATCATCTACACCTAGTGCTAATAATTCTTTAGCAGCAACTAGAGGATGGACTTTTCTATGGTCTTCTAATGTAGGTAAACCTTGATATACCGGACCTCTTAAAGTTGTTCCAGGAACAAATGCCATTACTGAAACATCTGGAAAAGATACCTTCAACTCTTCGTTTTTATTTATAAAGAATTGTTTATCCAAACCAGTTTCAGGACGAGGATAGTAATTATGTGCAACCATAATGCGAGTCATATCAACATTTTGAGATTGTAATTGATTAAGTAAATCAATAGCATCTGTACTAGCATTGCAGACAATTTTCACTTTATCTAATAAAGAAATAATATCCGAAAGTTCTAATGAAATATCTAATCTAATATAATCTATGCCTATTTCACTTAAAATTTCCGGTTCTTTATAAGACAAACCAAGATTGGAAAAAGCATGAGGACTTGCATCAGCTATAATTTCAGCTTTATTTCCTACAAGACGCTTCAATTCCTTTAACTTATCAAAATATTGACTTGAGTCCTCTTCAGGAATTTGAAGAGACGTAAACACATAACGAAAACCCTTATCTAGCATTGTTTCAATATAAGAACGATCAAAAGATTCACCTAAATATACTGAAAAACCTAACATATCAACACATCCTTTTTGGAATCGTTTACATTATCTCATTTTTGGAATTTAATTTCAATATTTATATAAATATTACCAGTAATCGGAACGATATTACAATTGAGCGTTTATATAGGAATCTTAGATGCAGAATTTTGAATTGTGCTCCTTAGATTCTTCTTACTAGCAGAATTACGAATTGTGCTCCTTAGATTCTTCTTACTGGCAGAATTACGAATTGTGCTCCTTAGAATGTTCTTACTGGCAGAATTCTGAATTGTGCTCCTTAGATTGTTCTTACTAGCAGAATTCTGAATTGTGCTCCTTAGATTCTTCTTACTGGCAGAATTCTGGATTGTGCTCCTTAGACAACACTTCTTACGGACATTTCTCAGAATTTTGTCCCTTACAGCACCTCTTACGGACATTTCTCAGAATTTTGTCCCTTACAACACTTCTTACGGACATTTCTCAGAATTTTGTCCCTTAGCACCCTTCTAACGGACATTTCTCAGAATTTTGTCCCTTAGCACCCTTCTTACGGACATTTCTCAGAATTTTGTCCCTTACACACCCTCTTACGGACATTCCTCAGAATTTTGTCCCTTACAGCATCTCTTACGGACATTTCTCGGAATTGTGTCCCTTATTCCTTAATCTCTTAATCCCTTATCCTCTTAACCTATATTTGCCTCTCACTATAAAATAAAAAACCTTCCATCAGAATTATATCTAATGGAAGGTTTTTTATTTTTATATGATTATTTATCTTTATTAATTATACGTTCTATTAAGTGGTTAACTTGTTCGATATTCTTACTTTGTTGATTCAGTATGCTCATTATATTTTCATTGTCAGTTTCTGAATGTTGTTGTTCTTCTGTTTTATTGTTGTACTGACTTAATGCTTTATATAACACTTCATCTTTTGAAGCTGAATCTATATTATCGTATAAGTCTTTAGTTTTTGGACTGACTTCAATTGTACTTACATTTTTGTTTTCTGTCGTTTGTTCAACGCTATTATTTTCACTTAGTGCGTGTCCTTCAATGTCTATTTTAGGTAAAATTGTGTTTAACCAGTTTGGTAAGTACCATGATGCTCTGCCAAATAATTTTGTTAGTGCTGGTATAATTGTCATTCTTACAACAAAGGCATCGAATAACACACCAAATGCTAATGCTATACCCATAGATTTAATCATTACATCATCTTGGAATACGAAACCTATAAATACACTGAACATAATTAGCGCTGCTGCTACTATTACAGGTCCACTTTCTTTTAGTCCTACTTTAATAGATTTTGTATTGTTCATTGTACGTACATATTCTTCATGGATTCTAGACATTAAGAATACTTCATAGTCCATTGCCAAACCAAACAGCAACCCTATCGTGATTACGGGTAAGAATGCTAGCAACGGTCCTGTTGTATCTACTCCGAATAATCCACTCATAAATCCATCTTGCATAACAAGCGTCGTAAATCCTAACGTTGCAGCAAGTGATAATACGAATCCTAGTACTGCTTTAAGTGGAATGATGATAGATCTAAATACTACCATTAATAATACGAATGCTAATAATATAATTACACCAGCAAATAATGGTATTGCTTCGTTAAGTTTTTCTGACATGTCTATATTAATAACACTTTGTCCTGATATTTCAGTACTTAAGTCATACTTATCTTTAGAGTCTGAATTATAATCTCTCAAATCGTGTACTAGATCATATGTTGATTCTGCATTTGGTCCTTTTTCAGGAAGTACTGTAACAAGTGCATAATCTTGATCTTTATTTAGTTGTGGTGGTGTAACTGTTTCAACATTTTTAATATCTTTAACATCTTTCATTAATCCTTGTAAATCTTTTTGTAAGGCTTTTTGATCATCTTTTTTATCTGAAGTATCTACAAGCATTACGATTGGTCCATTGAAACCTTCTCCAAAATCATCAGAAATAATATCATATGCTTTTTTCTCAGTTGAAGTATCAGGTTTCATACCATTATCGGGTATACCTAATCTCATATGCGTAACTGGAAGTGCGGCTGCTAGTAATATTACTAGTCCAACGAGTATAGCAATCCACGGTTTCCCTACTACAAATTTAGACCACGGAGTATCTAAACTCTCATTAGAATGAATTTTACGTTTCTTTGGATGTATTTGTTTATGGAACACACTGATTACTGCTGGAAGTAATGTAATTGAACTTAATACTGCAAATACAACACTTAATGCAGATGCATATCCCATTATAGATAAGAAATCAATGCCGACTAATCCAAGTCCACATACCGCAATAACAACTGTTACCCCCGCAAAAATAACAGCACTACCTGCTGTTCCTAATGCTAAGCCGATTGCTTTAACATGATTTTGCTCAGTTTTAATAATTTGTCTATATCTAAATAATATAAACAGTGCATAATCAATTCCTAATGCGAGTCCTATCATTACAGCTAGTGAAAGCGTAACGTTCGGAATATCAAATGAATATGTTAGTAACGCGATTGCCCCTATACTAGAACCTAATCCAACTAGTGCACTAATTATAGGCATTCCTGCAGCAATTAATGATCCGAATGTTACAAGTAATACTACGAAAGCAATAATAATACCAATTGCTTCAGAGCTACCTCCAATTTCAGTACTTGCGTTTAAAGCGTTACCTGTAAGTTCTGTCTGTATGCCTTCATCGTCTAAAGGTTTCATAGCATCTTTCACTTTATCTACAGAATCAGATTTTATAGATGTTTGAGAAACTTTATAATTGATATCTGCAAAAGCAGTTGTTTGATCTTTATTTATTTGTTTATTTTTATAAGGATCGGTAATTTCTTTTATATCATCATCTTTATCTTTAGCATCTTTCAACGCATCTTGAATTTCTTTCATTGCTTTTTTGTCTGTAATACCTTTTTTATCATCACTTTTAAAGACAACTCGTACATTTGCCTTTTCACTATCTTGATTAAATTCCTTTTCAATCTTATCGTTCGTATCGATTGACTTAATACCATTCATTGTAATGTCATTATCGAAAGTGGGTTTATTAATTGCTAATGGTGTGATAATACCCGCTAAAACAACAACCCATATAATAATTGTTAACCATTTATGTTTAGCAATGGATGAACCTAATTTAAATAAAAAATTAGCCAAAATATTTCCTCCCTAAAATCTACTCTATAGTTTATGCATACAGTGTATACAACATAACGCTTATAGTATCATTTCAAAATGCTTCTAAAAAGAGATAAAATCCTAAATGTGTATACTTTGTCTACACTTTTTAAATAATGTAGAAAAGCCGTTTACTAAACGTTCACATTTAGGATTCTAATTTTTTATAATAATAATAGAATTAAGGCGATTATTGCAGGTCCACCTTGCTTTAATATAATGGATTTCGAACTTGTAAGACTGCCATATACTGCTGCTACAATAATGAACATTAACAATAAAGCTACAAATTCTTTCGGGTTTGATGATAAAAATGCCCCGTAAAACAAAGCTATAGCTAATAAGCCATTATATATACCTTGATTTTTCAGAAGGACTTGAATATTTTTATCTTTTAATACTTGTTGCTTTAAATTGAAAGTTTGTGATGTTTTTTTAGAATCTGTCGCAATCGTTTCTAAATACATAATATACAAATGTTCAATTGCAACAATAACTACAAAAATAGTTGCTAGTATATGCATAACAAGTCTCCTTTAAAGAACAATTTGATTTTCTTTTTCATGTATCATTTCAATAATCTCGTTCTTCTCGTTCATAACAGCTACTTTTGGTGCATGCGTTTTTGCTTCTTCATCAGTAACTTGAACATAATTCATAATAATAACAATATCATCTACTTGAACTAATCTTGCTGCAGCACCATTTAAGCAAATTTTGCCACTGCCACGTTCACCTTCAATAACATAAGTTTCAAGGCGCGCACCATTATTGTTATTAACTATAGCTACTTTCTCATTTGGCAAAATATCTACTGCATCTAAAATATCTGCATCTATCGTAATACTACCTACATAATTTAAATTGGCTTCAGTTACTCTAGCACGATGAATCTTCCCGTTCATCATAGTTCTAATCATCGTATTCATCTCCATATTTATATTTATATACTCGTTATTATCATACAATGATTTTATAATCCGTCAACTATTAAATCTTAATATTACTTTTTAGTGCCTATAGAACAAAATAGTGCGTACTTACCTTTCACTCTATATAGCATTATACTAATCTATACATTAATAAAAAGGAGTTTTGAATATGAATTACACAAAGTTTCATAATGGAAATAGTATGCCAAGCGTAGGTTTAGGTGTTTTTAGAGTAGAAAATAACGACGTAGCTAAAGATGCAGTCAAACACGCTATTCAATCTGGATATAGAAGTATTGACGCAGCATTTATATATGGAAATGAAGTAAAAGTCGGCGAAGGTATTGCTGAAGGTATAAAAGCAGCTAATATTACAAGAGAAGATTTATTTATCACATCTAAAATATGGATAGATGATTATGGAAAAGACAATGTACAAAAAGCATATGAAAAATCATTAAACTTACTAGGTCTAGATTATTTAGATTTATATTTGATGCATTGGCCAGGTACAGATTTAGATTTACTATTGAATACTTGGGAAGGTATGGAAAACTTATATAATCAACAATTAGTTAAAAATATTGGCGTAAGTAACTTCAATATCGATCACTTAGAAATTCTAATCAATCAAGCTAATGTTAAACCAGTATTGAACCAAGTAGAATTTCATCCATACTTAACACAAACAGAACTAAGAAACTATTTAAGCAAACACGAAATAAAAATGGAATCATGGTCACCACTTATGAATGCAGAAATTCTACAAGACGAAACAGTAAATCGTATTGCTAAAGAAATAAATAAATCACCAGCACAAGTCATCATACGTTGGAACATCGACCATGACGTTATCACAATACCAAAATCAGTAACACCTTCACGCATCGAAGAAAACTTTGAAGTCTTTAACTTCAGTTTAAATGATGATCAAATCAAGAGATTAGATGCACTTAATCAAAACAAACGCATAGGACCAAACCCAGCAGAATTTAACGGTTAAGTTATTGAAAAGCGTGAACCCTTGATTAAGACGATCATTAGTTGCACTTCTCTTACGTTTTGTGAGTATGGCTATCCTTTCTTACACTTCTCTTACGTTGTGTGAATATGGATACCCTTGCTTACACTTCTCTTACGTTGTGTGAATATGGATACTCTTGCTTACACTTCTCTTACGTTGTGTGAGTATGGATACCCTTGCTTACACTTCTCTTACGTTGTGTGAGTATGGATACCCTTGCTTACACTTCTTCTGACTTATGTGAGTATGGATACCCTTGCTTACACTTCTTCTGACTTATGTGAGTATGGATGCCATCTCTGATAACTACTTTTATAGTAATCTTTTAAAATAATATAAGCTTTGACGATATAAGAGTCTAGGACAAATAATTTGTCCTAGACTCTTTTTCCATTTTTTTGATTTTTCTGTTATACACAAGCAAATTATAAATTTATTTGTATTATACAATTATTATTGCAATTTATTATTTTAATAAAATACATATGATTTTTTACTTATTATATTGCTTTACTAGTTAATAATTTGGTATTATTTAGGAGAAATATATTTTTCCCAATAAACCTTCAACAAATGCTTAAAATTTGGAAATACTTTATTTTAATCAATAAGCTAACAACAAAGATATATACATTTGGAAAAAATTAAATAACCAGGAGGATATTATGGAAAAGATTATGCATTACGAACTATTAAAAAAGGACATTTTCAACAACATCTTTGATAAAACACAACTAAAAAGAATGGACATTCTTACTCTATATTATATAGAACAAATGAATGAGGATGAAATATACGTTAGAAAGCTTCGAAAACTAATGTTTGAACCATCTTCTTCTGAACTAACTGGTGCAATTAAAACGCTCGAAGAATTAAATTACTTTAAAAAAGTAAGAGATCCTTTAGATGAACGTTCTATTATATTGAAAAATATTGATTATGAAGCAATTAATAATACATTACGTACTTGCAAAGAAATCACAATCGATCATTTACGTAAGGTCAATTCAGAAGATGACAAAACACTTTTATAAATATCAATGAAATAAGAAATAGATTTCAACAATAAATCTATTTAATTGAAAATAAACCTTTTCTTATATACGCTTTAATAGTAAACATTTTCTATTAGAGAGGAAGTTCAAATATGAAAGTAGCAATTATTGGCGCGAACGGAAATATTGGAAAACATCTCGGAAAAAAGCTAGCTGAACGCGGTGATGAACCTATTGGATTTATACGTAAAGAGGAACAAGCTCCAGAACTCAATCAACTTGGCGTGAAAACGGAACTAGCAGATATTATAAAAACAGACGTATCAGAATACACTTCTAAATTTCAAGGTATTGATGCATTAATATTTACTGCAGGTGCTGGTGGTGCTGGTGTCGAACTCACAAAAGCAGTTGATGGAGACGGCGTTACTAAAATGATTGAAGCTGCTGAACAAGCTGGTATCAAACGCTTTATACTCGTGTCTGCATTTCCAGATGCTGGTAGAGGTATGAATATATCTGAAAGCTTCGAATTCTATATGAAAATGAAAAGACAAGCCGATGTAGAATTAGCACAATCTGCATTAGCCTGGACAATTCTTCGTCCAGGCACGCTTACTAACGATGAAGCAAATGGACAAATAACGCTTGGTTACGCAATCAGCTACGATGAAATCCCAAGAGATGATGTCGCAAATGTAATTGTAGAATTACTTAACCAACCAAACACTTCCCATAAAATATTAGAGCTTACAAAAGGTAAGACACCTATTCAACAAGCAGTAGAAAAATACAGCAATTAACACCAAAACACCACGAAGTAGGAATGTTCCTTCCTTCGCGGTGTTTTATTATTTTATTTTACTGTAAACCCAGTTTACTATTTCTTGAACATCGATATTCTCAAAATTTGTTACGTCTATTTTTTTATACTCACCTATATGAAATTCGTCATATTTTCTATTTTCACAGCGTTCTTTAAATGTTGTAAAATCATCTAAGTCATCTGGTTGTTGATGCTTATTTCCTATATGATAACTTGTTAGTATATGTCCAATATGCCTGGAGTCCTTTAAATCTCTTTCTTTTTGTCTATGAAATAATATTTCCATATCACCATATAACGTTAACGTAATCGGTTTATAATTATATTTACTAATCATTTCTTTCAGTTTGTTCTCTTGCTTATAACTAAATGGATAATCAATTATTATTTTTGTTGATTTTTTTAAATAGTTATCTAGTTTTTTATAATAATATTCCCATGCTTCATTTCCAAGGTTATTTTTTTCAATTATGTTGTTGAAACCATACTTATCGAAATACATTTCTTTAATATCATCATAAGATAATAAATGCCATTTAGAATCCTGTTCGATTATTTGATTAGCTAAATATGTTTTTCCGGTACCTGGAGGACCAGCCAATATAATTATAAATCTTTTTTGATTATCGATCATATTTTAACGCGTTCTTTATTCATGAATAAATTAATCTTATGTGCAACAATATTTTTCACCGCTTCATTACATGGGATAATATTATGTCTTAATGATTTATTCACTTTTGTTTCACCAAAATATTTTTTTGCTGTTTCTGTCCAAGTTACAAGCAATTCTGTACCTACGTTGAATTTTCTTATTCCATTATCTATTAATTCAGGCACGTCTTCTTCTTTAACACCTGTACCACCGTGTACTACAAGAGGTGTTTCCACAATCTCATTAATTTCAGCTAACAATCGAATATTAACATTTGTTTTAGATTTAAATTGTCCATGATTTGTACCTATTGCTACAGCTAATGCATCTACATTAGTAGCTTCTGCAAAATATTTAGCATCATAAGGATCTGTATATTTTACTTCAGAACCATCAATTGTTATTCCTTCTTCAGTACCCCCAATTATTCCGAGTTCAGCTTCAACTGATGTCCCTCTTTTATGTGCATAATCGACTACGGCTTTTGTCTTCATTATGTTTTCTTTTAATGGTAATGATGAACCATCAAACATAACAGACGAATAACCTGCATCTATCGCATTTTTTATATCATTAAAATCTTTAGCATGGTCCAAATGAAGCACAACATCAACCATTTCTGAATTAGCTATACTTTTAGTTACAGTAACCAATGTCTTATATCCAATATACTTTGCAGTATCAACACTTGTTTGTATAATGATTGGGCTACCTGCTTCTTTAGCTGCATCTATCATACTTGGCAACATTTCTAAATTATGTGCATTGAAAGCACCTATCGTACAATTTAAACGGTCTGCTTTTTCAGTTGCTTCTTTTAAATTAATATACATATTTTTCTCTCCCTTTAAAATGCTTTCATTAATGGTCCAATAATCCATGCATAAAATAGTGCTGCCGCTACAGTATCAACATCTGTTGCAGTGGCGTTAACAAATCCCATATTGCTAAGCACTGTAACTAAAAGTGCTGGAAGTAAAGTAATGAATAAACCATGTGCAATACCACCTATAATTGCGCCTCTTAATCCACCAGTTAAATTACCAAATATACCTGCAGTGCCTCCTGCAAAAAAGTTAGTCAATATTCCAGGTATTATCATGGCTAACCCTAAAGTTGGGAAGAAGAACATCGCAATGACTGTACCAATCGTTGTTGTTATAAAACCGATTATTACAGCATTTGGTGAAAATGGGAAAAGCACAGGACAATCTAACGCAGGTTTTGCATCTGGAACTAATTTCATTGCAATACCTTTAAATGCTGGTACAATTTCTCCAAGAAGTAATCTAACACCAGCTAGTAATACATAGACTCCAACTACAAACTGAATTGATTGCATGAAAGCATACATCACATAATGTGTATCACCTGATAATTTTGAAGCAAAGTCCTCGCCTGCAAATAATACCGTTACTAAAAATAAAGGTGCCATAACGACCATCAGTGATAAATATGTGTCTTGTAAAAACTCAAAATTCTTTGGTAATTTTAAATCTTCAACTGATTTTCTATTTTCTCCTCTTTTACCAAATACATACCCAACACCTGCTTCAAACACGTAACCAAGAGTACAAAAATGTCCTAAAGCAATGTTGTCACCACCTACTATTTTCCTTACAAACGGTTGAGCTATTGCAGGCATCATTGTTGCAAACACACCACCAATCAATCCTCCTACAACAATTAGAGGAAATCCTCTTAATCCTGCAAAGTATCCACCAATCGTAGTCATAGTAGCCATCCATAATAATGCTTGACCAGTTAAAAATATATATTTCCATGGTGTGAAACGTGCTATTAAAATATTAAATATAAAAATAGCTAAAAATGTAAATGCTATTTCTCGACCTAATCCTAAATCTCCCATTGCTTGTCCATTTATTGCTTCAATGGAAGGTACAATACCTTCCATTTGGAATCCTTCAGAAAATATCTTGCCGAAATATGTTAAACTTCCAACAATAATAGCCGAACCTGCAGTTAATACTTGAAAACCTAACAATGTTTTAAACGATCCTGATATAATTTGCCCAGTTGATTTTTTCTGTAATATTAAACCTAACATTGCAATTAAAGCCACAATTATTGCTGCTTGTGTCAAAATATTTTGTATAATAAAGTTTATAATTTGCATAGCATCACTTCCTTATTAAATGATCCCTTTTTCTTTAAGAACTGGTGAAAGCTTTTCTTCTATTTCATCTGTAGATACAATATTCTTTAAATAAACAATTGAAGTTACATCTTCATCTATTGAAAAATTATTAAACTGCGACTTAAAATTTTCTCCCGTTATTATGATTTCAGCATTTCTTGATACAGCAGATGAAATTGTATCGTGATCTAGATTTGCATCTACACCTAATTTGTTTAATACATCTTCAGCTGCCATTTGACATGCAAAACTACTTCCTAATCCTGCTCCACAAACAAAAAGTATATTTAGTTTACTCATGCTAATTCCTCCTCTAATAAATAATTTATAAATTCATCTTTATCCTTAAAACTCAGTAATTTGTCTACTTTTTCTTCATTTCTCACAAGTGATACGATACTTTTCATAATATTTAAATGTGAAAATGAATCAGTTGCTGATAAACAAAATATAATTTTAACCGGATCATTTATTTCATTTCCAAACTCTATATTAGGATTTAGAGTTGCAATACTAACACCTAATGCGTTAGCACCTTCTTCTGGTCTAGCATGTGCTAACGCTATATGCTTACCAATTACAATATATGGACCGTATTCTTCAACTGAATTAATCATTGCATCTTGATATTGAGATGTGATAATTCCGTCATCAAGTAATGGTTTGGAAACCATCTTAATCGCATTCTTCCAATCAGAGCACGTTTCATCTAAAAGAACATGATGATTTTCCAATACTTCATTTAACATAGGCTGCACCTCTTTATCATTGAAATTAAAATTATTTATTTCAAATAAGTTTTTAATATCTTTATAATCCTGCTCATTTAATTTCATGCCCTTATCTTCTAACCAAATAGATAAGTCTTTAAATAATGAAACTTCATTACGCTTAAACTTTTCATTATTTCTAGATAAGTATGCGTGTTGTTCTAAAAATGCTTCTATTTTCTTTATATCTGTTTCGTTAACTATGGCATTAACATAACAAGTAGGTTTATCAAAATCTGCATCAATAGTCGTAAACACAATATCTACATCATCATTTTTTATAAAATCTTCTTCATTTGATGCAAGAATTTTTATTATATTCACATTAAAATGTGACTTTAAAATTTCAGCCAATAAGTTGCTCGTAGCAATACCAAAACTACAAACAATTACAGCATTAAAATAGTGTTTATTTTGTTGAACGTATTTAAAGTATGCAGTAGAAAAATAAACAGTTATAAATGCTATTTCATCTTCTGTAAAATCCAGTTCTATATATCTATTTAAACGATTCATTGAATATTTTTTTATTGTATTAAAAAACTTATTGTGGCTATTTTTAATATTTTCTTTCAAAGGATTATATATTTGAATACCTTGTTGCAAACGGCTAATCAATCCCGAGATATGTTTATTTAGTCCTTCAAATAAATAACTTTGATAGCCTGTAAAATCAATAGACAATTCATGCTCTACATACTCAATTAATTTAAGGCTAATTAGCTGAGACAGTGCTTCGTGTTTATCATCTGTAACTTGTTTCTTTCCTCCAATTAAAACATCAAGTCTATTATTAATATAATTAAATTCACCTAAACTAACATCTTGTGCTTTCCAATTTATAACTTCATCAATAAAAATATTTATTATGCTTAGTTGTTTTCTCTTGTCATCTTTTTCTGTTGCTAATATATGGTTATGACTAATACGAGATATCCAAATAGCTGTTAATATGATCGCTGATAGTTTAATATCATTTTGTTCAATTGAAATAATTTTAGTATAAGTATCTTTAATATTTTCTATATTTTTTGAGTCAATGTAATGAATCAAAGGACTGTAACTGTCAAATAAATTGTCAATTGTAACTTTATCTTCAGTTATTTTTTTAACTAAGTAATCATAAAGGAATGTTCGTATATCTCTTTCATTTCCTTCAATAGATAAACCTGTAGAAACATTAGAAACGATCTTCAAATTAAATTTGTTTAAGTCCATACGAACTTGTTTCATATCCTTATCCATTGTACTTTTAGAAATCTGCAATTCCTCACACAATTCATAAATTTTTTTATAGGAATCATCTGATAAAGCATGACTTATAATGTATTCTTTTCTATACGCAGGATTGTAAATTTGCTCTTCAACTTCACCTGAAACAATTTCTTTTAATTTAGTACGTTCTGAGTTTGATAAATTTAATATAAACAAACCACTGTTGTTATTAATTTCAAAAAATTGATTTGTTATTAGAAACTCATTTATATCCTTTAAATCATTTCTAATAGTTCGTTCCGTTTTGTTGAACATGATACTAAGTTCTTTTGCAGAAACGCTTTCTTTACTATTAAGAAAAATATTCAAAATATTCATCGGCCGACTTTTTAACATTTTTAACATCTCCCTTAATTAATATTGTAAATTTATCCTTTAACAATTGTTAGTATTTTTATATTCTAATTAAAAACGGAAAAAATGTAAGCGCTTTACACAATAACAAAAAGACACTGAATACTTTTACAGTAAACAGCGTCTTTCCAATATATAATTAAGTTCATTATTAATTTTTTCACATTAACTTTACATCTAATTAATGATTTTCACAAGATTCAAAAAATAATACCCAAGCAAAATATCATTATATTTTGAAAGATAAGATATACTTATAATAAATATGAGATATAAATTTTAAGGAGGAGCATCATGTTAAAAATAAGTGTATTAGATCAAGCGCCAATATCCAAAGGCAGTAATCCTGAAGAAACGCTACAAAATACAATTAAATTAGCTAAATGGACTGAATCGCTAGGATACTATCGATATTGGGTAGCTGAACATCATAATACAAGCGGTTTAGCAAGTTCTTCTCCTGAAATCTTAATGACACAAATTGCCGCTTCTACTCATAAAATTCGAATCGGATCTGGTGGTATATTACTGCCGCAATATAGCCCATATAAAATCGCAGAAAATGCTAAAACATTATCAGCTTTGTACCCTAATCGTATCGACTTAGGGTTCGGCAATTCACCCGGTGGTTCTCCTATCACTCAAAAAGCATTAACAGATAATCATATTAAACCTAAAGAAGACTTTTATAGACAAGTATCAGATTTACAAGGATTCTTGCACAACACACTATCTAGAGATCACGAATATAGACTCGTAAAAGCAGGACCACGAATAGATAACCCACCAGCAATGTGGTTATTAGGACTTACTGAAAATGGAGCGAAAAATGCAGCAAAACTAGGTATTGGATTTGTATTCGGACATTTCATCAATCCTAAATACGGTAAAATAGCTATGAAACTCTATAATAAAGATTTCGTACCATCAGTAAATCATAAAGAAGCGACAACAATCATTTGTATATTTGTAGTCTGTGCAGAAACCGACGAAAAAGCAGAAGAACTCGCAATCACACAAGACAAATGGTTATTAAACGTAGGAAAAGGATTAGGCACAAAAGTACAACCACGAGAAGAAATAAATATTGAAGAATACACAAAAGAAGAATTAGAACAAATAGAAGAAAATAGAAAAAGATGTATAGTCGGTTCACCAACAACAGTCAAAACAGAACTACATAAACTAGCAGAATTCTATCAAACAAATGAATTTATGATCATTACAAATATATATGACTTTGAAGATAAAAAAAGATCCTATCAACTAATCGCAGAAGCAATGTTGAGTGACAGTTAAAGAAATTGTTATAGAGCGTTGGATTTATATTAGTTCCAGTGAGAGCTAACTGGCAGAATTCTGGATTGTGCTCCTTAGAATGCGCTAACTGGCAGAATTTCGAATTGTGCTCCTTAGAATGTTCTTACTGGCATAATTCTGGATTGTGCTCCTTAGAGTGCGCTTACTAGCAGAATTCTGAATTGTGCTCCTTAGACAACATCTCTTACGGACATTTCTCTGAATTTTGTCCCTTAGCACCCTTCTTACGGACATTTCTCTGAATTATGTCCCTAACAACCACTCTTATGGACATTTCTCAGAATTATGTCCCTTACAGCACCTCTTACGGACATTTCTCTGAATTATGTCCCTTAGCACCCTTCTTACGGACATTTCTCTGAATTATGTCCCTTACAGCACCTCTTACGGACATTTCTCTGAATTATGTCCCTTACAGCACCTCTTACGGACATTTCTCAGAATTTTGTCCCTAACAACACCTCTTACGGACATTTCTCGGAATTTTGTCCCTTACGCTTGCCCTACTTTATCTTCTTTCATGCTATCTTACTATTCATCTAGATACTGAATACGAGCTGTTTGTATTCCGATGATATCAATAGCAAAACCAGCCAACAAAGTCTGAGAGTTTGTTGGCTGGTTTATGTAAAGTTAGATTCAATAAATGAATTTAGCTTTTTTATCTATATAAAACTATTTAATGCAAATGCTATTAAGAATGCTACTACGGACAGAAGTGTTTCCATGACTGTCCATGTTTTGAATGTTTCTTTTACACTTAATCCTAAGTATTCTTTTACCATCCAAAATCCTGCATCATTCACATGTGATAGCATTAGTGAACCTGCTCCAGTAGCAATAACGAGTAACTCTAAATTTACTCCGGATAAATTCTGTATTATTGGCGAAACGATTCCAGCTGCAGTAGTTAGTGCAACTGTAGCAGATCCTGTCGCTACCCGAATTAGACCAGCTACTAAAAATGCTAATAATAATGGAGATAGTGATAAATTCTCAGTCATTTGAGCAATTGTTTCTCCTACTCCTGTTTCTATAAGAATTTCTTTAAATCCTCCTCCAGCACCAATAATTAATATAATTGACCCTATTGGTAAAATACATTCTTCTACTATTTCTTTAATTACATTTTTATTCATGCCTTGCTTAAATCCAAGAAAATAGAAAGCTGCAAAACATGATATCAATAGCGCTATAACTGGGCTACCTATAAATAACAATGTGTTTTTAATTAAATTAGGTAAGTCACCTAAATATGGTGTAACAATTGAAAGCAGCATTAGCAGTACCGGCAACACGATTATAAAGAAAGATACTGAAACACTTGGGAATCCAGTTGTTTTATTGCTAACTTTAATAATATTTGGTGAATTTTCTGGTATGACTCTTTTACTAATAAACTTACCAAATAGTGGACCAGCAATAATCGCAGTTGGTAAAGCTATGATTAATGAATATAATAATACTTTACCTAAATCAGCTTCATATATACCTATTGCTGTCATTGCCCCAGGGTGAGGTGGAACAATTCCGTGAACTATTGATAAACCTGCTAACAATGGTATAGCTATCAGTAATATATTCTTTTTAGTAGTCTTGTGTATGGATATTACTAATGGTAATAAGATAACAATACCTACTTCAAAGAATACTGGAATTCCAATTATGAATCCTGAAAACAACATAGCCCAAGGTAATTTCTTTGGACCTAATTTTTTAATTAAGAAATCAGATATTTGCATACCTGCTCCAGAATCAGACATTAATTTCCCTAAAATAGTCCCTAATGCTAATATGCCGACTAAATGTCCTAGAACATCTCCAACACCCGTCTCATATGCAGTAACAATTTTGTCTGGAGACATGCCTGCCATAATTGCTAAGAATAATCCTGCAACCGTTAAACTGATAAAAGCATGCCATTTCCATAATGCAACCCCTAAAATAACAATCACAATTGAAAGTAGCGTAATGATTAATAAATATATATTTGAATCCATCATTTTCCCCCTATTATGTTAGCGCTACCATTTAATCACAAAAGTTAAAGCATCAATTGTTTAAACTGATGCTATATTTTTTCAACTTACTATTATAATAACCAATGCTATATTCAACTGTATTACCATTGTAATCATAAGATTGTCTTTCTCTTACTAACAACGAAACAGATTTATTAAGTTCTAAAAAGTTAGTAGCCGCTTGGTCTTCTTTCACTGAGAAAGAATCTTCTGTATTTTTTATTTCAATACCTGACTCTTCTAAAATTTTATAAATTGATAAATCATTATTTTTCTTTTGATCCTCATAATTACTCAGGCTATTTAAAGGATATGGTAAATAATGATTGAATAAAATATATGGTGTATTATTTAATAAATATACTCTTGTAATTTTATAGGCATTTTCACCGAACATGTTATATAATTCACTATTTTTTTCGTTTCTAATTACAGCTATATCTTTAATAATTTTTTTAATTTCGTTTCCTTCTTCAACCAATTTTTCTGTAAAGTTCTTATTTTTAGTAACTTTATTAAATGGTTTATGGCTTATTACTGTCGTACCTTTTCCACTTTTTTTCTCTAAATAACCTAAAGCAACAAGTTCTTTAATCGCTGCTCTAACAGTCACTTTACTTACATTGAATTCTTTTTCAAAATCAGTTTCCGTAGGTATGTGATTACCTACTGTGTATATTCCATGGATAATTCTATCCTCTATAATCTGTTTAATTTGTAAATATAATGGTCCTTTTTTTGATGATAATATCGTCATAAAGCATTACCTCTCTATATCATTAATTTCATTACTCATGACTTTTATTATATCATCTGCACTAAATAATGGGGTATCACCTGATATTGTATGTGCAAAAGAACATGATGCAGTTGAAAACTCAACTATTTCTTGTGGTTTCATATCAGATAGTTCGCCGTGGATGATACCGCATGTATATGCATCTCCAGTACCAATTCTATCTAGTATTGTTACTTCATAATTTTTTGAATAATATATTTTATTATTTTTAAATAAATATCCTTTTAGCACATTATGGCTATTATCTTTAATAATTCTTTTAGTCCCTGCAATTATAGGAATATTATATTTTTTTGAAACAATAGGTAATACTTCTTCTAACTGTTCTTCTTTAGTTTCTTTATCAGAGCCTATGCCTAAAGTATAAATAGCATCTTTTTCATTCATTAACACTATATCCGCTTCATGAAGAATTGTTTCATAATAAGGTTTCGCTTTCTCATTACCATTATCACCCCATAGAGATGGTCTGAAATTACAGTCAAAAACAACTAACACGTTATTTTGTTTCGCAACTTTTACTAATTCAAGTATATTTTGTCTCATCATTTCATTCATTGCTAAAGAAATACCACAAATATGAAGTACATCTATATCTTCAAGGATATTATCTATCTTATATTGTGAAAGTTCTACCGTATTAAAACTACTTTCTTTTCTATTTGTATACGTGACATTGCTAGGACGATTACCATATCCTTCTTCTAAAAAATACATTCCTAGATTATTATAACGTTTCAAAATATAATCACTATTAATTCCAAGTCTTCTTATCGCACTTATAGAAGTAGTACCGATTGAATTATCAGGTACTGAACTAATTAAACTCGTTTGATAACCAAACTGTGATAGTAATCCTGTTACATTAACACCAGTACCTGTAAAACTATAATTTAACGTGTCAGCTTGTCTTAATAGCATATTATCTGGTACGGTTAATCGCATCATAATTTCTCCGTATGCAGCTATATGTTTATTCATATAAATCAACTTTTTCTTTAATCTTATTATTAAGCCATTTGACATCATCAAGCTTCGTTAAACCAGTCTCTTTATCAATAATAGAAGAATATACGTGAGGTATAATTTTAGGAACATTATTTTTCAAAGCGATATCTAATATTTCTTCAAAGTTGTCTAATGTAATGCCACCTGTTGGTTCAAGTCCGAATTGTTCTTCACCACATGCTTTTGCGACTAATTCATATTCTTCTTTAGTTTGAAGACCCTTCATTGGGAAGAATTTAATTGATGATCCACCCATATCTTTTATTAAATTAATTGCTGATTTAATTGGTACGATAGCATGTTCTTCACCTGCACTACTATAAGGTCCTGTTGATATATTTACATATCCAGGTTTACCTGTTGGAGAAACCAATGCATTAACCCAAGTATCATTCCCTGAATTAGCAAATGTTTGACCTACACTTGTGAACACTTGATTGATATGAGAACCTTGATAGTTTTTAGCAATTTGTGATACTATTTCAGCTTGTTTATTATCACCTGCACCTAAACCAATAGAAATCGCATCATCTACGCCACTTCCAAATTCACGCATCGCTTCAACTGCATGATTAACAGTGTCAAAGTCTTTTGATAGTACTCCAATGATTACATTTTTTTCTGCAACATTATAAATGTCTTCTATATTTTCTTTGCCTTTAGCTAATACATTTAATGACACTCTGTTTTTATAAAATCTTTCTAATATTTTCATTATATTTCTCCCTCCAATATTTTAACTAATATATTATAAATAATATCAATTTCATTTTCTTTTAATGGTCTTGGATCAATATCAAAAAATCCTTGTTTAATACCGTAATCTCTTGTATATATAGCAATTTCAGCTGTCTTCATCTTGTTTACAACATCTTCTGCTGATAAATTAATTACTGACTGATCTACTTGAACACGACTTCTATATATTTCTCTACCAGCTTCATCTTGAACAATCGATATATTTATTCCTTCATAATTATTAAGCGATTCTAGCTTTTTTAATTCGGCTTTTTCATTTTGGGAATTATCTACTTTTTCATAGTATTCATCAATTGCTTGTAATAAACCAAATATGGATTCTTTGCCTACTTTCATACTTCTTCCTATAAAATGCAACTGTACTTTAAGTGATTCAATTAAGTCTTTTTTACCTGCTACAATTCCTGATGTTGGACCTTGTATTGCTTTTGATCCGCTATAAATTGCTAAATCAGAGCATTGAACATATTTCTCCAAATCTTCTTCTGCAGCTGCATCAACAATCAATGGAATATTGTTTCTTTGTGCTACTTCATATATTTCTTCTACTGACACCATATTTTTTTGAACTGCATGATGTGACTTAACGTATAAAATAGCTGCTGTATTTTTATTTATTGCTGATTCTACATGCTCACTTTTACCTTCATTTGCATATCCAACTTCAACTAGTGAACCTCCACCTAAATAAACCATTGTTTCTATTGGTGCACCGTATTGTACGTTATGTCCTTTGAATAAAATAATTTCATTTTGTTCAATATCTTGATTATGCAACAGTTGACTCTTCCTTTTATCACCTTTAGTTACAACCGAAGCTATTGATAATGCGATGCCGCTTGATGCTGAGTTAACAACTACCGCATCTTGAGCATTTATTTTATCAGCAATATAGCGTCCGGATTTATCTACTAAATCTGCAATTTCAACATAATTTTGCCCACCGAATTTCATTGCATTCATAACTGAATCTGTTGGAGAAGAAACCCCTAATATACTCATTCTTCCACTAGCGTTTATGACTTTTTTCAAACCATATTTATAATTCAATGAATTCTCCATTTGCTAATACGCCTCTTTCTTTTATCAATTTTGATCCTTGCATTACTTTTCTGTCTGAATCTATAAATTCAACTTCCTTATCAAGAACATCAAATATTGTTAAGTTTGCAATATTACCCTCTTTAAGTTCCGATAAGTAAGCTTTATTGATTATGTTTGCTGGATGTATTGTAACTGCATTAATTACTTCTTCTAATGAATAACCTAAATTCAAGAATTTTGATAATACATTAGACAAGCTAAACACAGGACCTTCTAATCTATTTTTCTTATAAATATCTGAACTGATCGTATTAAAATGAATATTGTTTTCTTTTGCTATTTTAGCTACTTGAAATGAGAAACTAGCATTACCATGTCCAACATCTAAATTAACTCCTCTATTAATTGCATCTAATAAAATATCAAGTGGTTTATTTTTGTCATCAAATAGATTGTTGTCTTTACCATTTAAAAAGTGTGTAATGATATCACCTTTTCTTAATAAAGGAATGACTTCTTCTATTTTGGGAGGTGCTGAACCTATATGAGTCATAATTGGTAAATTTAATTCATCACTTAATTCAATAGCTTTTTCTAAAGGAATTGTTCCATTCCCTTTAACGACACTACTACTAATTCTCGATTTAAGACCTATAATCATCTCTTTGTATTTTCTAGCGGCATTAATACATTCATTTGCATCAATCCAATCTAAATTAGATAATTCATCAATTCTTTCTAATCCTATCTTAGAAATATTTAAAAAAGAAAAGACGTTAGTCTTACTCTTTAATGCTCTGTCATATAGTTCATTAATTCTGTTTGCTCCACAACTTCCTGCATCTACTATTGTTGTTACACCTTGGTTAATACCAATGTCATCTATGTTATCGCCATAAGGAGTAAAATCTGAAAATGCATGGACATGTAAATCAATCCATCCAGTTGAAACAACTGAATCATCACCTTTAAATATAATTTCACCGTTAAGAGAATTAGGCTTATCAATTTTTTTAAGTATGCCTTTCTCTATTAAAATATCTACTCGATTCCCCTTTGTAGTTGCGATATTTTGAATAATACCTGAACTTTTCAAAAACGATCACCTCTTTAAAAAAGATTATAACATTATAATGTTTAGAAACACAACTTATTAAACATTATAATGTTTGATTGTTAAAAAATAAAAAGGCCACCTCTATTGAGTGACCTTTGACTACTTCCATCTAATCCTCTACATACTGATCATTAGCTGCTTGTAATGCGAAGATATAGAATAAGACTGATATTATAATTAATGAAATGATACCGATATCCCATCCTCCTAATAAATCATGTAAAAATCCTATTAAGAATGGTCCTATTGCTGCGATAAAGTAACCGACTGATTGTCCAAATCCTGATAAGGACATACTGCCTGCGTTTGTTCTTGCTCGAATTGAAAAGAAGGTCATGCATAAGCTAAATCCTGCTCCCATTCCAAATCCTGCTATTATAATTCCAACGATTAATACTATGTATGATTGACTAAATAATAAACTAAATCCTAGTATAAACAACATACTTACTATCGTAACGAGTAATTTTTGGTTTTGCATTTTTGATGCGATTATTGGGAATATAAACGTCATTGGTACTTGTGAAAATTGATTTAACATTAATAAATAGCCTGCTGCTGTTGGTGACAATCCTTTGTCTATTAGAATGGTTGGCATCCATGCTATAACTGTATAAAATACCATTGATTGCATTGCCATTGTTAATGCTACAACCCAAGCTAATTTAGATGTAGACATTCTGACTTTCGGTCCTTGAACTTTATTTTGCATTTCTTTAGTTGCTTGTACTTCTTGTTGTTTTCCACTTTTAACTTGTGGTATCCAAAATATAATGGCTAATATAGTTAAAACAACCCAGAATGATAGTGATAATCGAAATCCTAATGGTGTTATTTCGGATAGTGGATAACTTAATCCCCCACCTAAACCGGCTGTGAAATTCATTGTTGCACTATATACGCCAGTAAATAATCCTATTTGTAATGGGAATCTCCATTTTACGTAACTTGGTAAGCATACATTTCCAAATGCGATAGCTACACCTAGCAGAATTGTTCCTATTATAAATAATCCTATATCTCCTGAGACACGCAATAACAAACCTATTAAAAGTATCACTAACGCATAAAGAATGGTACTAGACATCGTTAATTTCGTAACGATTTTAGATACCATTGGCGAAACGAACCCAAACAATATTAATGGAATTGTTGTTAAAAATCCTGCTAGACTATTACTAATTTCTAAATCTGATTTAATCAATTCTATTACTGGTCCAACTGAGGTTAATGGTGCTCTTAATGTAGATGCTACAAATATCATGCCAAATAAAATCAACCATATATCTTTAAATTTATATTTCTTAATATTATTTTCCAATTTTTTCACCGCCGTGATTATCTTTTATAATTACAATACTACATGAAAATAATTGAATTAATAGATTTAAATTATTTACGTATACAAAAAGAGACTGGACAAATTAATTGTCTCAGCCTCAAACATTGTAATAACAGTATCTGACTGCTCTTTGTTGTTTAATATTTTATTTATAGATTAAAATTGTTCAGATAGAATTTTTTGCTCTAAGAAGTTAAGCATATAATCCGGGCTACCTGTCTTAGCGTCTGTTCCGGACATTTTGAAACCACCAAATGGGTGATAACCAACTACTGCTGAAGTACAACCTCTATTCAAGTATAAGTTACCAACATCATAATCTTCACATGCTTGTCTCCAATGCTCACGATTATTTGTAATAACTGCACCTGTTAAACCATAGTCAGTATCATTTGCTACTTCTAACAATTCTTCAAAGTTGTCACATTTTGTGAAGCCAACAACTGGTCCAAAAATTTCCTCTTGCATAATTTGGTCGCTAGATTTCAAATCAGAGATGATAGTTGGATGAACAAAGAATCCTTTGCTATCGTCCGTTTTACCTCCGACTTCAAGCTTACCTTCTTTACTACCAATTTCGATATAATTTTTAATTTTGTCGAATTGTTTTTGGTTAATAACAGGTCCCATATAAACATCAGAACCGCCTTCAGTATGTTTAATTGAAAGTTCTTTTGTTAATTTGATTGATTTCTCAAGAACTTCATCATAGACATCTTTATGCACTATTGCTCTAGAACAAGCTGAACACTTTTGTCCAGAGAAGCCAAATGCTGAATCTACAATTGCTTGAGCAGCTAAATCAGTATCGATATTTTCATCGACAACAATCGCATCTTTACCACCCATTTCAGCAATGACACGTTTCAAGAAGTTCTGTCCTTCTTGAACTTTAGCAGCTCTTTCAAAGATACGTGTACCTGTAGCTCTTGAACCAGTAAATGTTACAAAGTGTGTATCTTTATGATCTACTAAATAGTCTCCTATTTCTTTTGGATCACCAGGTACAAAGTTAACAACACCTTTTGGAAGTCCCGCTTCTTCTAAAATTTCAATAAGTTTGTACGCGATTAAAGGTGTATCTTCTGCTGGTTTTAACAATACAGTATTACCTGCAATAATAGGCGCAACTGTTGTACCAGTCATAATTGCAAATGGGAAGTTCCAAGGTGGAATTGTAACACCAGGTCCCATTGGTTTATAAATATATTGATTATGCTCGCCTTCTCTATCAAAGACTTGCTTACCATGAGCTAATTCCATCATAGAACGCGCATAATATTCAATGAAATCTATTCCTTCATTTGTATCTCCATCTGCTTCATTCCATGGCTTACCTGCTTCATATACCATTAAAGCAGATAGTTCATGTTTTCTTCTACGAATAATAGCAGAAACTCTAATTAATAATTCAGCTCTTTCTTTAGGAGCCCATTTTCTCCAAGTCTTATAAGCTTCTTTAGCCGCTTCCATAGCTTGATCTACTTGTTCTTTAGAAGCTTTAGAAATTGTTCCTAGTACTTGTTGATGATTAGCTGGATCTACAGATTCATATTTGTCATCTGTAAAAATTTTCTCTCCATTAATAACGAGAGGAATTTCTTTCCCAAATTCAGCTTTAACTTTTTTTAAAGCATCCTTAAAAGCCTGTTGATTCTCTTGATCTGTAAAATCTGTTGCAGGTTCATTGTGAAATTCTACTACCATCCTTCATACCTCCTAAATATATAAACCTAATAAGAGGTCAAATACCTCTTATAGAACATTTTACTATTCTATTTCCAATTTTATCAAGTAAAGGGCTTTCATAAAGAATTATATATTGAAATAAAGGTCAGATGACAGAAGTTTAAAGAGTTCTAACGAGCTTGTTTTACGAGTCTTGATCGTTAGAAAAACATACTCATCTTTCTATTGCTTCATGTATTTGTTTAATGTCTTCGGGTGTTGTTTCGCAACAACCTCCTATAATTTGAACACCTTGCGCGATCCATTCTTTTGTTTTTTGAACAAGTAACGCATTCTCTCCTTTACCAATCCAAACTTTTTCAATTGGATCGAACGTTTTACCACCATTTGGGTATAAAGCGATTACTTGTGGCAATTCGAGCAATCCTTTATTAATTGCTTTCTCTACACTATTAATACTTGAACAATTAATACCGAATACGGGCACGCGCCCAATGTGTTGTACGATATACTGACATACTTTTTCAAATTCAGTACCATCTGATAAGTTACCTTCATTATCAACTGTACATGAAATCCAGAAAGTATTATGATCACTATAGTTTGGAATGATATATTCAACTATTGCTTTAATCTCATTAAAATTAGGTACTGTTTCAAATACGAAATCGTATATGCCTCTATTAATTAAAGCGTTAATACGTTCTTCGTGAAATTGTATGTATTCATCAACTGAAATTTCATATTGCCCTGTATATTCAGAACCATCACTTAAATATGCACCATAAGGACCTAAACTTCCGACTACAACTTGATCATCTGTTACAGCTTCTTTAATATTTTTTACTGCAATTTCAAATAATTGTTCTATTTCTGAAATTTCTTTACCAATTGCTTTAAATGTAGCAAAACTTGCTTGATACGTACTCGTCAAAACGATATCAGCACCTGCATCAGTAAATGCTTGATGAGCTTGCATTACTTTATCTGGTTGATTTATAAGTACTTCACTAGACCATAACGAAGAATTCAAATCACATCCATATCCTTCTAATGTTGTCGCCAATCCTCCATCTAACACTAATGCTGTTTTCTGATTTAATTTATCTAGAAGTCTCAATATCCTGACCATCCTTTTTATGATATTTTACAAAGTAAAAAATAATAGCAATTATTGCAAATGGTATTCCAAAGTATAATGCTGGTGATTGGTTAGGATCAAAAACCATCCCTACACATGAAATCAAACATAAGATAAAGCCAATTATCGGTACACTTTGATGTATTTTTAAATGTTTATTTAAGCGTTTAGCATTAAAATAAGATAAACATATGCTCATCCATACAATTACAACAGCCAATCCAGCAATTGATACAAGCACGATGTATAATGAGTCTGCTGCATAAATACTTGAGAATAATGCTAACAATCCTCCACACATACTGAATATTGTAGCGCGTATTGGCATTTGATGTTTATTTAGCTTTTTAAAATAATTTGGAAACATACCTTCATTAGACAAACTCCATACCATTCTACTTGCAGCATATAGCCCTGAATTAGCAGCAGATAATAATGCCGTAATAATTACCAAATTCATTATGTCCCCGGCATATGGAATACCCATATTTTGAAAAATAACGACAAAAGGACTTTCTAAAGATTTACCTTGATAACTTGGAATTAAAATAGAAATAATAACCATCGTTCCTATAAAGAAAATAATAAGTCTCCATAAAGTAGCATTTATCGCTTTAGGTATGACTTCTTTAGGATTTTTAGTTTCACCAGCAGCAATTCCAATAAGTTCAGTACCACTAAATGCATAATTGACAGCTAACATCGTTAAAAATACTGCACCTAATCCATTAGGGAAACTAGGATTCGTATATCTAGATTTAATCGTTTCTAGCCCATTATAACCACCGTATTGAATGAGCCCAAATAAAGTTAGTGCACCTAAACCAATGAAAACAATAATAGCTAACACTTTTACTAAAGAAAAATAAAATTCAACTTCAGCATAAAACTTAGTCGACACTATGTTAAAAGCAAGTACAAGTATGATAGCAATACTTGAAAATATGTATACAGGTACATCAGGCAGCCACTTACCCATTAAAATACCAACAGCAGTAAACTCAGATCCAAGTGCCACAGTCCAAGTTAACCAATAAAACCAAGCGACGATATAGCCAATAGAAGGATGAATGTATTTAGAAGCGTATACATGAAATCCTCCTGTAACAGGATGTTCAATAGCTAATTGACCTAGACATAACATCACAAGATATACCAAAATCGCACCAACTACATAAGATAACATAGTCCCCAAAGGACCAGCTTGTTGCAAAGTATACCCAGAACTTAAAAATAAACCCGTTCCAATTACACCACCAAAACTTAATAACATGATATGACGTTGCTTCATATCCCGTTTGTACGATTGATTAGACACGATAAACCTTCTCTCTAGAATTAAAAATATCTTTAATTCTATATCTTTCGAATAATTCAGTCAACTTAAAATTTTCTGTAAATAATATATATTGGAAGAATTTAGGATATGAGTGTCCTTGATTACACTTCTCATACGTTGTGTGAATATGGATGGCCTTGCTTACACTTCTTTCGATTTGTGTGAATATGGATAGCCTTAGTTACACTTCTCATACGTTGTGTGAATATAGATACCCTTGCTTACACTTCTCTCGACTTGTGTGAATATAGATACCCTTGCTTACACTTCTCTCGACTTGTGTGAATATAGATACCCTTGCTTACACTTCTCTCGACTTGTGTGAATA
>NZ_JAJNIF010000012.1:0-70367 GCF_022386595.1 Mammaliicoccus sp. G-M28
GTTAAGCCAATCACTCTTTGAAGTACTATAAGTACTCAATTATTGGAATTAACGTTGACATATTGTCATTCAGTTTTCAATGTTCATTTTATAAAAAATCTGGAGCGGGTGATCGGAATCGAACCGACAACATCAGCTTGGAAGGCTGAGGTTTTACCACTAAACTACACCCGCTTAGTTATATTATTAAATTGATGAATGGTGCGGCCGAGAGGATTTGAACCTCCACGGGATTACTCCCACTAGGCCCTCAACCTAGCGCGTCTGCCATTCCGCCACGACCGCGCATGGTTTGCAGTTCTTAAATCAATATGTTGTTCAAGTGACTGTCATTAATTATATTACGTTGAGTTTACAAAGTCAATACAAACACTCAACTTTTTAATGTAATTTTACATTGCTTACAAACTCTTAAAACTTTGTTTCGTTTTGTTTAAGCAACGTTTATTATCATACGACGTTTCATCCATTTCGTCAATAACTTTTCTTCACTTTTTTACAAAAAAAGTACTACACCTCAAGTTATTAGTGTAGTACTTTCCTTATTATTATTTATGACATTTTTCTTAACTTTCCACCACAGCGTCCACACCTGTATTTTACTGTGTTGACCTTTCTAATACGCTTAAACTCTAATTTACAATTCGAACATTTATATAAATAATTGGCTCTTTCATCATAACTTTTAACTGCTTTACAAAATCTAGGAGCTCCAACATCTTTGCTCAATTCCCTAAAATCATCATCTCTATGTTTATAGCCTTTACCTTCTATATGTAAATGGTAATGACAAAGTTCATGTTTAATGATGTCTTTCAAAGCCTTTATACCATAAAATTCATATTGTTCTGGATTGATTTCGATATTATGACTATTAAGTAAATAACGTCCTCCAGTTGTTCTAAGTCTTTTATTAAAAGTGGCTTTATGATCAAAAGGTTTATTAAAGGATTCTAATGAGATGTTTGATACTAGTTCCTGTAATTTATTATCGTCCATTAGGATCAATCATAGTTAATGAAACTTTTTGTCTTTCTTGATTAACATCTAGTACCCATACATCTACAATATCACCGACACTCACTATATTCATTGGGTGTTTAACATAACCTTTAGATAATTTAGAAATATGAACTAAACCATCTTGCTTTACGCCGATATCTACAAAAGCACCAAAGTCTACAACATTTCTAACTGTTCCACTTAATGCCATGTTTGGTTTCAAGTCTTCCATAGAAAGTACGTCTGATTTTAATATTGGTGTTTCAAATTCATCTCTTGGATCTCTTAAAGGTGCTATAAGTGACGCAATTATATCTTCTAATGTTGGAATACCAATATTAAGCGTTTCACTTGTCTGATTTAAATCTATTTTACTTAATTCATCTTTTAATGCGTCTGTTCCAATATCTTCTTTGCTTAGACCAACATGGTTTATTAATTGATAAGCAGCATTATAACTTTCTGGGTGAATAGCTGTTTTATCGAGTGGTTCTGTTCCATCTAATATTCTTAAGAAACCAATACTTTGTTCAAATGTCTTGTTTCCTAATCTCGGAACTTTAGCAATTTCAGAATGATGTGAGATTGCACCTTTTTCTTCTCTAAATTTTATAATATTATTTGCAACAGTGTTACTTAAGCCTGAAACATAACTTAGCAATGATGGAGAGGCTGTATTAACATCAACTCCTACTTGGTTCACTGCAGTTTCTACAACGAATTTTAAAGTCTCACTTAATGATTTTTGATTAACATCATGTTGATATTGACCTACACCGATTGATTTAGGATCAATTTTTACTAGCTCACTTAAAGGATCCTGTACCCGTCTACCTATTGAAACCGCACTTCTTTCTTCTACTTTAAAATCTGGAAATTCAGCTCTTGCAATATCTGACGCCGAATATACAGAAGCCCCAGCTTCATTAACAATAACAAACTGACATGTTAGTTGATGTTTTTTTATCATTTCAGCTACGAATTGTTCTGATTCTCTACTAGCAGTTCCGTTTCCGATTGCTACAAGTTCTATATTGTGTTTATTGATCAATTCGACAAATACTTTTTCAGCTTGTTCCATTTTTGAAACTGGTGGATGAGGATAAATAACATTTTTATCAACAAATGAACCATATTCATTTATTACTGCTAATTTACATCCTGTTCTATATGCTGGATCTAGACCTAATATTTTCTTACCTTTTAACGGAGCTTGTAATAACAGGTTTTTTAAATTCTCTGAGAAAATCTCGATTGCATGATTTTCAGCTTTTTGAGTTAGTTCGCTTCTAATTTCTCTTTCAATTGATGGAAGGATTAATCTTTTCAAACTATCTTCAATTGCTTCAGTAATAATTTCAACGTGTTTATGATTATTTTTAATGTATTGAGATACTAAATATCTTTTTAATGTTTCATGATCAATTTCAAAAGCTACTTTTAAAACACCTTCAGATTCACCACGATTTATAGCTAACACTCTATGAGGCACTATTTTTTTTAGTGGTTCTTCGTATGCATAATACATTTCAAAGACATTTTTTTCATCTTCAGCTTTCTTTTTCTTTTCAGTAACCAGTTTACCTTGTTTCTCGATATTATTTAAAATATATTTTCGATATTTAGGTTCATCTGATATGATTTCAGCAATAATATCTTGCGCACCTTTTATAGCATCTTCAGTAGTTTCAACTTCCTCAGTTAAATATTTAGATGCTACATTTGATAAAAGTTCTTCTGAGTTACCTTCAATTATCCAATTCGCTAATGGTTCAAGACCTTTACGTTTAGCTTCTGTTGCCCTTGTTTTTTTCTTTTTCTTAAATGGGCGATATAAGTCTTCAATTCTTTGTAACTTAGTTTGATTAAGGATGTCATTTTTCAAATCATCAGTAAGTAAACCTTGCTCATCTATTAATCGAATAACTTCTTCTTTTCTTTTATGTAAGTTAACTGCATAAGTATATTCATTTTCAATAAGTTTGATTTCTACTTCATCTAATCCACCAGTTAACTCTTTTCTATATCTTGCAATAAAAGGCACTGTATTTTTATCTTCTAGCAATTCAAGTACAGTTTTAATTTGTTTTTCTGTAAAGGGATGATTATTTTTTATAATGTCTATTAATTCTTGATTCATAATTGCCTCCTAAAAATGATTATATTCTATTTTAACATAAATCTAATAAATGCTTTATCTTGTGTAAGTCTTCTTTCACAGCCTTTTAATAAATAAAAAAGAACACCTTAAATCGCGTTATATCGATTAAGGTGCTCTCCTATTTCATTGCTGCTTCTTTTAATTTTTTTATTGCTGTTCTTTGTAGTCTAGAAACGTGCATCTGGCTGAGACCGATTTTTTCACCAGTTTCTTTTTGACTCAAGCCTGTAATAAAGGTGTATTGGATAATTTCTCTTTCTCTTTCGGTTAAGATTGGAAGGATTTTTTCTAATATCATCCTTTTTTCTGTTAAGTCATAACCATCTTCAGATTCGCCCATTATATCTAATAAAGTAACAGTCGAACCGTCTTTATCCGCTTCAATTGAATGGTCAACACTTAACGCGTTATAGCTTTGTCCCATTTCCATTGCTTCTAATACATCTTCTTCTGTTACTTCTATCCTATTAGCAATTTCTATGATTTTAGGTGATCTTCCTAATTCATTCGTCAGTTCTTCATTAGCTTTTTTTATTTTAGGACCGATTTCTTTAATACGCCTCGGCACATGTACACTCCATGTTTTATCTCTTAAATACCTTTTGATTTCACCAATTACTGTTGGTACTAAAAAAGCTTCAAACTTTCTCTCGAAAGATACATCAAACCTTTTAATAGCTCCTAATAAGCCTACCATACCAACTTGCACTAAATCTTCATGGTGAGCTTGTCCTTTAGAATATTTATATGCTAGAGACTCTACTAATTTTTGATAATGTAACACAAGTTTTTCTTGCGCTTCACTATTATCGTTTTCTTGGTAATCAGCAATCCACGCGTTAATATCTTTTGGAGAAACGTCTTTATAAGCTTTGGACTCTTCCGTCATTTGTTTGCACCTGCTCTTTAGATAAATACTTTGTCATACTTATTGTAACACCAGCATCTTTTTGAACGCTTACTTCGTCCATCAATGATTCAATAAGAAATAGTCCTAAACCACCTTGTCTCAAGAAATTAATATTATCGCTTTCTTGATAAGGTCCAAGTACTTTTTTAGCTTCTTCATAATTAAAGCTTTTTCCTGAATCAGATACAATGATTTCTATTTTATCTTCGAACACAAGATATCCTATTAGTATTTCACCTTCAACTTTATCACTATACGCGTGTTTAACAGCATTTGTTACTGCTTCAGATACAGCGATTTTTGAATCTTCAATATCTTCGTATGAAGCGCCAGCTCGATTGAATACGCCTGACAAAGTTAATCTGACCAAACCTACGTATTCTGGAGCAGCAGGAAATCTCATCTCTATATAATCATAGTTAGATGTCATCATCTTATACCTCCGTTCCTTTGTTGACATGCATTAATTCTTTAAGACCCGTAATATCAAATAATCTCTCAATTCTTTCTGATACACCAAGCACATATAGTGACTTATCGTGTTCATTGAGTGATTTTAATGTGCCAACAAATAAACCTAAGCCAGTAGAATCCATATAACTTACGTTTTCCAAGTTAACATGTATATCGTGTGTTCCTTTTTGTCTAATTGGTTGTAAAACTTCTTGTAGTTCAGGCGCAGTATAAACATCTAGTTCTCCGCCAACCTTTATTTCATAGTAGTTTTCATGCTCAGTAGTTTCAATGTTAAGATTCATTCCTTGATACACCCCTAAATATATTAGACTTTCATCATTTATGTTTACCCGATTAAATATTTTTTAATCTTGCATTATTTAACACGCTTTACAATTAATATCGTTAAATCATCTCTCTTATTAGGATTTTGAAGTTTAACGAGTTCTTCATATAGAATTTGCACTATATCTTGTGGATGAAGTTGTTTATACTCATTGATCATTTTAAGTAAATCATTTGTTTTAACAAACTCATTTTGTTGATTTCTCAACTCTGTTACACCATCAGTAAATACGATAATCATATCTTGTAGTTCTATTTTTATTTCACTTTGTTTATATCTAGTATGTTTATGAACACCAAGTACGATACCACGTTCTGTCATTTCTTCAAATTCACCAGTTTGACTTCTATATATATAACCTGGTTCATGACCTGCTGAACTATAATAGAGCATATTATTTATTTCTTCATATAGACCATAGAACATCGTTACAAACATGTTTTGATTGACGTTCTTTTCCACAACACGGTTTAAACGTTTAAGTCCATCACTCGGAAGTTGAGAATGTCCATAAGAATCCATTCCAAATTTAATCATACTCATAGCTAATGCTGCAGGAATACCTTTACCGATTACATCGGCTACAGCAAAGCTCATCGTACCATCGTTATGATCAATTAAATTAAAATAATCTCCACTTACTTTTTGTGCAGGCACAGAAATAGCCCCTATTTGTATACTATCAAATTGAGGTATTTGTGGTTTAAGCATAGTTTGTTGCAAACTTGAAGCAACTTCCATTTCTTTGTCATGTATTTTTATTTTATTTAATAATTTTTTATAGTCACGATATGTAAAACCATAGCCTATCATTACTTCTAGAAGAACATCAAATGAACTCATGATTTGTGACTTACTTAAACTTTGTTCTTTTTCTATGATCTCAATATGTAGTTGTACAATTTCTTCTGGTGAAACATTATCTTCAATAGCTTCTGTCGAATAAGTTTGACAAGCGGATAAAATTTCATCATTACTAGTCTTAACATAATCGACTAATAACTTTTGATACTGTTGCTTCTTCTGTTCTGACACAAAGTCACCTCGTTTCAAATAGACTAAAAAAGCTTTAGGCTAATCCTAAAGCGGAGAATGTTTTAAATTCATTATGTATTACCTAATGCATCAAATCTTTGTTGCAAAGTAAGGTTGAGGCTGATGGCTATAGCTGTATCAACCTCTTTCATCTTTGCATCAGATAAATATGTTAGTTTTTCTTTTAATCGTTTCTTATCAATAGTTCTGATTTGTTCAAGCAAAATAACTGAATCTCTATCTAGTTTATATTTCGCTGCTTCAATTTCTACATGTGTAGGTATTTTAGCTTTATTTATCTTACCAGTAATTGCTGCTACAATGACAGTCGGACTATATCTGTTACCCGTATCATTCTGGATAATTACGACTGGTCTTGTTCCCCCTTGTTCAGAACCAGTAACTGGTGAAAGATCTGCGAGATATACATCTCCTCTTCTCATTTATTCACCTTGTTGAGATGCTAAGTGCGATTCATTTGAATCACAAGCTTCACATTCACTATAGTAAGCTTCAGATGCAAGGGAGAGATTTAAGTCAGCCATAGAACGATATCCTTCTTTCAGTGTTTGTTCTAAACTTTGAGTACGATTTTGAGTTAAAGATGTCATAACAAATACCTCCAGATAAATTAAGTATGAATTTATGTTGATTAAGTTATTAATATCATAACAAATGTAACTCTATTTGACTATGCTATTTCAGTAATTCATTTGTAACTTCTTCATTTTCACCATCATGATAAATACGTGGTAACCTCTTTTTTAAGTTACAAAGTACTTCATAATTAATCGTTTCTAACGCATCAGCAATCCTTTCAGCAGATTGTTCTGAATCAACATGATTATCCATTAAAATAACTTTATCGCCTATTTTTATGTCATCAGGAATTTTAATCATTGTTTGATCCATACATACTCTACCAATTACGGGGCAGTTTACACCATTTACATTAACATAAGTATTTTGCATTTTTCTTAAATATCCATCAGCATATCCAATTGGAAGTGTAGCTACTTTAATGCGTTCTTCAGCAGTATAAGTAGTGCCATAACTCACTGTATCTCCAGGTTCAAGATATTTAGTTTGAACAATTTCAGTTACTAATTGAGCTGCTGGTTTTAATTTTAAGTTTGAAATTTCTTGAATATATTTAGATGGATAATAACCATATAAAGAAATGCCAAATCTTACTGCTGTACAGATAGATGCATCATACCTAAGAGCACCTGCTGAATTTTGTGAATGAATATATTCTGGTGTTTTTGAAGATTGTACAAATTTTTCAAATAAGTCATATTGATTTTTCGAAAAATCATTTGGCTCATCTGCAGAAGCAAAATGTGTATAAACACCTTCAAATATTAATCGTTCATGTTGTTCTATTTTGTTGATAGCAGATTGATAACTTTCAATATCTCTCAATCCAATTCTGCCCATACCTGTGTCTACTTTTATGTGCATCCATAACGGTTTATCAGAGTCATCATCGAGTGATTCAATTGCTTTATCTAACCATTCTTCAGTTGGAACAGTTAAGGCAACTCTATGTTGTACTGCTTTATTAATATCTTTTGTATTAATCACACCTAGTACTAATATTTTCGCTTTTATACCGTGCATTCTTAACTCAATAGCTTCATCTAAAGTAGCAACTGCAAAGAAATCGACACCTTCATTCATTAAATAAGATGCAATCGGCACACTACCTAAACCGTAACCATTTGCTTTAACGACTGCCATAATTTTCTTATTTGGATGTAATCTACCTACAGCTTGATAATTTTCTAGTATTGCCTTTAAATCAACATTGATATAAGTTGGCCTATAATATTTTTCGGACAACAGCAAGGCACCTCCTCTTATAATAAGTGTATTTTATCATATAGATATTATTCTTGCTTATTATTATCTTTTTCGATAATAACAATTGCCTCAGCATACTTCTCAGTATGTGTGATAGACGTATGGACATGAAAACCATCACAGGCTATTTCAGGTTTCCCATTCTCATCAGGTAAACAGTTGATAGAATGAAAGCCGTACTTTTTACCAATACCGGTACCCATTGCTTTAGTAAAAGCTTCCTTTACAGCAAATCTGCCAGAAATAAATTCAACTTTCCTATTATCCAGGTTTATTTTATTAAAAATTTCTAGTTCATTGTCTGTTAAAATTTTATTAACCATTGTTGGTCGTTTATCATACCATTCTTTAATACGTTTAATTTCAACTAAATCAATACCAACACCATGAATCATAATTTACACCTTCATTCTCACTGGTTAATGTCATTTTCAATTCTATTTTGGATAGCATATTTAATTTTATTCGCTTTATCCTTATTTAAATATTGAATCATTTCATTACCACCTGCTGTAGATAAGGTGATATTGGCCAAATTGTATTTTCTCATAATAAATCCTTCATACAAGTCGACATTTTGAATTCTACCCATCGGAATTGTTGTTTCTTTTATCATAAATATTCCAGATTTAATGTTAATTTCATCATCATTAATTTCGTAACGGAAATTTCTATACATATAGTAAGGTTGAATTATTAAGCCATAAATACTTATGAAAAAAATAATTGCTATAGGTATAGTCAAAAACCATTTAGAAACGTCTGTCCACAACAATTCAAAAATCACAAACATAACTATTAAAATAATTAATAATAAAGAAATTGTAATGGATGATCCAATTCTTTCCACTGTCATTCCTTTTTTATCCATTCTATATCTAGGAAGCATGATCATTACCTCCTTTATATTTGTACCAATTGTAGATGTTTAATGCATCTTCTTTATTTATAAACCTTAATCCTTTAGACATCATGGCACTTCCATATGCTAAATGTATATTGAAATGTGCTATATCTTTTCTTTTAATTATAAGATTTTCATGCAATTCAAATGTCAAAACTTTGTCTCTATTTGCCCAAATTGTTGAATATTGAAATGGAGTTGCATTCAAAATCACAATTGAATCATCGTATATTTTGAAACCTGACTTCATTGTAATAACACTTGCAAATAACACCATTATTAAAAATATTACTACTCCAATTATCCATGTATAAGACCATAAATATATTTGTATAGGAATAATAGCTATTGCCAAAATTACTGTCGGAACAAATACTCTTCTGCGTATACCTTGAGCAGGCAACCCTTGATTTACAGAATGAAATTGAAATTGTGGAATAATTTCTTCTAATAATTTATAAGCTTCTTGTTTCTTCATAAATGGAAGTATTGTAACTGTACCTATATCAGATTCTTCATTATTTTCAAAATGACCATCTGAAGTAATAATAGCAGAAATTTTAGTATATCCTATAGCACGTCTGAAAAGTGATTCTTCTTCTTGTAATGCTTGTATTCTTTTGATAGGAACAGTTCTTTTCTGAACTGTTAACAATCCATACTTAACAGTTAGTAATTCCCCATCAAATGTTAATTGATATTTATAGTTCTTAATGAACACAATAAGCGATCCTATAATATAACTCATCATAATAAACACGACTACTATCGAAATGATGACAAATGTTAAGTTCATTACTTGATTTATTAATGGGCTAATATAATCTTCAATATCAATAACTTGCGTAATAACCCCTGATAATGATCCTAGTGCTGCAAAGACAATTAAAATACCACCACTCGTAAAACTCATTTTCAATAATTCTTTTACTGATAACTGGAAAAATACAGCCTCTTCTTTAAGGCTACTTTCAGAAATATTGTGGTCATGATGTTCAATATCTTCTTCTACTTGTACATCTTGATTTGTTTCATTATTTTTAAGCTTATTCTTTCGATCTTTCAGATACTCAGACAATTCATCACTTTGCTTTTTTGTGATTGTATCTAGTTCTATACCATCACTAGGCGTTTTCACACTTAAATTAACGCCTCCTAACAATTGATGGACAATATTTTGAGAAGTATCAACTGATTGAATTCTTTCTATATTTAACTCTTTTCTGTTTTTCGAAAAGACACCCCAAGTCATAATTAATTGATCTTTTTCAATCCAATAACGGGTTTTATAAATTTTAATACCTTTAAATATACTAATAATTAAAGAAAAAGCTAAAATAACTATTGGAAACGTGAGATCCCAAATATTATCAAAGCCGCGTGTTATAACTAGAAATACTGCAATGATTAATGGAAAGATATTTTCTTTTAAACTTTGTAAAAAGCCACTAACATATGAGATTGGATGCAACTTCTGCGGATTAAACATCATCTGTCACCTCTTTAACTTTTGTCATGATATTTAACCTCGTTTTGTCTGCAGTTTGTCGATTAACCATTGGTAAGAATACTGAACTACCAGCTGTTACAACAACTACAAAATATATATTTAACATTCTTGAAATTGGCCCATGCTTAATTTTCACAAATTGGACTCTTCTATATGGTTGTACAGACCTCTTTTGATAATACAGACCTTTCTGTACTTCTATATATTGTTCACCTATTTCAAATGAGGTTCTTTTTAATCTAATAATAGGATTAATGAATCCAATTACAATCATCATAATAGCTAAAGTTGGAATTACATAAATAAGAAACGTCCACCACTCAAATTTATTCCATAAATACAAAAATACACTAAACAATATTAGTATAGCTATTACATTAAAAATATGATGAATATACTCGTATTTTATAGACTGTTTTGGCATTTTATTATCGAGTACTTGTTTATACATATAATCTCCTCTATTGATCAATTTACGTGTATTATATCATAAAAAAAGTGTGTGTAACCTTAGAGATTACACACACTTTCGTAATTTTATTTTGAATGCTCAGCGAATGTTCTACCTGAGAATTGTTTTTTTGAACGAGGTTTATTTGGTTTAGTATTTTTACCTTTATTACGGTCAAAATTACTGTTTTTGTCGTTACTACGACGTTTGTTATTTTTACCTTCAAATCTAGTTCTAGATTTACCACGAGAATTACCTCCACCGCGGTTACCTCTTTGACCAGATTTTTTAGATAATGGTTTTTCAAATGTTAATTGAACATCTGATTCGTTATTTGAAGTAATTAATTCTTGCAATAATGCAGCAACTAATTTTTGATCTCCATATACATTGATTAGCTCTTCAGCTATTTTTTCAATGCGTCCTTCGATTGGACTTTCCACCCAACCTTTAACTTTATCTTTAACATCTGATTCTTTAGCTTGCATTACTTCACCAGGTGTTGGTGGACGTAAAGAAGTCATTTGGCGTTTATTTGCTTTTTCAATTTGACGGATATAATCCATTTCAACTGGGTTAACAAATGTTATTGCAGCGCCTTTTTTACCTGCTCTACCTGTACGGCCAATACGGTGAGTATAGCTTTCAGTATCTTGAGGAATATCAAAGTTATAAACATGACTTACGCCTGAAATATCCAAACCACGTGCAGCAACATCAGTTGCAACTAAAATGTCGATTTTGTCATTTTTGAATTTCTTCAATACTTCTAAACGTTTAGCTTGTGTAATATCACCATGTAATCCTTCAGCACGATAGCCTTTAGAAATTAAAGCGCTAGTTAATTCATCAACACGGCGCTTAGTACGTCCAAACACGATTGCTAATTCTGGATTTTGAACATCTAATAAATTAGTAAATGTCTCGAATTTTTCTAATTCTTTTACGATAGTGTAGTACTCATCGATTTGAGGATCTGATAATTCGTTAGACATTGTTTTAACGATTTTTGGACTCTTCATGAATTTTTGAACTAATTCTTGAATAGCTTTAGGCATTGTAGCTGAGAATAGTAATGTTTGACGGTTTTCAGATGGAAGTTTAGACATTATAAATCTCATATCATCTATAAAGCCCATGTTCATCATTTCGTCTGCTTCGTCTAATATTAACGTTGAAATAGATTCTGTTTTTAACGTCTTTCTATTTAAGTGGTCAATAACACGACCAGGTGTACCTACTACGATTTGAGGACCTTTTTTAAGTGATTTAATCTGTCTGTCTATTGGCATACCACCAAATACAGTAACAACACTTACATTTTGTCCTTTACTAAAACTACGTAATTGCTCCGCTACTTGGTTTGCTAATTCACGTGTTGGTGCAAGTATTAATGCTTGAACACCTTGTTTTTCTGCTACTTTATCTATTAATGGGATACCGAATGCACCAGTTTTTCCTGTTCCAGTTTGTGCTTGTCCTAGCACGTCCGTACCTTGTAATGTATGAGGAATACTTTCAATTTGTATTGGTGTTGGCTCAGTAAAGCCCATTCCGTCCAAAGCGTTTAAGGTAGCTTCAGAAATACCTAATTCTTTAAATTTTTGCAAAATAATTCTCCTTTTAGATAGTTAATTCTTCTCTTCTTTTTTATTCAACTTCTATATACTACCACCCTTTTAGCAATAGCGCAATGCAGTTAAATCGTCGTTTACATTTTATTTTCATAGTTTAAAACATAAAAAAACTGCACTAAAAAGGGATTTAGTACAGTTTTACATCATTATTTATTTTTAAATATAAATTTTTCAACTTCATAAAAAACTTTATAATTCACTTTTGATAAACAAATTTCATGTGGTCCTCTATCAATTTCAACTAATCTAGCATTTTTAATTCTTGATACAAGATCTCTAGATTTATCTATTGGAACTAACCCATCAATCGTTCCGTGTATAATGAGAGTCATAGCATCAATTTGTTCTGGTATATATAATGCACTTTGCTGTAATTTTTTAAATGCTAGAAAAGATTTATAATTTATTTTAATCGTTCTTAACAACATAAACTCTAATATTTTCAAATCAGCATGACGCATATTATTAATAAAGCGATAAGGTGATTTTACTAATTGTTGAATATTAATATTTTCATATGCAGGAGCGATTAAAATCAATTTATCTGGTTGTTCAATTTTAGCAAGCAGTCCTGCAATAACGCCACCCATAGAAAAACCAATAACGATGACGACATCTGATTTCTCTCTAAGTATTTCATATGACTTTTGAGCTCTTTCATACCACATATCTTCATTTGTATCTTTTATTAATAAATTAAGACCATGCCCAGGATATTCAGGTGCTTCAAGTATAAACTCATATCGACTACTTAAGTATTCAATCAAAGGTAATAATTCGTATCTTCCCCCTGTATATCCATGTAAAAATAAAATACCTATTTTCATGTTAGTGAATTGATAATCGTTTCTAGTGACATACCTCTTGATCCTTTAAATAAAGTAACACTTTCTCCATTTAAATGTTCTTTTAAGTAGTCTGTAATTTTTTCTTTAGAATCAAAATGGTAATGATTTTGAATATACTCACTTGCAATATTGGATATATGAGCCGCTTCTTCTCCATAAGTGATTAATGTTTGAATATCTTTTCCTTCTAAGTAATAGCCAACTTGTTGATGCATTTCTTTACTCATATCACCTAATTCTAGAACATCAGCTAATATTAATATTTTGTCATCTGACTCCATATTGTGCAGTGTATCAATCGCCGCTTTCATACTTGTTGGACTTGCATTATAAGCATCATTAATTAGTAAACCATATTTTTCTGTTTCGATACGCTGCATTCTCATATCTGTCAAAACTAAATCATCTAAAGTACTTTGAATAATATCTTCGGTTACACCAAATTGTTTTGCAACTTGTATCGCATACGTAGCATTTTTAACATTATGCTCACCTAATATGCTTAAGTGGTACACCATATTGCTATTGTTCAATTGAAAGTTTATGCCATTACTTGTTGATTGGTTAGTTTGTATAATCACGTTATTATCGACATTTGTTCCTACTGATACTTTAGTATTGTTAATTGAAGTAACGATTGATTTAAGTAATGGCTCATCTCCATCATAAATAAATAAACCATCATCTTTAAGTCCTTCAGTAATTTCAAATTTTGCTTTTGCAATACCTTCTCTTGATCCAAGATCTTGCATATGAGATTCGCCAATATTTGTCACAATTGCAACATCTGGTTCAGCTAAAAGTGTTAATTCTCTTATTTCACCAAAGCCACTCATACCCATTTCTAATATAGATACTTCAGTGTCTTCATCTAAATCCAAAATTGTAAGTGGGCATCCTATTTCATTATTGTAATTGCCTTGCGTTTTCTTTACTTTAAAAGATTTGTTTAGAACGCACTCGACCATATCTTTAGTTGTTGTTTTACCATTTGATCCTGTAATTGCAACAACTTTAGGATTAACATATCTTAAATATGACTTAGCCAAATCTTGTAATGCTACCAATGTATCCTCAACGAATATAATCGGTCCTTTAGGAGGATTAGGTATGTCTTTTTGCCAAAATGAAGCACCAGCACCATTTTCTAACGTTTGACTAACAAATCGATGGCCATCAACATTTTCACCTTTAAAGGGAATAAACAAATTTGATTTTTCAATTTTTCTAGAGTCAATACAAGTCCCTTGTACAACTTCATCTAAATAATCTTCTTGAATTTCACAATCTATCCATTCTTTTATTTTACGTAATTTAATATTCATTATGATTACCCTCAGTCAATTTTGTATTTAATATTTTTCTTGTTATCGTAACGTTCAATAGCAAGTTCAATTAACTTCGTTATAAGTTCTGTATAACTCAAATTCATATTTTCCCATAATAATGGATACATACTATATTGAGTAAATCCTGGCATTGCGTTCGTTTCATTAATATAAATTGTATTATCCTCAGTCAAGAAGAAGTCTGCTCTCACTAGACCAGAACAATCCGTTGCTTTGAATGCTTCTACAGCCATATTTCTTAATGTAGTAGCTGTTTCTTCATCTATATCAGCTGGAATTTGAAGTTGTACCTTACCATCTTTATATTTTGATTTATAATCATAAAATTGTACATCTTTAATAACTTCTCCCGGTAAAGTCGTTTCTGGATAATCATTTCCTAATACAGCGACCTCTATTTCTCTTGCATCGACACCTTGTTCAATTACAAGCTTACGGTCAAATTGAAATGCTTCATCAATACCAGAAATGAGCTCTTCTTTATTTGTACATTTACTTATACCTACACTTGAACCTAAATTAGCAGGCTTTACAAAAACTGGATATTCAAGTTTATTTTGAATTAATTCAATTATATTATGTTCATACTTTTCATACTCACTTTTTAAGAAACTTACATATGGTAATTGTGGTAACCCTCTATGAGCAAATAAATGTTTCATTACTAATTTGTCCATTGAACTTGAAGCTGCAAGAACTCCATTCCCAACATAAGGTATATCTAGCACTTCAAATAGTCCTTGAATCGTACCGTCTTCTCCGTTAGGACCATGTAATAGTGGAAATACAGCACTATATGCTTCACCATTATTACTTACTTCAAGTAATTTAGAAATTGGTGTTAGTTCAACGCATGTTAATTTTAATTGATCGATGTCAGTGATTTTTTCATTAATGGATTGTTCACTTTTAATCCAGTCACCATCATTCGTTATGTATATAATATCGATAATGTATTTAGATAAATCAACTGAATTAATAACATTTTGTGCTGTTAATATCGATACATCATGTTCAGCACTTTTCCCACCATATATAATACAAATATTTTTTTTAGACATAAAGACGCCTCCAAGTAGATTGTTAGCCTATATTTTATCATGTTTACTACCTTTGATGCACCTATCAACATTACTATTTTAAAAATAACCATTTTGAGAATAGCAAAATTGTACCACTTTATGTACAATCAAGTTATAATGATAATTATGAAATTTAGCGTTAATTAAAGGAGTCTTTTAATGGAAACTTCTACTCGAACATTAAATAAATCGTTCCTAGAGAGAATTGATTGGCGATTAATTACAATCATTCTTATACTATTTGGGACAAGTTGTTTAATCATCAATTCAGCAATGTCTGGCGGACAATATGAAACAAACTTCCTACTTAAACAAATCTTATACTATGTACTTGGGTTTCTTTTAGCAGTTGGCTTAATGTTTATTTCACCAAAGACTTTACGAAAGTATGTATGGATTATTTACATAATTGGAAACCTATCCTTAGTTGGTTTGTTAATATTACCAGAATCTAGTTTCACGCCTATCATAAATGGTGCAAAAAGTTGGTATAGACTTGGACCAATCAGTGTACAACCATCAGAATTTATGAAAATTATATTAATAATGGCACTGGCGAATGTCATTTATCAACATAATAGATTTACTTATAATAAATCTTTGACTAGAGATTTAAACTTATTAATGAAAATCGGTTTAACCTCATTAATACCAATGGCGTTAATTCTATTTCAAAATGATTTAGGTACAACGCTCGTATTAATTGCAATTATTCTCGGTATCGTGATTGTTTCAGGTGTTACTTGGAGAATTCTTGCACCAGTATTTGTCGGTTTATTTGCTATTGGATCTAGTCTGATTTTGCTTATGATTTTTAAACCAAGTATTATCGAAAAAGTATCTGGTATAAAGACTTACCAACTGGGACGAATAAATTCTTGGTTAGACCCATATGCATATAGCTCAGGAGATGGTTATCATTTAACCGAGTCTTTAAAAGCTATAGGATCTGGACAAATATTTGGTAAAGGGCTAAATAACGGAGAAGTTTATATACCTGAAAATCATACTGACTTTATTTTTTCAGTTATTGGTGAAGAATTTGGGTTTTTAGGAACAATGGTCGTCCTTATTATCTTTTTAGCATTATTTATTCACTTAATAAGACTAGCGACAATAACGAGCCATCCATTCAATGTAGTCTTTATAATTGGATATATATCATATGTATTGTTCCACGTTGTACAAAATATTGGTATGACTATTCAGTTATTACCAATTACAGGTATACCACTTCCATTTATTAGTTATGGTGGATCTGCTCTATGGTCTCTCATGGCGGGTGTAGGTATATTATTATCAATTTTTTATCACGAAAAAGATAAATATACAGTATCAAAAGAAAATATAGAATCAGAATAAAACATTAAAAAAGCATCCTCAGCTGAGGATGCTTTTTTAAATTCACCATTATATTATTTTAGTTTGTTTGCAGCTACGTTAGGCAAACTACGCATTATTTCTATTCGTGACTTAGTTTCTGTTATGTTTACGCCTAATGATGATAAAAGTTTGACCACATTCTTTACCTTTGACTTAGGTTGATTCATGGGTACCACCTCTTATTCAATTTAATTACCTTAACTACATTCTACTCTAAAATAATCAATTTGACTATAGTTCATTCGGACTATATTGTTATATTTTCGTTTGAATTGTTATGTTTTTATAATAATTATGAAAATTTTATTAAACTACTTCGTAACCTGCATCAAAAATTGCATTTTCAATATTATCTATACTTGCTGGATCTTGATAAACTACTCTTACTTGATTATCATCCGGACTTGCAACGACTTCACTAACTCCGACTAATTGGCCTACTGATTCTTCTACTGCTTGTTTGCAATGCGCACATGACATACCTTCAACGTTTATAATTTGTTCTTTCATGTTAACACTCCTATTTATATAAATTTTATTTAATTTTCTACCTTATTCTTTCAATTATATGCATATGTTTAATGACGGTCAAATACAACCTTTTCAATTTTATTTTAAATGTATTATACTAGGTTAAAGATAAAGAAACGGAGGCATTGGTATGGACTTTTTCTCGTATTTTTCATTTGATTTCTCCATCGTAGTATCAGTGCTACTTATTACGGCTTTTATTTTAAATGTCGTATTTGGATTTATTATTATCTTTTTAGAGCCAAGAGAAGCTGGCGCAATATGGGCTTGGCTATTAGTACTGCTATTCGTCCCTATACTCGGGTTTATACTTTACCTATTATTTGGAAGACAAATTCAGAAAAAAAGTATCTTCAATTTAGACGAAGAAGATAAAATTGGCCTCGAACACATTATTAACGAGCAAATTAAAGCAATAGATGAAAATAATTTCGAAATTGATAAACCTGAAATTTACAACTATAAACATCTTATTCATATGCTTTTATATAATAATTCAGCATTCTTAACAACTGATAATAAAGTTGAAATGTTCACTGATGGTCATGATAAGTTTGATTCTCTTATTGAAGACATTAAAAATGCTAAAGAATATATCCATATTCAATATTACATTTTCAAAAAAGATAATTTAGGTAAAAAAATCTTAAAAGAACTTGAAAAGAAATTACAAGAAGGTATAGAAGTTAAAATGTTATATGATGATATGGGCTCTCGTAAGTTAAACTTATCATCCTTTAAAAAGTTTAGAGAACTAGGTGGCGAAGTTGCTAGTTTCTTTCCATCAAAGTTACCTCTAATCAACTTCAGAATGAATAATCGAAACCATAGAAAAATTGTCGTAATCGATGGGAAAATTGGTTATGTTGGTGGATTTAATGTTGGTGATGAGTATTTAGGCCTAGATAAAAAGTTTGGATATTGGAGAGATACACATTTAAAACTTGAAGGCGACTCAGTTAATGCATTGCAATTAAGATTTATGATGGATTGGAACTCTCAATCTACTCGTGATAAAATGCTTTACGAATCTAGATACTTTCCAGATGTTGATTCTGGTGGAAAAGTTGGTATTCAGATTGCTTCAAGTGGTCCTGATGAAGAATGGGAACAAATTAAATACGGTTATTTAAAAATGATTTCAGAAGCTAAAAAACATATTTATATTCAAACACCTTATTTTATTCCTGACTTGTCATTTTTAGATGCCATTAAAATAGCATCTTTATCTGGAGTAGATGTAAATGTGATGATTCCAAATAAACCTGATCATCCTTTCGTATATTGGGCAACATACGCAAATGTAGGAGAACTTGTTAAAGCTGGAGTAAATGTTCATATTTATGAAAAAGGCTTTATACACACTAAAATGGTAGTTATAGACGATGAAGTCGTAAGCATTGGTACAGCAAATATGGATAATAGAAGTTTTGTCCTTAATTTTGAAGTAAATGCATTTATTTATGATCATGAAATTGCAAAAAATTCACGCCTTGCTTATAAAAACGATATGAAACATTCATCATTACTTACTGTAGAAAAATATGACAACAGAAGTACTTGGATTAAGTTAAAAGAAGGTATCGCTAGACTACTGTCACCAATATTATAAAAATTATGCAGGTAGAATCGATTATACATCCGTTTCTATCTGCTTTTTTAAGGAGAAAACGATGAATAAAGAAAAGATTATCTTAAATGCTGAAGCATACGTAAGACAACTACATCAACAAGATACTACTGGGCATGACTTCGAACATATTTTAAGAGTAAGATTTCACGCATTAGATATTGCACACTATGAAAAGGCAGATACCTTTGTTGTAGAGTTAGCTAGCCTATTACATGACTCTGTGGATAAAAAATTATTTAAAGATACTACTACAGCTTGGGAACAATTATACAAATGGATGAATGAAATGCAATTAAGTTCAGACATTCAAGACGAAATTGTTCATATACTTAAATTCATGAGTTTTAATGGTGGTAAAAACAATGGCAAATTAAAAAGTTTAGCTGGTAAAATTGTACAAGATGCAGATAGAATAGATGCTATTGGTGCAATTGGAATAGCGAGAACATTTCAATATGCAGGTCATTTTAAAGAACCAATGCATATCTCAACACAGAAACCTAGAAACTTAAATACTTTAAATTCAAGCCAGTACCATGATGAGCCAAATACGGCAATTAACCATTTCTATGAAAAATTATTATTATTGAAAGATATGATGAATACTGAAAGAGGAAAAGAAATTGCACAAGAACGACATTCGTATATGGAGAGCTTCTTAGAACAATTCTATAAAGAATGGGATGTTACAAAGAACGGAGAAGGACATAAATCCTAACTCAAAAGTATCTTACGATTTTGTTCGTGCATTTGCCAGAGGGTATGGCTCTAGCCTGTAGTCTCTCGCGCATACTATTCCCTCAGGCGTCCGCACTTACAAAATCGTTGTAAATATCCATTCTATACAAAAAAGAGCCTAGGATATTTATGTCCTAAGCTCTTTTTTTAAATTTATTTCTTTTTCTTTTTGTTAGAAACTAGTTTAGCTGGTTTCTTTTCTTTGTTTGCTTCTTGTTGATTTTTTTCATGTGCTTCGATAATAGGTTTCATTTCTTCTTCAACTTTATTGTTGTAGAACACGTTACCTAACCATGTTTGAACTACTAAGAATGCACCACCGACAGCCCAATATAAACCTAATGCTGAAGCTGAAATGTATGACATCCAGATAATCATAATTGGAGAAATGAACATCATCATTCTCATCATGTTTTTCTGTTCATCAGGAACATTGGCATATTTCATTGAAACAAATGCTTGTAGTGCATATATAATACCTGCAATAATTGTAATGAAAAGATCTGGTTGAGTTAAATTAAACCATAAGAAATGAGGATATTCTGTAATCCCGCCTTCTGTAGGGTATTTCAATACATAGAACAGACCCATAACAATTGGCATTTGAATGACAATTGGTAAACAACCCATATTCATTGGATTAATTCCGTGCTTTTTGTATAAAGCCATCATTTCTTGATTGGCTTCCATTTTTTCTTCTTGTGTACGAGCACGTTTAACTTTTTCTTGAATTGCTGTCATTTCAGGTTTTGCAAGTTTCATTTTTTCACGCATTAATTTTTGGTTTTTATACGTCTTCATCATAAATGGGAATAACGCAAAACGAACAATTAATGTAATAACGATAATAGCTAGACCATAGTTGTGATCCAAATTAGCACCAAGCCAATGAATAACGCTATCCATTGGTTTAACGAATGTATTATAAAAGAATCCATCCCTATTCTCAGGTTTAGAATAATCACAGCCAGCTAGCACAACCATTATACCGAATAATAATGGCCACAAAGCTTTTTTCTTCATTTTTCCACCTCTATTGATATACTCACATAAAGGTTATTCTATCATAGAATGATGACAACATAAATCAATATATTAATTTTATTAAAGAATTTTATATTGATTATGAAAGCCCTTCACAGTTTGTTCAATATTTTCACTTTTTGCAATTGCTGATATAACACTTACACCATTTGCTCCTGCATCTATTAAAGGTAAGACATCTGCCTCTGTAATACCACCTATTGCAACGATTGGAATTTCATTATCGATTTTTCTAATATTTTTTATAAGGTCATATCCACCTTCTTTACCTGCATCATCTTTAGAAACTGTAGAATGTACTGGACCTGTACCGATATAATCTACTTCAGAAATATCCGATTTCTCATATTCATTGCTATTTGCGACACTTAATCCGATAATTTTCCCTTTAAACTTATCTATAAATTCTGATACATTGCGATCATCTTGACCAACGTGTATTCCGTCAGCGTTTAATTTCAAAGCTAAATCTACATCATCATTAATAATAAAAGGCACTTTATGTTTTTTACAAAGTTCAAATAAATCTTTAGCTAATGTTTCTTTTTCAATTCCCTTTTTACTATTTGTTCCTTTTTCACGAAACTGAAACATTGTGATGCCACCTATTAAAGCTTCTTCAACTACTTTATATAAATCTCTATCTGGTGTATCTTGACTGCCAGCGATAAAATATACTTTTAATTTATTTATATCAAACATTTATTTCACTACTTTCACTTTCTTATTTTCTGCTACTATTTCATCGGTTATGGCATGTAATTGATCTATCAAAGCAATTTGAAATGTCCCTGGCAAATGAGCACCTGGTTGTTGGCTAGCTATTTCGCTTGCAACATTATAAGTAGATAGTGCTTCTTCTAGATGATCAATTTTTATAGTTTTTTCGTTTGATAAAAATGCAGCTACAACACCACCTAATAAACAACCTCCACCAGTAACTTTAGTTAACATTTCACTTCCATTATTCAATGCTATGATTTTATTATCACAAGCTATAACATCCACTTTTCCAGTTAATATAATAGGTAAATTTAATTGTTGATGGGCTTTTTTAGCAATTTTAATAGCATCTAATGAAGCATCACTATCTGTTCCTTTCATCATTGTATCGTCTTCGATGAGTGCTAATATTTCTGAAGCATTACCTCTAATTACGTCAACTACTTCATCATTTAATAAAGTATTACAAAAAGTTTTTCTTAGTTGTGATGCACCAACCGCTACTGGATCTAGAATGACTGGCACACCGTTTTCATACATGATTTCTGCATATTCTTTCATATCATAAGCTTTATCTGTTGTGATTGTACCTATATTAATTAAGAACGCACCTGCAGCTTTTGAAAATTCTTGAGCTTCTTCTGGTTCTTCGCTCATTGCTGGACTAACACCTAGAGATATTAACCCATTCGCTGTAAAGTTCTTTACTACATCGTTTGTATAACACACAATTAGTGGACTGTTTTCTCTTATATTATTTAATTTACTCATAATCTAATCCCTCTATTTTTTGATATGCAAAATGATTTACTGGTCCTCTTCCCTTACCTATTTCTGGCGTATATTGAATTGCTAAAGTTATAAACCTTTTAGCTACTTCGACTGCTTGTTCTATTGAATGACCTTTTGCTAACTCAGAAGTTATAACAGCACTGAAAGTACATCCTGTGCCGTGTGTATGCTGTGTACTGAATCTTTCACTATTCCAACTTCTCATTCCATCTTTCGTAAATAAGTAATCAATCGCATCACCTTCAAGATGGCCACCTTTTATGACAACACCATTAGTCCCAATTTCATTTAAGAAAAAAGCACCAGCTTTCTTAATTTCATCTTCTGTTTGAATTTTATAACCAGTTATATCTTCCGCTTCTGGAATATTTGGCGTAACAACTGTAGCAAGTGGCAATAATATTTCTTTAAGTTTATTTTTTCCTTTGTCATCCATCAAGGCATCACCACTTTTGGCAACCATTACTGGGTCAATAACATAAGGCTTACCTGACTGTGCAATAAATGGTTTAATGACATTCATCATCTCTTGAGAAGCTATCATACCTGTTTTAATTGCATGTGGCTGCTCATCATCGAAGACACTCTTCAACTGACTTTCAATTACTTCTACGGGCAAATGATAAACATCTTGAACGCCTAAAGTATTTTGAGAAACAATACTTGTTGCTACAGCCATACCATAAACCCCTGAAGCTTGAAAAGATTTCAAATCAGCCATTATACCCGCTCCACCCGTTGGATCAGTTCCAGCTATTGTTAATGCTATATTTGGTTTTTTCATAATACGCCACCTCAAATTTAATTTTCATATTTATAAAATCTATACTATTTGATTATTACTTAATAAAAAAAGACCTCTTTCGTTAAAAAGAAGTCAATTAAGTGTAGTATAATACGCTAATTGACCACTTCCCTACGTTGGCATTATCCAAATCAAGTGTTAAGGGACTGATAAAATCATCTCAGCCAACAGGCGCCCCTAGTAGTCATTCATCTATTCAGTTAATTAAAGATTATCAAATTGAAGAGATACGGTCAAATTAAAAAATCGCCTAGGATATTTCCTAGACGATTGGATTAATATATTAATTCACTTTTAAATAAAGTGTATGGCTTACCACCAGTTATTTTGAGAACGGAATGATAATGCAGCGTCAACAGAACCGTAACGTTGTTTCGCATAATTTAACATACCTTTTGTTTGTTGTTCAACTGAACCTGTTCCCCATGATTCTTTAGTTTGACCAAGACCTCTATATCCTAATTCGTTAACAGCATTTGGATTACCGCTTGATTCTGGTAATACAATTGTATTCCACATAGCTTCAGTACCACCTGCAGCTAAGAATTGAGCTTTAGTTGATCCACCAGTGCTAGCTGTTGATGTTTGAGTAGTTCTTACTCTTTGAGCTGGCGCTTGGTAACTTTGTTGAGCTGGCGCTTTGTAAGATTGTACTGGCGCTTGGTAGCTTTGTTGTTGAGCTGGAGCTGCAACTTGTTCTTTAGTTTGTTGAACTGGCGCTTGTTGAGCTACTGGAGCTTGAGCTGGCACAGCTGATTGAGCTGGTGCTTGTAATGATAAAGTTTGTCCAACAATGATTAAGTCTGAAGATAAGTTGTTCCATGCTTTTAATTGAGATACAGTTACATCATATTTAGATGCAATTTTACCTAAAGTATCTCCTGAAACTACAGTATATTCTGTAGTTGATTCTGTAGCTGCTTTAGCTTCGTTAACTTTAATTACTTGATTAGGTAAGATTAAGTTAGATTTTAAACCGTTTTCTGCTTTAATAGCACTTACTGATGTACCATATTGTTGTGAAATACTATGTAAAGTATCACCAGATTTAACTGTATGAGTTGCTGCATCTGCTGTAGCTGTTACCCCTGTAGTAACTGCAATTGCCGCTGTTGAAACTGCTAATAATTTTTTCATGATTGAATGTTTCCTCCCGTAAGGTTTTCACTTTTTATATGATTTTTACTTTCTAAACTATACCATTATTTTTTATGTCATAGGTTACAGGTATATGAAAAAACAACACCTTATATTACAGTTAGATTACACGTATTTCTAAGTGAAATCTAGCGATATTTAAGTATAAAAGCCTTTGTTAAAGTATTTATAAAGATTGAGTAAAATTAATTATCAGACAATTTGTCATCTATATGTAATTTATTAAACAATTAATGTAACATATGTATACTTGCTGCCCTACAGCAAGACAGCAAGTTCTGGAATTTAGAATCAAGAATTATATAAAATAAACAGAAAGGATTTTTAAATTCGAAAGCATAATTGAAGCATATTTCTATGAAGATGGAACTTTTGATTTAGAAGATGTATTTTCATTATTTTCGCTTTCTTCTACTTTTTTAATGACATTTACAACGTTACTATATTGATTGTATAATTCGTCATCTATATTACTGTCACTATATTCTTTTGCAGTATTTTCTGCTCTTAACTTTTCTTTGTTTACTTTAGAAGAAAGATCTTTAGAATAACTTTCAGCACTTTCACTTATTAAGTCACTTATCTCCTCTTTAGACTGTGGAATAACTGACTTACTTGATGCAGGCATGTTTAAAAATTTAATTGTCTCGCATATTATTTCTGTTATATATTGTTTCTTATCTTCTTTAATATATGCTCGAGACTGAATTTGTCCAGTTAAAGCAACAAGTTGCCCTTTCTTAGTATATTCGTGAATATTATAAGCAAGCTTGCCGAAAGCCTTACACACAATGAAATCAACCGCAATAGTACCTTCTTTTGTTTTATAGCCACGTTCAACAGCTAAACAGAAAGTGGATATCATGATATCTCCCTTTTTGAAATACGCAGGATCTTTTGTTAAACGCCCTACTAATACAGATTTATTTAACATATGCTCACCTCCTTATACTTATAATATAATGAGATGGATATTTTTCGTCAAAGCCCATAATTATAAAAATTGAAAACTCTTTTTTTACTTTATTTATAGATTATTGTTATTTCACTTAAAAGTCCTTTATAATAGAAAGCAAAGTTAAACATTCGTAGATTTAACTATAAGGGGGATGTTTATGAAAACATTTAAAGCTGTACGCTTTCAAATTGTAAACGATGAACAAATTACGGAGTTTGAATTATTAGATGGTATTATCATTAATAAAGAAAACAGTGGAACTGGTTGGCTACTAGAAATATTAATATCAGATATCCATTATGATCAAATGAAAGATTATCACGATAATCAAACATTACTTGATACGCGAGTTGTAATTACAAGACCTTCTAATGATCCAGCATTATTTGATGCAACTATTAAATATATCGAACCTCTTGAAGAAAATATTTCAGTTGTATTTGAATGCCATATTTATACTTTAAGACAAGTCTATGCAGAAAGATTGCTAGAGCAACTTATTGACGAAGGGCTATCAGGTGATGAGCTTAAAACATCATTTAACAGATTAATGCAATCTAAGCCAAAATTAAAAGACGAAAAAAGCAATATATAAAAAAAGAAAGAACAGATATCTGTTCTTTCTTTTTTTATTATTGATCTACAATAGCAAAGCTAATTTCACAGCTACACGCAATTTCTCCATCTACTGTAGCTTTAGCAGTACCTTTTCCTATTGGACCTTTAATTTTATTTATTTCTACTTCTAGTCTTAAAGTATCACCAGGTGTAACTTGTTTTTTAAAACGACATTTATCAATGCCTGCAAACATAGCTAATTTACCTTCATTTTCTTCTAAACGTAGCATTGCTACTGCTCCAGTTTGTGCTAGTGCTTCAACAATCAAAACACCTGGCATTACAGCATAATCAGGAAAATGTCCTTGGAAAAATGGTTCATTTCCTGCTACCTGTTTAATACCTACACAACGTTTACCATCTTCTAATTCTACTATTCTATCTAATAATAAAAATGGATAACGATGTGGAATTATTTTTTTAATTTCGTTAAAGTCATATATTGTCTCCATTATGAGCTCCTTCCAGTTAAATCAAAGATGTGTTGCCAAGTTTCAGGATTAAATACCCCAAATGGATTATGAAGTATACCATACCCAATCATAGTTCCAACAATAAATAACAAAATCATTAATACCAATAATATAAGTAATTTAATCCATAGTGGAATGACTCTATGCTCAACTTCCACTCCTTGAATTGTTTCTACCCTATTTTTTTGAAGTTTTTCTTTTAAATTTTTATATGGTGACTTTCTTTTTTTATCGTCAGACCTTGATGATTGTGTTTCAGCCATACTAAACCCTCGCTTTATCGTTTAACTTCCCTTGATCATTAATACGTTCTACGTCCGCACCTAATGCTTTAAGTTTACCATGAAAGTCAACATAACCTCTATCTAAATGTTTAAGTTCTGTAACATTTGTATAACCATCAGATACTAATCCTGCAAGTATTAAAGATGCTCCAGCTCTTAAATCAGTGGCTTTAACTTCAGCACCTTGTAATTTGCTGTTTCCAGTAACCATTGCACTTCTACCATTTATGAATATATCAGCATTCATGCGTTTAAATTCTTCAACATGCATAAATCTATTTTCAAATACAGTTTCAGTTACTTTACTCGTTCCATTAGCAGTTAATAATAATGCCATTATTTGTGACTGCATATCTGTAGGAAAACCTGGATGAGGCATCGTTTTAATATCAATCGCTTTAATTTCTCCTGGAACTTGGATATTTAATCCATCTTCAATGTCTGTAATTTGAACACCAGCTTCTTCTAATTTAGAAACTAAGCTTGTCATATGTTCTCTAATTGCACCAATTACGTTCACATTACCTCTAGTAATTGCACTAGCTATCATAAACGTACCTGCTTCAATTCTATCTGGAATAATTGAATGTTCTGCTCCGTGTAATTGTTGTACTCCAGTGATTCTTATTGTATCAGTGCCTGCACCATGTACTTGTGCACCCATTTCATTTAAATAATTGGCTAAGTCTACAATTTCAGGCTCTCTAGCAACATTTTGAATTTCCGTTTTACCTTCCGCTAATACAGCTGCCATCATAATATTTTGAGTAGCACCAACACTAGGGAAGTCTAAATAGATTTTCGTACCTTTAAGTCCGTTAGGTGTCGTTGCTTCAATAAATCCATTATGAAGCTCAATTTCTGCACCTAATGCTTCGAAGCCTTTTAAATGTTGTTCGATTGGTCTAGATCCAATTGCACAACCACCTGGTAATGCGACTCTAGCATGACCTTCTCTTGCTAATAATGGTCCCATTACTAATATACTGGCTCTCATTTTGCTTACATATTCATATGGTGCTTCAATTTTTAAAGTATTTGATGCATCAACTTTAACAGTATTTTTATCTGCTTCATATTCTACATCTGCATTTAAATGTGTTAAAACAGTATTTATTGTATCAACATCACTTAGCTTAGGTACATTAGTTAATACACTTTGACCAGTGCTTGGTAAAAGTGTAGCTGTTAATATTGGTAGTACTGCGTTTTTTGCCCCTTCGACTACGACTGTGCCATTAAGACTCGCTCCGCCCTTTACGACGATTTTATCCATATATTTATCCTCCAAAAAAACTTTACTATAATTTATTTTACAAACGTATATATATATTAAATACACATTTTCCTTGATTCATAAACATCACCAAAACATTATACTACTTTTTTGTTCTTTTTTCATTTATTTATGTATTTTCTAGTGTTATTAGAATAGTAATTTTAATTGTAGCGAATATTGGAGTATATCTAAAATAAAACGACTTACAGATGTGCCTAATAAAATCGATAAAATAATAATAAATGTTTGAGCTTGCGCAATATGGTTTTTCTTAAAAATAAATTCTAGTCGAATGCCCTGTAGTGCCCAAAATGCAAGACAAACACAGATAACATGTAAAACGAGTCCTATTATACCTAATTGACCATAGTATTCCATAACAAAATATCCCTTCTATAGTATAAAAAGGGCTGAGACATTAATTGTCTCAGCCTCTTAAAATATTATCTAAATTTAGCCACTTCAATTCGATTAATCGCACGATGAAGTGCACGTTCAGCACGTCTAAAGTCAACTTCGTCTCGATTACTATTCAATCGTTCTTCAGCACGTTCTTTAGAATTAATCGCACGGTCTTTATCTATTTCTTCGGCAGTTTCAGCCGATTGAACTAGAACTGTAACTTTATTGGTTCTTACTTCAACAAATCCTTCGGAAACAGCTAAATACTCTGTACCACTTGTTTTGTTTACTTTAACGTATCCAGTTTTTAAAGCTGCAACAGTTGGAATATGTCCAGCCATTACACCCATCTCACCAGTTTCAGTATGTAAAACAACAAGTTCTACTTCTTTTGCTGAGTAAACAGATCCATTAGGAGTGACAACATCTAAGGTAAATGTATTCATTTTCCATTCCTCCTAATTATTATTAGACCTCTACACCCATGTTTTTAGCATTTTCAAGAACTGCTTCAATACCACCGACTAATCGGAAAGCATCTTCTGGGATATGGTCATATTGTCCCTCTAGTATTGCTTTGAAATCTTGTACAGTTTGGCTAACTGGTACATAAGATCCTTTTTGACCAGTAAATTGTTCAGCTACGTGGAAGTTTTGAGATAAGAAGAACTGAATTCGACGTGCACGTTCTACAGTTTTCTTATCGTCATCAGATAACTCATCCATACCAAGGATAGCAATGATATCTTGTAATTCTCTATATTTTTGTAAAGTTTGTTGTACTCGACGCGCAACATCATAATGCTCATCTCCAACAATTTCAGGAGTTAATGCACGTGATGTTGATGCTAATGGGTCAACTGCAGGGTAGATACCCATTTCAGTTAATTTACGTTCTAAGTTCGTTGTTGCATCTAAGTGAGCGAAAGCAGTTGCTGGCGCTGGGTCAGTATAGTCATCGGCTGGTACGAATACCGCTTGGATAGATGTAACTGATCCTTTATTTGTAGATGTAATACGTTCTTGTAATTGTCCCATTTCAGTAGCTAATGTTGGCTGGTAACCAACTGCAGAAGGCATACGACCTAATAGCGCTGACACCTCTGAACCTGCTTGTGTAAAACGGAAGATATTATCGATGAATAACAATACGTCTTGTCCTTGTTCATCACGGAAATATTCTGCCATTGTTAAACCAGAAAGTGCAACTCTTGCACGGGCACCAGGTGGCTCGTTCATTTGACCGAATACCATTGCCGTTTTCTTAATAACGCCTGAATCACTCATTTCATAGTATAAATCGTTACCTTCACGAGTACGTTCACCAACACCCGCGAATACTGAAATACCACCATGTTCTTGAGCGATGTTATTGATTAATTCTTGAATAAGTACTGTTTTACCAACACCGGCACCACCGAATAAACCGATTTTACCACCTTTAATATAAGGTGCTAATAAGTCTACTACTTTAATACCTGTTTCAAGAATTTCTACTTTTGTAGATAAATCTTCAAATTTAGGAGCTAAACGATGAATTGGGTCACGACGCACACTTTCATCAATTTCTTCACCTAAATCAATTTTTTCACCTAATACATTGAAAACGCGACCTAACGTAGCATCACCAACAGGTACCGATATAGCTCTGCCTGTATCAGTAACTTCTTGTCCACGTTTAACACCGTCAGTTGACGCCATTGCTATAGAACGTACAACATCATCACCAAGGTGTAAAGCAACTTCTAATGCTAAATCAAAGCTTTTGCCATCAGGGCGGTCTACTTTAACTGTTAATGCATTATTAAGTTCTGGCAATTCACCATGTGGAAATCGAACGTCAATAACTGGCCCTGTAATTTGCGTTACTCGGCCTAATCCCATGTAAATTCCTCCTAATCATTATTCGAGTGCTGCTGCTCCACCGACAATTTCAGTAATTTGCTGAGTAATTGCAGCTTGTCGAGCTCTGTTATATTGTAATGATAAATCATCTATTAATTCTGAAGCGTTATCTGTTGCATTCTTCATAGCTGTCATTCTAGAGGCATGTTCACTAGCTTTTCCATCTAATAATGCACCATAGATTAAACTAATTGTATATTGCGGTAAGATAACTTTTAATATTGTCTCTTTATCTGGTTCAAATTCATAACCAGCCATCATACTTGAACCTTTTCCAGTATCTTCATCAGATAAAGGAAGGATTCTTTTCGATTTCACTTGTTGTTCAAGAACACTTACAAAATGACTATAGTAAACTGTTAACTCGTCATAATATTCTTCTGTAAATAAATCTACAGCTTTTTCAGTTAATGCTTGAACATTTTTAAATGTTGGTTGGTCTGATAAGCCTACATATTCTTCAACTACGTTATATCCTCTAGCTTTAAAGAAATCTCGACCAACTCGACCTACAACAATAATTGCATATTCATCTTCATTATTGTTGTGTTTTTCTTTTATATCATTTACTACATTTTTTAAAATATTAGCGCTATATGGTCCCGCAAGTCCTTTATCACAAGTAATAACTAAGTAACCAGAACGTTTAACAGCTCTTGTCTTTAGCATTGGATGTGAAACATCTGAACTTTTAGAAGCTATTGCCGTTACTGCATCTTGAATCTTATCCATATAAGGTTGGAATGCATGAGCATTCTCTTCTGCTTTACGCAATTTAGAATTCGACACCATATTCATCGCTTTAGTAATTTGACTCGTTTTTTGCGTAGAAGTGATTCTTCCTTTGATTTCTCTTAGTGAAGCCACAATTTCACCACCTTTTATTTAAAGCTTAATATTACTCTATGTGAGATTTATTAAATACTTTTTTGAATGCATCGATTGCAGAAACAAATTTATCATCTGATGGTAATTGTTTTGTTTCACGAATTTCTTTAAATAGATCGCTTGCGTTAGCATCAATCCAATTTAAGAATTCATCTTCAAATCGTGTAATATCTTCAACTGGAATATCATCTAAGTGACCTTTAGTTAAAGCATATAAAATAACGACTTGACGATCTACAGTCAATGGCTTGTTTTGATCTTGTTTAAGTACTTCAACAGTACGTTTACCACGCTCTAATTTAGATTTAGTAGCTTGGTCTAAATCAGAACCAAATTGAGCAAATGATTCCAACTCACGATAAGATGCTAAATCTAGACGTAATGTACCTGCTACTTTTTTCATAGCTTTGATTTGAGCAGAACCACCAACACGTGATACTGATAAACCAGCATTGATAGCAGGTCTTACACCTGAGAAGAATAAATCAGACTGTAAGAAAATTTGTCCGTCTGTAATTGAAATAACGTTTGTAGGAACATAAGATGAAATATCTCCAGCTTGTGTCTCAACAAATGGTAACGCTGTAATTGAACCACCGCCTAAATCATCATTCAATTTAGCAGCACGTTCTAATAAACGACTGTGTAAGTAGAATACATCACCTGGGTATGCTTCACGACCTGGCGGACGACGAAGTAATAGAGATAACTCACGATAAGCTGCTGCTTGTTTAGTTAAATCATCATATACGATTAATACATGTTTACCATTAAACATGAACTCTTCACCCATACTTACACCAGCATAAGGTGCGATATAAAGTAAAGGTGCTGGTTGTGCTGCTGATGCAGAAACAACTATTGTATAATCTAAAGCACCGTGTCTACGTAATGTTTCAACCGCAGTACGTACAGTAGATTCTTTTTGACCAATAGCAACGTAAATACAAATCATATCTTCGTCTTTTTGGTTAAGAATCGTATCAATTGCAACTGTTGTTTTACCTGTTTGACGGTCTCCAATGATTAACTCACGTTGTCCACGTCCAATTGGTACTAGTGCGTCAATTGCTTTAATACCAGTTTGTAGAGGTTCGTCAACTGATTTACGATCCATTACACCAGTTGCTGGTGATTCAACAGGACGTGTTTTTGACGTATTGATTGGACCTTGTCCATCAAGTGGTTGTCCTAATGGGTCTACAACTCGTCCAATTAATTCTTCCCCTACAGGTACTTCCATAATACGACCAGTACGTTTAACCTCGTCGCCTTCTTTAATACCTTCAGCAGGTCCTAAAATAACGATACCTACATTATTTTCTTCTAAGTTTTGTGCTAAACCTAAAACGCCAGTATGGAATTCTAATAGTTCGCCTGCCATAACGTCGTTTAAGCCATGAGCTAATGCAATACCATCTCCGACTTGGATTACTGTACCAACGTCGGTAACTGACATTTCTGACTCATAGTTTTCTATTTGAGAGCGTAATAAAGCACTGATTTCTTCAGCTTTAATGGCCATCTATGTCACTCCTTAATATTATTTCATTTGTTGAAATGATTTTGTTAATTGATTTAAATCATTCTGAATTGAGCCATCGTAAACTTTTGTACCAATGGATACTCGAATGCCACCAATTAGTGAATCATTAACTTGATTTTCTAATATGAGTTTTTTCAAACCCGTTCTTTTAATAAATGCTTTACCAATTTCATCTAACTCTTCATTTGATAATGGATAGACAGATTCCACTTTCATTAAATCTTGACTATGTACCTGATTGTAAATTTTTCTGTAATCTCCATCAATTTCTGGAATTAAAGATAATTTACTATTATTAGCTAGTAAGAATAATGTATTTAATAATGGTTTGGAAACACCTTTAAATACGTTCTCTACAAATTGTTGTCGTTCATTTTTTGCTAATTTAGGATTATTATCAATTGCTCTTACTTCACTTAATAGACCTTTAACGCTTATTGTTATTTGATCAAGCTCATTTAAAATGTCATCTGTTAAGTTTTGTTCTTCTGCTACATCATATAGTGCTTGGGCATATTTTTGACTTATGTTCGCCATTATTTATCCCCTGCCTCTTTAATGTATTTTTCAACAAGGTCTTTTTGGTCTTGTTCAGAAATTTCTTTATTAATTACTTTAGAAGCAATTAGTACAGAAAGTTCAGAAACTCTGTTGTTTATTTCAGAAATAGCTCTTTGTTTTTCTTGTTGAATTTCTGCTTGAGCTGATTGTACTAAGCCATTTGCTTTAACATTCGCATCATTGATAATTTGCTCTTGTTGTGTTTTTGCTTGATGTTTAGCATCGTCAAGAATCGTTTGTACTTCTTCTTGAGTCTTTCTAAGTAAATCTTTATTTTCTTCTTCTAATTTTTTAGCTTTTACTTTTGCATCGTGAGCATCATCAATATCTTTGTTGATAGAGTTTTCACGCTCATCCATGATTGATTTCAACGGTCCCCAAGCAAACTTTTTTAATAAAGCTAACAGGACGATAAATGTGATTAATGTGAATAATGCTGTTCCCCATTCGACACCACCACTTGCTGCACCTAAAACTAATACGTTTTGATCCACTGCCAATTACACTCCTTTCATTGCAAATAAAGATGTAAAACATCTCATAAATGAATGGCGAAATCCTTTTTAGATAGACTTCGCCTGTTCTAAAAATATGTTAATTTATCGATTCATTACCATGAATGCTACTACTACTGCAATGATAGGAAGGGCTTCAACTAAACCAACACCGATAAACATTATTGTCATTAATGGACCACGTGCTTCTGGTTGACGTGCTACACCTTCTACTGTTCTTGATACGATAAGACCGTTACCAATACCTGCTCCTAATGCTGCTAAACCAATCGCGATTGCTGCTGCTATTACACCTAAACTCATTATAAATTCCTCCTAAGAATTAAAAATATTAATTGTTTTTTTAAATTATATATTAATGATCGTCTGCCACTTTATGGGACATATAAACCATTGATAACATTACGAATATGTACGCTTGAATTGATCCAATGAAAATTGAGAATCCTTGCCATACTATCGCTGGTAAAATTGCACCGAAAAGACCAAGTGCGCCTCCTGCTGCTAATGTTGCTAATAAACCTAGTAATACTTCACCTGCAAATATATTACCGTATAAACGTAGACCAAGCGTTAATGTTGAAGCAAATTCTTCAACAATTTTGAAAGGTACCATAAAAGCAACAGGTTGTACGAACGATTTCAAGTATGCTCCTGTTCCACGCATTTTAACACCATAATAATGTGTCAGTAGAACCATCAATGTCGCTAAAGTTAAAGTAACTGTTGGATCCGCAGTAGGTGATTTCCACCATAATGTATGCCCAACAACAATTGAGAACGGTAACCCTAGCATATTTGATACAAATATGAAGAATATTAACGTAACTGCTAAGAAATGAAATTTTCCTCCGTCTTTCCAAGCCATATTACTTTGGATAATACCTTTAACAAAGTCAAATACCCATTCAATAAAGTTTTGTGCACCACTAGGTCTAACTTTTAGGTTTCTAGTACAAAAAACGGCTATTCCAAAAACGATTACAGCAGAAACTACTAACATTAACATACTCGAAAGATTGAATAATAAATCAAATCCTCCCAAATTGATGGACCACATAGGTGATTCGTGTTCCATATCTTCACCTCTTTTCACAATTTTAATTATTTAATCGAGACTTTTAAGAGACCTAAACATAATTAAGACATATGCAATCATAAGTCCAAATAAAATCCCAATAATATCAACAATTAGTGGATATTTAAGCCAAAAACAGCATGCAACGATTGTCACAAGATATCTGACCCAGTTTCCTGTTGATAATTGTAATGATTCAGCATTTTTTGCTCGATTGAGGTAAACTTCCCATGAAAACAAGTTAACAGCTGATGCTATTGTTCCAATAATGAGTCCTAAAATAAACTCATGTTTCAAGAAGAAATACACTACAACTAGAATAATAATGAAAAAAATAAAATACTGTAAATAAGACTTAAAAAAGCCCTTTATATCAAACATTCAGCTGAAACTCCTTAAATAAGTGGTATATCTTTGAAAACCGTTTCATCACACAATTTTCATGATAATATAGTGGCCCTATAGTGTCAATGCTATGACAAAAATAGAAAATATTTTTTTGTCATTTATTTGTCACAGAATTGACACAAACCACCACTTTTATTATTTTGTTTTAAATGGTTCTGGTGCTTCTGTCAAAATATCAAAATAATATTTAATATTTTCACAAATTCTCTTAGAAGCTTTTCCATCACCATATGGATTTTGAGCAATGCTCATTCTTTCGTATAATGCTTGATCAGTTAACAATGTTTTCGTTTCTTTATAAACATTGTCTTGCTCTATTCCTACAAGTTTTAATGTACCCGCTTCAACGCCTTCAGGTCTCTCAGTTGTGTCTCTTAAAACAAGTACTGGTTTACCTAATGATGGCGCTTCTTCTTGTACACCACCCGAATCTGTAAGGATTAAGTGTGAGTTTGCAGCAAAGTTATGGAAATCTATAACTTCTAAAGGCTCTATCAATTCTATACGCTCATGATCACTCAAAATTTGATTGGCAATATTTCTAACTTTTGGATTTTTGTGCATTGGATAAACTACTACAACATCTTCATGCTCTTCAACGATTTGTCTAACAGCTTTAAAAATGTTCTCCATAGGTTCACCAATGTTCTCACGTCTATGTGCAGTTAATAATACGATACGTTTACCTTCATGACGATTAATGATATCACTTTCGTAATCATCACTTACAGTAGTAGATAACGCATCAATAGCTGTATTACCTGTAACAACAATAGATTCGTCTTTTTTATTTTCCTGAAGCAAATTATGTTTAGACTGATCAGTTGGTGAGAAGTGTAAATCAGCAAGGACCCCCGTCATTTGTCGATTCATTTCTTCTGGGAATGGAGAGTATTTATTCCAAGTTCTTAACCCTGCTTCTACATGGCCAATTGCAACTTCATTATAAAAAGCTGCTAAACTGCCTGCAAAAGTAGTTGTTGTATCTCCATGTACCAATATCATATCTGGTTTCGCTTCTTGAATAACACTTTCAAGTCCACCTAACACTCTAGATGTTACCTCAGATAGTGTTTGACCTTGTTTCATAATGTTTAAATCATAATCTGGAGTAATGTCGAATGTTTCTAGAACTGAATCTAGCATTTCTCTATGTTGAGCAGTTACAACTACAATTGGTTGTAACTCCGGATCATTTTTTAACTCTAAAACTAAAGGTGCCATTTTGATGGCTTCAGGTCGCGTACCAAATATTGTCATAATTTTCTTCATTGTAATAAAATCCTCCTAATATTATTTAGTGCCAAATAATCGATCACCAGCATCACCTAAACCAGGTGTTATATAAGCATGGTCATCTAATTTTTCATCTAATGCAGCAATGTAAATATCTACGTCATCATGCGCTTCTTGTAATGCTTTAACCCCTTCAGGTGCAGCAATTAAGCCCATAAAACGTATTTTATTTGCTCCACGATTCTTTAATGACTGAATCGCTTCGATTGCTGATGCACCAGTAGCAAGCATAGGATCTACTACAATTATTTCTCTTTCTTCTATATCTTGTGGTAATTTCACAAAATATTCTACAGCTTCTAATGTTTCAGGATCACGGTATAAACCGACATGTCCAACTCTTGCAGCTGGAACAAGCTTCATTATACCGTCAGTCATGCCTAATCCTGCACGTAAAATAGGAATAAGCGCTAATTTCTTACCAGATAACCTTTGAGCTTTCATCTTAGTTACCGGTGTCTCAATTTCGACTTCTTTCGTTTCGAAATCTCTTGTAACTTCATATGCCATAAGCATACCTACTTCGTCGACAAGCTCTCTAAACTCCTTAGTGCCAGTTTTTTGATCACGAATATAACTCAATTTATGCTGAATTAATGGATGATCAAAAACATGTACTTTACCCATAAGTCTAGCCTCCAATAAATATTTATTTGTTGTAAAGTGGGAACTTAGAAGTTAATGATAATACACGTTCATGTGCTTCTTTCAGTGTTTGTTCATCTTCTGGGTTTTTTAGCACTAATGCTATAATGCGACCCACTTCTTCAACTGCTTCTTCATCGAATCCACGTGAAGTAACAGCTGGTGTTCCAAGACGAACGCCACTCGTTACGAAAGGTTTCTCTTGGTCAAAAGGTATTGTATTCTTATTACATGTAATACCTATTTCATCTAATGTATTTTCAGCTAACTTACCTGTTATACCAAGTGAACCTTTAACATCTACACAGATTAAATGATTATCAGTACCTCCAGATACAATTCGTAAACCTTCTTCTTCTAATGTTGCAGCTAATTTTTGAGCATTCTTAATTACTTGTTTTTGGTATTCCTTAAATTCTGGTTCTAATGCTTCTCCAAATGAAACAGCTTTACCTGCGATAACATGCATTAATGGACCACCTTGTATTCCAGGGAAAATTGTTTTATCAATTTCTTTAGCATATTCTTCTTTACAGAAAATCATGCCCCCTCTTGGTCCTCTTAATGTTTTATGCGTAGTAGTAGTAACAAAGTCAGCAAATTCTACAGGATTTTGGTGTAAACCAGCTGCTACTAAACCAGCGATATGTGCCATATCTACCATTAATTTAGCGCCAACTTCATCTGCAATTTCTTTAAATCGTTTAAAATCAATTTGTCTTGGGTAAGCAGATGCACCAGCGACAATTAATTTTGGTTTTGCTTCTTTTGCTACTTTCAAAATTTCATCATAGTCGATTTGTTCATCTTCTTTAGAAACACCATACTCTACAAAGTTATATAACTTCCCACTAAAGTTAACTTTAGATCCATGAGTTAAGTGTCCTCCATGACTTAAGTTCATTCCAAGCACAGTATCACCAGGCTCTAAAGCTACAAAGTACACAGCCATATTCGCTTGTGATCCTGAATGAGGTTGTACATTAACATGGTCTCCACCGAAAAGTGCTTTAGCTCTATCACGCGCTAAATTTTCCACGATATCAACATAGTCACAGCCACCATAATAACGACGACCAGGATAACCTTCTGCATATTTGTTTGTTAACACAGAACCTTGAGCTTCCATTACTGCTTCAGATACAAAATTCTCAGATGCTATTAGTTCAATATTATTATTCTGTCTATCAAACTCTTTTTCCATTGCTTTGAAAAGTTCTTCGTCTTGCTTTTTAATTAATGACATGTACAATCCCTCACTTTTAAGAATTTAATACTTAGCTCTTGCGCCACCAATTAGCTTGGGGCGACTTTTAGCTACTGTAACAATAGCTTCTCCGATATTTTTAGTATCAATAGATATCGGTACTGCGACGTGCTTTAAATGCATACCAATTAATGTCTGACCAATATCAATGCCTTTATCGCATTGAATGTGTTCAACAACAACTGGGTCTTTCATGTGTTGATAAGCATAGGTTGATAAACTTCCTCCAGCGTTCACTTGAGGTATAACAGAAACTTCGGCCATTGAATAAGCATCGAATACTTCACGTTCTATAGTAATAGCACGATTAATATGCTCACAACCTTGAAAAGCAAAACGAACACCTGTCTCTTTATGTATCAATTCAAGACTATCAAACAGTTCTTTAGCTATTTCGATTGATCCATCTGATCCAATTTTAGAACCTCTTACCTCTGAAGTGGAACAACCGATGATGCATAGTTCATTCTTATTAAAGAATCCAATTGAATTAAGCTCATCCAATAATTGTTTTAAATGCTTAATCATGAACAACCGCCTTCAATCTTATCTATACGTCGTTGGTGTCTTCCGCCTTCGAATTCACTTGTTAACCAAGTTTTGACGATGAGAAGTGCCAAACCTTCGCCTATAACACGTTGGCCCATTGCTAATACATTAGAATCATTATGTTGTCTCGTAACTTCTGCGGTAAAAACATCATGCACAAGTGCACAACGAATCCCCTTTACCTTGTTCGAAGCAATAGACATACCAATTCCAGTTCCACAAATCAAAATTCCTTTATCAAATGTTCCATCTGCAACACTTTCTGATACCGGTCTTGCATAATCAGGATAATCTACTGATTCTCCTTCATGTGTACCAAAGTCTTTATATTCAATGTTCATTTCATCAAGTAATCTTTTTATTGCTTCTTTGTATTCAAAGCCACCATGGTCTGCTGCAATAGCTACTTTCATCTTCCCACCTCCCAATTTGTTTATACATTAATATTATAACGTATTTTCTATGTGTGTTATAGCGATTCTGCAAATTATTTGAATTCTTAACTACTCTGTAATAATTCTTTTATGAGAATACTCAGTTCTTCATAAGTATTTTGATAAATATTTTGTGGTCGCCCATAAGGATCAGAAATATCTCCTTTTTCACCTTTTACATACTCTTTCAATGTATGAATATTTCCATGATTAAATTGTGACTCTAAAATCAGTTTATGGGATTCAGTCATAGTTAGTATTAGATCTGCATCTAAATCACTTGCTGAAAACTGTTGGGCTGTTCCAGGAACCGGTAAATTATTATTCATAATTATTTCCATAGATTGTATCGAAATAGGTGTACCCTCAAATGCAGAAATTCCCCTTGACTGAATGTCATAGTTTGGTTTTATGTCTTTAGCAATGGCTTCAGCTAAAGGACTTCTACATGTATTTCCAGTACAAATAAAAACTATTTTCACAATTCATCTTCTCCTTTTATATTATGGCCACTTGCTTTATCTATTCTGTTCATTAATGCAACGGTAGATTCATTTCGAATATATCCACTTATTAATATTTTATCTATATCTATAAGTTGGTCAGCTATTCTTAAAGCATCATATAAATCGTGATGCGCACCTTTAATATCTTTTGCATTTTTTCCTAATGGTATAAAAATCATTTCTTCTGAAATAAGTGATTCTATACTTTTAGGTCCAATAACAGCTATTCTCTCATCTTTATATACTGAACTTTTAATCGGTTTAGTTATACCTCCTTCAACCAATGTAACTGGTTGTGAAGGTGCATAATGTTTATATTTCATTCCAGGTGCTATTGGTTTCTCTATATCCATTTTTTCATTAACAACACTATTAGGTAATGCATCATTAATCATCTCAGTCGTTATTGATCCTGGTCTAGCTATTTTAAAAGGGAAACTTGTACAATCTATTACTGTACTTTCAATACCTTCATCTACGTCTTCCGCTTGAATAATCCCAAAAATTCTACCTTCTAAATCATGCTTCACATGTTCAAATTTAGTAGGAGATGGTCTGCCACTAACATTTGCACTTGGTGCTGCGATAGGTAAATTAGTCAATTGCAGTATTTCTCTACCAATAATATGACTTGGCATACGTACCGCTACTGAATTTAAACCTCCTGTTACTCGATCACTTAAAAATCCTTTTTTATACGGAACAATAAATGATATCGGTCCTGGCCAAAAAGCATCCATTAATATTTCTGCTTCTTTTGATATATTTTGAGTGAAATCATTTAACTGTGATTTATCATGAATATGAATAATTAGTGGATTATCTGAAGGTCTCCCTTTTGCTATATATATTTTTTTTACTGCTTGTTCATCTTTAGCATTTGCGCCTAAACCATACACAGTTTCAGTAGGTAATGCGATAAGCTCATTTTGTCGATATCCTTCAACGATTTGATTGATTTGTGGATAACTTTGTAAGTTGTGAACATACTTACGCACATCCCAAACGTATGTTTCCAAGGCATTTCTTCCCTTCTTTAAAGCATTTATTATATAAAAATAAAAGTTATACACACAATGTGGATAACTCCAGTCATTTCGTGTATAACTTTTATTGATTTATCCAATTAAATTGTATCATACGATTGTTTTGATTTATATCTTTGATAATTTCTAAGTTTTCTATATTATAATTTTCTTGAATGTAAGTTTTTAATATATCACCTTGCATATAACCTATTTCAAATATAACAAGTCCACCTTGTGTTATTACTTTATCAAGATTCGATAGAATGTCTTTATATATAGCTAAACCATCATCATGAGCAAACAAAGCTAAATGCGGTTCGTAATCTAATACAGTCTCAGACATTTGCTTTTGCTCGTCATATGAAATATAAGGAGGGTTAGATACTAAAATATCCACTTGAATATTTCTATCAATAAGTGGCTTTAGAGATTCTCCTAATAAAAATTCAACTTCAGTTTCTAAAAGTTTTGCATTTTCTTTTGCTATTGTTATTGCATTGGGGCTAATATCAGTTGCTATAACTGACAAATCCGGTCGCTCTTTTTTTAATGAAATAGCTATCGCTCCAGATCCAGTACCAATATCGCACAAGACTAAATGCTTCTTATGAATCTTCTGTAGAGTTTGATATACAAGTTCTTCAGTTTCTGGTCTTGGTATCAACACATCTTTGTTTACTTTAAATTTCCTACCATAGAACTCCGCAAATCCAGCAATATATTGTACAGGTTCTCCTTTATACATACGTTCTCTATAAGACAAATATTCACTCAGTATGTTTTCAGGTACTTTTTCTTGAAAATTTAAAGCTATTTCGGTTCTCGACATCCCAGTAATATCTTCTAATAGCCAATCAGCACGAGAGGTTTCAAACCCTCGTGCTGATAATTCATCATAAGTTTCTTTTAATAACAATTGAAAATTATAATTGTCCATTATTAAGTTCTTCCAATTTCTCTGTTTGTTCATGCATTGTTAATGCATCTATTATTTCGTCAACTTTACCTTCCATTATTTGATCTAATTTTTGTAAAGTTAGACCTATACGATGATCTGTTACTCTATTTTGTGGATAATTATATGTTCTTATTCTTTCAGAGCGGTCCCCTGTACCTACTGCTGATTTTCTCTTTTCAGCATATTTCGCATTTTCTTCTCGAACCATCATATCGTAAACTCTAGCTTTCAATACTTTAAAAGCTTTTTCACGGTTTTTAATTTGTGATTTTTCTGATGATGTAGCAACTATTCCAGTTGGTACATGTGTAATACGTACTGCTGAATCTGTTGTGTTAACGTGCTGTCCACCAGAACCACTTGAACGATAAGTTTCTATTTTCAAATCTTCAGTTCTAATATCTATTTCAACGTCTTCTGCTTCTGGTAATACAGCAACAGTTGCAGTCGATGTATGAATTCTGCCACCTGATTCAGTTTCTGGAACACGTTGTACACGATGAGCACCATTCTCATATTTAAGTTTACTGAATGCACCATTACCTTGAATTGAGAAACTCACTTCTTTGTATCCACCATGATCGCTTATATTTTCTTCGACAACATCAATTTTATATCCATTAGCTTCTGCAAATCTAGAATACATTCTAAATAAATCACCTGCAAAGATTGCTGCTTCATCCCCACCAGCTGCACCGCGAATTTCCATAATTACGTTTTTATCGTCATTAGGGTCTTTAGGAATCAATAATAATTTTAATTCTGATTCTAATTCTGGAACACGTTTAGTTAGACTATTAATTTCTTCTTTCAACATTTCTTGGTCTTCTTTGTCTGAAGTTTCATCTAACATTAATTTAGCATCTTCAATGTCACCATTTACAGATTTATAAGTTCTATATACATCGACAGTTTTTTGTAAATCAGATTGTTCTTTAGAGTATTTTCTCAATTTGTCAGTATCTGATACTACGTCTGGATCGCTTAACAATTCATTTAACTGTTCGTATCTATTTTCAACAATTTCTAATTGATCAAACATTTATATCACTCCTTGTTTCGGTTCTTATTATATGATGATCTCTACATCTCGGTTCATAACTTTCGTCTGCTCCTACTAATATAATTGGATCATCAATATGAGCTGGTTCACCGTTTATTAATCTTTGTGTTCTACTTGATGGTGCGCCACATACTGCGCAAACAGCTTGCAATTTTGTAACGATTTCAGCAACTGCCATCATTTCAGGCATAGGTTCAAAAGGTACACCTTTAAAGTCCATGTCTAAACCTGCTACAACTACACGATAGCCCTCTTCTGCTAATTTTTGAGCTACTTCCACAACTTCATTGTCGAAAAATTGAACTTCATCTATTCCAATTATATCAATACCTTGTAAATCACGACGTAAAATTTCACTTGAGTGCTCTATACTTATTGCATCTAGTTGGTTGCCATTGTGAGATACTACAGCTTCTTCACTATAGCGATTATCGATAGATGGCTTAAATACTATTACATTTTGTTTAGCATATAAACCTCTTCTCAGACGTCTTATAAGCTCTTCTGACTTACCACTAAACATGCTTCCGCAAATACATTCTATCCATCCGGAATGGTAATTTTCGTACATATTACTTATCCACCTTTTTCAACATAATCGCTTAATTATATCATATTATTTTTACATATTTATTAATAATTACAAAAAAAAGCATCCTTTAAAAAAGGATGCTTGATTCGCTTCATAATTAGTTGTTTGATTTGAAACCAAATTTTTTGTTGAAGCGTTCCACACGACCATCCGCAGATGCGAATTTTTGACGTCCTGTATAGAATGGATGTGAATCTGAAGAGATATCTAAACGGATAACTGGGTATTCGTTACCATCTTCCCATTCCATAGTTTCGTTAGAACTACGTGTTGAACCACTTAAGAATTTGAAGTCTGTAGTTGTATCTAAAAAGATAACTTTATTATACTCTGGATGAATTCCTTGTTTCATTTTTTTCAGCTCCTTTGCCCTGAACCATCTGGAACAGAGTTTATTTGTGACTAATTCACTCAATACTTACATATTATATATGTTGAAGAATTAAATTGCAACCTTAAATTTATATAATCGGTTTACCTGTTTTGGCACTTTCAACCATTGATTTTCTTAAAACTTCAAAGAATTCAGCATTAGACTTAGTACGTTTTAATTTTCTTATAAATCTTTCAGAGAAATCATTCTGATCCGTAAATAAATTACGTAATTGCCAAATCATTTCAAGTTCATTAGTTTCTAACAACAATTCTTCTTTACGAGTAGAACTTCTTCTTATATCAATAGCAGGAAACACTCTTTTTTCTGATAGTTTACGGTCTAAATGAAGTTCCATGTTACCTGTACCTTTAAATTCCTCATAAATCATATCATCCATACGTGATCCTGTTTCAACTAAAGCTGTAGCTAGAATTGTTAAACTACCTCCAGCTTCGATATTTCTTGCCGCTCCAAAGAAATGTTTTGGTCTATGAAGTGAAGCCGGATCTAAACCACCAGATAGTGTTCTACCACTTGGCGGTACGACTAAATTATAAGCTCTAGCAAGTCTTGTGAGTGAATCCATTAAAATAATAACATCTTCACCAATCTCAACTAAACGTTTAGCTCTTTCCAATAACAATTCTGCAACTTTTACATGGTGTTCAGGTGGCTCATCAAAAGTAGAGTTAACAACTTCTGCTTGTTCAACTGAACGTTCTATATCTGTTACTTCCTCTGGGCGTTCTCCAATTAATAATATAAATAATTTTGCTTTAGGTTGGTTAATTGCAATTGCATTTGCAATTTCTTTAAGCAATGAAGTTTTACCAGCTTTTGGAGGTGCAACAATCATGCCACGTTGACCAAGACCTATTGGAGTAATTAAGTCCATAATTCTTGTTGAGTGCTTTTTATCTGTTGTTTCTAATCGGATACGTTCTTGTGGGTATAGAGGAGTTAACGCTTGAAAGTGCGGTCTTTTCTTTACTTCTTCTGCATTTTGGTCATTTACAAAATCAACTTGCAGTAATCCATAATATTTTTCATTTTCTTTAGGCTTTCTAACTTTACCCGTTACTTTGTCACCTTTTTTAATTTCGAAACGTCTAATTTGACTAGCAGATATATAAATATCTTTCTCGCCTTTGGAATAATTTACAGTTCGAAGAAAACCATAACCATCTGGTTGAATATCATCTAGGATACCTTCCATATAGTAATTACCGTCTTTCTCCATTTGAGCTTCCATAATAGCTAAGACAAGTTCTTTTTTATTTAATTTACTATAATTTGTTATTCTAAATTCTTTTGCCTTAGTTGTTAATTCTTTAGTTGTATAATTCTTGTATAATTCGTGAAACGATTCATACTGTGGACTTGTTCTAACTCTTTCAGCCATTTTTATGACACCCATTTCTTAAAATCTAATTCTTTTATTGTAATACCAGATTTATAATCTGCCTTTAAACTATAGCATTTTTTTAGGATGATGACAAAATAAGTTATAGATATAAATAAGAAAAATAGCTGCCTTTGTGAACACTTCTTACACGTTTCTTTTATATAATATGACTTATAAGCACACTTTCAATCCAGTCATCTATTGTCATTATAATGATTAGAGGCTGAGACAATTAATTGTCTCAGCCTCTTCCAATTTAAACTTTATTTATAATAACCAGGGATTGCTTTTACTTCTAGGAATTCTTCAATTCCGTAGTCTCCCCATTCTCTACCAATTCCTGATTGTTTGTAACCACCGAATGGTAAGTTTGGTTGTCTGCCTGTATCATTAATTTCAACAGTACCTGCTTCTAATAATTTAGAAACTTCTCTTACTTTATCTTTATCGTTTCCGTATACGTATGCTGCTAAACCATAAATTGTATCGTTTGCAATTTCAATTGCTTCATTAAGGTCTTTATAAGTAATGATTGTACCTACTGGACCAAATATTTCTTCTTGAGCAATTGTCATATCATTTGTAACGTCTGTAAATAATGTTGGTTTAACAAAATACCCTTTTTCTAGTCCTTCAGGTTTACCTACACCACCGTGAAGTAATGTTGCACCTTCATCGATACCTTTTTGGATATAGCTTTGTACAGTATCAAATTGTTTTTTAGATACTACAGGACCTGTATCTTGACCTTCTTCTCTTGGGTTACCAACTTTAACATTTTCAATTGCTTTTTTAGCTGCAGCAATAAATTCATCTTTAATGCTTTCTGGAACTAATGTACGAGTTGCTGCTGTACATACTTGACCTGTATTTTGTACGAATTTAGCAACTGCGCCTTTAGCAGCTTTTTCAATATCCACATCATCTAAAACTACTAATGGAGATTTACCACCTAGTTCTAATGATACTTTTTTGAAGTCTTTAGCTGAGTTTTCCATAATTTTTCTACCTGTTGGTCCTGAACCTGTAAATGACATCATACGAACATCAGGATGACTACTTAATGGATCACCGACACTTTGTCCATCACCATTCACTAAGTTAAATACACCTTTTGGCACGCCAGCTTTTTCAAATATTTCAGCTAAAATAATTGCCGCAAATGGTGTTTCTTCGGATGGTTTCAATACTACTGGTGAACCTGCAGCAAAAGCACCTGCTAATTTCAATGAAGTTTGATTAGTTGGGAAATTCCAAGGTGTAACTAAACCTGCAACACCAATTGCTTCTTTGACTACAAGATCATCTCCACGACGTTCTTCAAATTGTATTGAATCGATTGCTTTACTTGCTTCTCTAAAGTGATTCAATCCCATTTGATAATGAACTGATTCAGATTTCTCAATTGGTGAACCTAATTCATCTGTCATAACATCTATTAAATCTTCTTTTCTATTTTCATATTCGTCTGCGATTCTTTCTAATAAAGCTTTTCTTTCTTCTAAAGAAGTATTTCTAAATTTTACATAGACTTTTTTAGCAGCTGCAACTGCATCATCAACATCTTGTTTGTTTCCTGCTGCTATTTGACCCATTACTTCTTCAGTAGCTGGGTTAATTACATCAAGAGTTTTTCCACTGTGGCTACTTACCCATTCGCCATTTATAAATTGTTTGATATCTTGTCTCATCAATTATCTACTCCTTTATATTTGTTACAGCTATTATTATAGTACGAAACATACATATAATTAAAATGATGTGTTTATAGATTTTAAAGTTTGTACTAAAAATAAAAATAAAAATAAGAGCCCCACCAGCTAAAAGTAATCTATACTTTGCTGATGGGACTCTTATTTTCCCTTACGAATGGTTTTCTTCTAACTCAACATTTCGCTGCGCCCACTCTTCTAATGGTACAAGAGCTTGAGCTAGCTCATAACCTTTATTAGTTATTTGATATTCAACAGATAGAGGCGTTGTTGTAACAACTTTCTTTTCAACTAATCCCCAGTCACTTAACTCGGTTAATTTAAGAGATAACGCTCTTGGTGTAATACGTTTAAGATCTCTTTTCATATCAGAAAAATGAGCAGAGCGTTCATCACAACGTGATAAATAATTGAGTATCAAACCATTCCAACTGCGTCCTATAACTTTAAATGTTTCTTCTAAATAAGGACATACTTCCATGTTACTCACCTCTTTAACTTCTATATTACAATTATACTACACTTTATATACAAAGTATACATTTTATACTAGTTATACTGTTTCTGTCCAAATATCAGCGCCTAATGCTTTTAGTTTATCCACTATTCCACTATAACCTCTGTGAATATGATTAACATTATAAACAGTTGTGACGCCATCAGATATCAAACCGGCAATTAAAAGTGAAGCGCCAGCTCGTAAATCACTTGCAGCTACACTTGCTCCAGTTAATTTTGATGGATAATAAATAGCTGTTCCATTTTCTAAACTAACTTTAGCACCCATTCTAATAAGTTCATCGACATGTTTAAATCTAGCTGGATAAATTGTTTCTGTTATTTTACTTTGACCATTAGCTTTTAATAATAACGGAGTGAAAGGTTGTTGTAAGTCAGTAGCAAATCCAGGATAAACAGAAGTTTGAATATCTACCGGCTTATACTCGTCTTTCCCTTTAATTAAAATAGAGTCTTCACCAAGTTCTATTTCAGTACCCATTTCTTTTAATTTAGCAATCAATGGTTCTAAATGTAATGGAATTATATTCTCTATATATACTTCTTCACCCATAGCAGCTGCCGCACACATATACGTTCCAGCTTCAATTCTATCAGGTATTATTGCATGCTTTGTGCCGTGTAATGATTCTACACCTTCAATTTTCAATGTATCTGTACCAGCACCTCTAATTTTTGCACCCATATTATTTAATAGAGTAGCAACATCAACAATTTCAGGTTCTTTTGCAGCGTTTTCAATTACTGTTTTCCCTTTAGCTAATGAAGCAGCTAACATAATATTAATCGTTGCACCAACACTTACAACATCCATAAATATTTTTGCACCAACTAATTCTTCAGCAATTAAATACATAGCACCTTGCTCATTAGTCACTTTTGCACCTAATGCTTCAAAACCTTTTATATGTTGATCAATTGGTCTAGGTCCTAATGGGCAACCACCAGGTAATCCAATAACACATTTTTTAAATCGTCCAAGCATAGCGCCCATCATATAATATGATGCTCTTAATGACTGAACTTTATTATTTGGTAATGGTAAATTAACTGCGTCACTAGAGTCTACTACAAGTTGGTCACCATCTAAATCTGTCTTTATATTTAAATCGCCTAATAAGCTCATTAACGTTTTTACATCTGAAATATCTGGTAGACCATCTAAAGTTACAACATCATTTGCCATCAAACTAGCAGGTATTAATGCTACTGCACTATTTTTAGCCCCGCTTATTTGTACTTTGCCGTTTAACTTGTTTCCACCTTTTATTTTTATAACTTCTTGAGACATATGTTTACTCCTTTACTTCATCGTCTTAGAGAATGCATACTCTCTCAACATGAATAGATAATTATTTCCATTATATACTATTCAATAACATAAACGCAAAAACATAAAAAGTAAATACTAATAACTTAATTTATTTAAAAACTGGATTAATAAATTAAGATTTTCTGTCTATTCTAATAAGCATTTTTGTTAGAATCTACTTTTACAGCAACACTTATAAGTACACCTGGGATTACGTGCATAAAATATGAAATAAAATGTAGATTAAAATCACTCTATACAATGAAAGGCTGGGACAAATTAATTTGTCCCAGCCTCATATTTTATTCTTAGTATTAAGAATTTAATTTAATTATGCTTGGTTAGAAGTACCAAATTCTTGGATTTTACCTTTAACTGTAGCTTTAATTGCTTCACGAGCAGGTCCTAAATATTTACGTGGATCGTAAACTTCACTGTCGTTATTTAACACTTCACGAACTGCTTTTACAGATGCAATTTGGTTTTCAGTGTTAACGTTGATTTTAGCTGTACCGAATGGAATAGCTTTTTTGATATCGTGAGTTGGGATACCAGTACCACCGTGTAATACTAATGGTAATCCAGTAGAAGCTCCGATTTCTTCCATTTCTTTAAATCCTAATTTTGGTTCACCTTTGTAAGGTCCGTGTACTGAACCTAATGCAGGTGCTAAAGTATCAATACCAGTTCTTTCAACAAGTTCTTGACATTCTTTAGGATCAGCATAGATTACGCCTTCTGCAACAACGTCATCTTCTTGTCCACCAACAGTTCCTAATTCTGCTTCCACAGAAACACCGTTAGCATGAGCGTATTCAACTACTTTAGAAGTAATTTCAATGTTTTCTTCGAATGAGTGATGAGAAGCATCAATCATTACTGAAGTAAATCCAGCATCAATCGCTTCTTTACATTTTTCGAAACTTGAACCGTGGTCAAGGTGAATTGCAACTGGAATTGTAATGTTGTAATCTTCCATTAAACCTTCAACGATTTTAACAACAGTTTTGAAACCACCGATGTAACGTCCAGCTCCTTCAGATACACCAAGAATAACTGGTGCATTTTCTTCTTGTGAAGCTTGAAGAATCGCTTGTGTGAATTCTAAGTTATTGATGTTGTATTGTCCAACAGCATAACCGTTTTCTTTCGCTTTAATTAACATTTCTTTCATTGAAACTAAAGGCATTGAGTTTCCTCCTATTGTGCAACGCACGTATTATTTACAAGATAATTATATCAAACTTTATTAACATATGCACCTTTTGAAACCCCTATCCTAAATGTTTTCTTACAATTTTCATAACTTCTTGAATTGTAAACGGCTTCATTAGCACTCCAGTAATATTTCCTTTATTTAAGATTTCTATCTCTGTGGATGATTGAAATGCTGAAATAATATAAACAGGTATTATTTTGTCCGTTTTTCTAATTTCTGTAAAAACTTCTTCACCAGAAATTCCAGGCATTCTTTTATCTATAAAGATAAGCTTATAAGAATTTTTATTAAATAATTCAATACCATCGCGACCATTTTTAGCAGTATCTACTTTAAAATGATTTAATTCCAATATTTCCTTTAATAATTGTCTAATATTCTTTTCATCATCTATAATAAGTACATCCATTGAAGATACCTCGCTTTTTCTATAAAATAAATTTAATTACGTTTATAAGGAGAATACACATTGCTTAAAATCTTTAATACCCAACTAAATGGTATATTCACTAAAATAGATGCTCAATTAGAAGAAATTGAAATTGCATCACAGTTACTCATGCAAGCGGCAAACGGCGAAGGTAAGATATTTATTAAAACTTTTGATGAAATCAACTATTTCAGTGAATTTATGACAAAAAGTACTGAAAGCCTACCGCATTCAATAACATTAGATTCATTAGAAGAAATCAATACGATTGATACAACAGATCGAGTCTTATTGGTTGGTTCATTTTTCACACCCGAACTGAATCAATGGATTAAAAAATTAAATGATGAAGATATCGATTTCGTAGTTATTTCAAATAAAGATAAAGAGCATAACACACATGAATCACTAATGCATTATATAGATTTATCTACACCTAGAGCGATTGTCCCAACTGCAGATTACAGCAAAATCATTACACCACATCTTATGGCTTTAAATTATATATATTATATCATGTATGCTGAAATGTATGAGATGAAGCAAGATTTAAATGAAGAATAATTTTCATCCATTATAAAAGCTCATCACGTAAAATGACGTGATGAGCTTTGTTATTATTTATTTATTTTTGATACTCGCTTCTACAAATCCTCTAAATAATTTTTGTGGACGTGTAGGTCTTGATAGAAATTCTGGATGGAATTGACAAGCTACAAACCATGGATGATTTTCTAGTTCTACTATTTCAACTAAACGACCATCTGGACTTGTTCCTGAGAATCTCATGCCTTCTGATTCTAATCTTTCTCTATATTCATTATTAAATTCATAACGGTGACGGTGTCTTTCATCTACTTCTACTTCACCGTAAACGTCATGTGCAATTGTACCTTCTTCAATTTTACATGGGTATACGCCTAATCTTAAAGTACCACCTAAGTCTTCAATATCTTTTTGTTCTGGTAATAAGTCAATAATTGGATAAGGTGTGTTTGGATTTAATTCTGCTGAATGAGCATCATGTAATCCAACTACATTTCTAGCAAATTCAACTGTTGCTAATTGCATACCTAAACAAATACCTAAATAAGGAATATTATTTTCACGGGCATATTGTATAGCTAAAATTTTACCTTCAACACCTCTATCACCAAAACCACCAGGTACTAAAATACCATTAACATCTGATAATTCTTGTTGATAGTTCTTGTCATTTAAGTGTTCAGAATTTATCCATTTTATTTCTATATCTGATTTAAAGTCATAACCAGCATGTTTCAATGCTTCTACTACTGATAGATAAGCATCTTGTAAGCTCACATATTTACCTACTAAACCAATTTTCACTGTTCCTTCTAAATTACGAACAGTATCTAATAGTTGGTTCCATTCAGTTAATTCCGCTTCTGCTGCAGCATCTAAAGATAATCTTTCAATAACAATATCATCCATATGCTGTTCTTGTAGTGCTAATGGTATTTGATACAATGTATCTGCATCACGACACTCGATAACAGCACGTTTGTTGATGTCACAGAATAATGCAATTTTATCTCTTAAGTCTTGCGTCATTTCATATTCTGTACGTACAACAATTAAATCAGGTTGAATACCTAAACCTCTTAACTCTTTAACACTATGTTGAGTTGGTTTAGTCTTCATCTCACCTGCTGCTTTAATATAAGGAAGAAGCGTACAATGGATGTACATAACATTTTCACGACCAAGATCACTCTTGATTTGTCTGATTGCTTCAATAAATGGAAGTGATTCAATATCACCAGTAGTACCACCAATTTCAGTAATAACTACATCAGCGTTAGTGCTTTCACCCGCCATCAATAATCTTGATTTAATTTCATTTGTAATATGTGGAATAACTTGAACTGTTCCACCTAAGAAATCTCCACGTCTTTCTTTCTTTAAAACGTGTGAATAAACTTTACCTGCTGTTACGTTAGAATATTTATTTAAATTTATATCAATAAATCTTTCATAATGACCTAAATCTAAATCTGTTTCAGCACCATCTTCAGTTACGAATACTTCGCCATGTTGATATGGACTCATAGTACCTGGATCTACATTCAAGTATGGGTCGAATTTTTGAATTGTTACATTTAATCCTCTATTTTTAAGTAATCTTCCTAGTGATGCTGCAGTGATACCTTTACCAAGAGACGAAACTACGCCACCTGTTACGAAAATGAACTTTGTCATGATTGTACCTCCATTTGATAATTAAAAAATAAAAAACGCTCCCACTTACATTATTTAAAATGTAAGGAGGGAGCGTTATATTTATACGTTGTCCTATTTAAAGGAGCCCAAATAAAATATTACCATCTTTTAAAGAAAAGTCAATTAAAATTCTTTTTCTTCTTCTTCCTCTTCTTCATCGTCTTCTTCATCTTCATCGACAACAAGACCTGCTTCGTCTAATTCATCCTCAACCTCTTCATCTTCTGGGTCTTCAGGATCATTTAGTCCTTCTTCATCATCTTGTACGATCGTAATGTCAAGGTCCTTCGTTTTGTCTTCTTCGCCTAATAATGAAATTTCTGAATCTGCTTCATCTTCTTCATCAAGTACGTTGAATTTTTGGATAGTAGGTGCGATTTTTTCTTCAATATCATCTACTGAATACCAATCACGTAAACCCCAAATATTCTCTCCAACACTTAAAAATCGTCCATCAGTATTTAAATCAGTATAAAATTGTAAAATACGATTTTCAATTTGTGAATCTTTATAATTACCTAATCTTTTGAATTCGTCTACCATGTCATATAGGTTTGTTTCTTTGCCGTTCTCTGTTAATAAAATATAAGCCATTTCGATAAATGAATGCTCATCTACCATCTCTTTAGTGAAATCTTTTAATTTCATCTTTACTCTTCCTTTCAACAATCGAACTATTGTCGCACATTAATATTTATAATCATAACAGTTTACGATTATAATTGACAAGCTGATTTTTAGCAAATGTTTGTTAATACTTAATATATTTCATAAGTTTGATATAGTCTTCTGATTTTTGTATTTCTACAAATCTTGCTTTCTCACATAAAGGCTTTAATTTGTTGTTTGAACCAAATAAAGTAATATGTATTTCTTTCTTATCTGCAAATCTTCTACGTACGAATGTGCTCAACTGTCTTAAAGCACTTTCTGCTATACCTTCTTTTCTTTCATTTTCTTCTACTTCTATACTTCGAATATCAAAGCTTTGTCCTTTATCTTCCAATACAATAATGCCCACTTTTTGTTTATCTTTCATTAAGTGAATATCTACAAACTCGTTATCTAAATTATCTTCATTTAATACTAGCTTTAATGATGATACATATTTAGAATCTAAATCTAAATAATATAAACGCTCTTTACCTAGAGGTCCTTCTTCTTTAGTTGCGGTATGCATAAAGCCTGCTCTTTCATATAAATTCCATGCAGCCTCATTTTCAGCATCTACTACTAAATATAAATGATCAAAATCAGGGAACACAAATTGTACATATTCCGGTAAATTCATCATAATCGTTGTTCCATATCCATTGCCTTGATACTTTTCATTAATTGATAAAGAACGAATATATACTACATTATCTGGTGTATCATAACCTTCATGTTGATAATATTTATGAAGGACAAAGAAACCAATAATTTCATTTTTCTCATTCACAACGATATTTGGCCTTCTATCAGGATCATTAATAGCACCATCTAACACTTCTTTTGGCAAAGAAGAATAGATTTGTTGACGCTCATTTAAACGAAAATCATATAGTGCCGTTCTCATACTTTCTTCAAAAGGTTTAATTTCAATATCACCGAATTGTTTTGCTTTCATTATTTAAATCCCCCCGTGTATTTATACATATCATACCGAACTTTATGTTCAATGCGCAATTAAGAACCTTATTATCTATTTATAAATTCTATGTTAATATCAATTTTATAAGGGTACTAAAATAAAGACTGCATTATTTATGAAGGGGGAAAATTATGAATCAGTCTGAAGAGCATCACGACAATAAGAATAATAAAACAACATTAGTTTTCTGGGTATCTATGTCTATTATAATATTGGTTACGCTAACTGCAGGCATATTTCCTAAAGGATTTGGCAAATATGCCAATGTTTTATACACATTTATATCAAATAGTACGGGATGGTTATTCTTAATAATTGTTTTTGTATTAGACATTTTCTTAATTGGCTTAGCAATTACAAGGTTTGGACGTTTTAAACTCGGAAGAGATGACGAAGAACCAGAATTTTCATTTATTTCTTGGATTGGTATGCTATTTTCAGCTGGCTTAGGTGTCGGTATCGTTTTCTGGGGTGTGGCAGAACCAATGACACACTATCTAAAATCACCTTTGCCAAATGAAGTAGATGGTAGTACTTTAGAATCTGCACGATTAGCTATGGGATACACATTCTTCCATTGGGGAATTTCACAATGGTCTATCTTTGCGATGGCTGGATTAATCGTAGCTTATTTCCAATTTAGAAAACGTAGAGATGGATTAATTTCCACAGCAATGGAACCCGTATTTGGTGAAGCTTACAAGAAACCTTACAGAAATATCATCGATGTACTTGCTATTGTAGCTACAGTAATGGGTATAGCGACATCAATTGGTCTCGGTATTTTACAAATCGGCGGCGGCCTTCATCATGTCTTTAATATTCCTAATAATAATTGGACTAAAATCATCATTACAGTAATTATGACTGTATTATTCCTTGGATCAGCTGCATCAGGTTTAAATAAAGGGGTTAAATGGCTAAGTAACGCAAATATCTTTATTTGTTTTGCATTACTATTATTCATTTTAGTATTAGGTCCGACACAATTTATATTTGAAACATTCACTCTCGCGATTGGTGATTACATTTCTAATTTCGTACAATATAGTTTACGATTAAACCCTTATGAAGGTGACAACTCATGGCTTCAACAATGGACAGTATTCTATTGGGCTTGGGTTATTGCTTGGTCACCATTTATTGGTGGTTTCGTAGCACGTGTTTCACGTGGTAGAACAATTCGTGAATTTGTTATTGGTGTACTAATTATTCCACCACTTATTTCATTTGCTTGGATTGCTACATTTGGTGGAACTGCAATATACTTAGTAATCAATAAAGGTGCAAGTATTGCCGAAGACGTTAAAGGAGATTATACAGTAGCCTTATTCTCCTTATTATCACACTTCCCGTTTTACGAAGCGACTAGTGTATTAGCAATAATATTAATCTTCTTATTCTTAGTTACAAGTGCAGACTCAACTACATTCATTCTATCAAGTATGTCTGATAGAGGATCAGTCACACCACCCTTTAAATATAAAATCGTTTGGGGTACACTGATTGGGGCAATCTCAGTATCAATGACATTAGCCGGTGGATTAGAAAGTTTACAAACCGCCTCCATAGTTGCTGGGTTACCATTTGCATTTATACTATTTCTCATGATGTTCTCAATTATGAAAGCATTAAGAAGAGAACCATCCGAACACTTTAAAATGACTTATATCAAAGATGACACAGATTTCTCTAAATCCTTAGAAGAACGTGAAGAAGAAGAAAATAAGAAATAGAACACAAAAAGCACTTCCCACCGTGGGAAGTGCTCAGACTGTCGACAAACTGTCTTGAATTTATCAAGACAGGTCCAACATGATAAATAGAGAGGCTGAATATTGCAAGACAAGGTCAACATGATAAATAGAGAGGCTGAATATTGCAAGACGAGGCTAACATGATAAATAGAGAGCCTGAATATTGCAAGACGAGGCTAACATGATAAATAGACGGGCTGAATATTGCAAGACGAGGTCAACATGATAAATAGAGAGGCTGAGCACTTCCCGTGGTGGGAAGTGCTTTTTATTTTTTAAAATGAATGAATTGAAAAATAAATAATATATACAATGATCCACACGATTAACCACATTGAAACTTTTAAATATTGATTTAAATTTTTAAAAATAATATGACTTAAAAAATAAGCAATGTAACTCGTTAAAATAAATCTCAATAATCTCGCAAAGAAACTAATGACCACGAAAGTAAAAAACGAAATCCCTTGTTGATAACTTAACATTGCATAAAGTTTGTAAGGAACACCAAATAAGGGTGCTTCTATCAATCCTAGAACGCCTTTGTCTTCTAAAGAAGTCATAACATGTTCGAACATATACTCGTGAATTCCTGGTATTTTAAGCATTACTGATTCCAAAAACGTTAAATGTTGAATAGAAATGATATAGACGATTACACCACCTATTACTGCTCCAGTAATCGCAATTATGTTTGCTAGTAATATTTTGAATTTACTTTTTTGTTTCATTGCATAATATGTTAATGCAACATCTGGTATGATAAAAAATATAATCGCTTCTAAAAATGCCCATGCAAAGATGATTACCATTCTTTAAAATCACCTTCATTTCTCAAATCATTCATACGGCTATTCAGTTCATCCATAAATTCTTTTCTATTTTTATTAAAAAGAAATGACTGACCCACAAAAATATCTACGAAGAATGGTACAAATAATTTTGATCCTTTAGGTAATGATTTTCCTAAACCATGTAAAAATAATGGCTGAATGGGTATATCAGGTCTTTCTCTCATTAAGTAATAAATACCAGACTTATACTTTGAAAGTTTTTCTGGTTCTCCTCTACTACCTTCAGGATATAAAATAATAATACTTCCTTCATCCAATGCTGTAACAATTGGTTCAAATAGCCCTTTTATATCCCGAGTCATTTTTCTTTCTATTGGAATAATCTGCATAATATTAATTGAAAACCATTTTAAAAGTTTATTCTTAAAAAAATAATCACCCGCTGCAACAGGTCGAGCTTTTTTAAATCCTTTTCCTTGGAATAACGACAGCAATACAAGTGTATCTAAATGTGAATTATGATTAGCGATAATCACTATTGGTCCTTCTTTAGGTAACCATTCTCTTCTGCGTATATTTAAGCCTAAAACGATTAGGATGATTGGTTTAATTATCATTGTAAATATAATGAGTCTTAACATATTAGTTCACTCCTTAAAAGTAAAAGAACCTTACAAAGTGGAAGAATAATGGCGCTGTGTAAGTCAGGGAATCAACTCTATCTAAAATACCACCATGACCTGGAATAGCTTGTGAAGTATCTTTAATATTTAAATCTCTTTTCAATGCTGATATATTCACGTCTCCAATAAATCCCATAATACTAATGTAAATTCCCGCTATAATCATTCCTAAAAGCGTAAATGGTGTTAAAAATGGTGCAATACATAATGATAAAATGGTAGTTGCTAAAATGCCGCCAACAAAACCTTCCCAAGTTTTATTAGGACTCACTTTAGGTACAATTTTGTGTTTACCAAATGCTTTACCAAATAAAAATTGGAACACATCATTAGCTTGCGTTAATATCACTAGAAATAGTACAAGACTCGCGCCAGGAACAGTACTTTTTTCACCTGGTAAGACAATTAAATAAGCTAGATGACTTAGGCTAAATACCATAAGCATTAATCCCCACTGAACGGATCCCATCGATTGTAGAAAACCTTTTGTCTCACCGATAAATATGGCTTGTATAGGGATAAATAAGAACATATATACTGGTATAAAAATAATGAACATGCCGTAAAAACCGAAATAAATAAATGTAAACTGAATTGGTATGGATAAATATGCCCAGAACAAGACAGCTCTATGACTACGATTTGTTGGAATAAGTGAAAAATATTCTTTCAAAGCTAGGAAACACAATAAAGCTAGAAATATCAAAGAAACTGTAGAATGAATGACTAGTGCTATCGTAAAAATGATGCACATGCCCCACCACGATTTAATACGCAATTTAATTTCAGTAAAATCTTTATCGGGATAACGTTTCGTTAAATAAGCACAAATCAAACTAGATAAGACTAATACAATAAATACGCCAATCATAACGACAATCATTTCGTTTGATATCTTCCCTAAATTCATTATTTTGCCTCCTCTAACCCCTTATTTATTCTATTGTAAATATTTACAATCATAAGTATTGAACAAATATAAAATACAAAATGTAAATACGGTATAACATTCAATTGAACAAATATTAAGAAGCTAATTAAACCGACTAAAAATGCTCTATCACTTTTCCCCATCGGTCCATCATACCTTCTTGAACTACCTATTACTTGAACGGTTACACCAGCCATTTCACTTATAATAGATAAAGCAATAAATAAAATAATCCCTACACCAAAATCATGAGCTATAAATAAGAATGGAATAAATAAACAAACATCACTTATTACATCCCCTAGTTCATTCAATAATAACCCTAACTTAGATTTCATATTATATTTTTTTGCCATAACACCATCAATTGCATTTAATGCCATCCTTACAAACATAACGATTGGCATTAAGATATAAATCCATTTATTATCATGAAACACACTTAATACAGCTCCAGTAACAATTGATAATAACAACGCCAAGATTGTAACTTGATTTGGTGTCATACCGATGTTCCTCATCCATTTTACTATTGGCATTAGTAATTTTTGAAATTTTGGTTTTATTTCGTATATGCTAATCAATAAAGAACACCCCATTATCTTTTGTTTCCATCTTATCATGTAACGATACATTTTCTACTAATTATTTTTTGTTTCGTTAATTTATCAATTACATTAATTTATAGTATAATAGCAATAATTTATTTCTTAATTTGAAGAGGTGTTTTTGTGAAGATTGGAATTGATGCGGGAGGTACACTTATTAAAGTTGTCACTGAAACGAACAATAAAAGAACATTTAAAAAATGGTTAACAACTCAAATAGACCAAGTAGCCGAATGGTTAAATCATATTGATAAGGCTGATATTTCTATCACTGGAGGAAAGGCTCAATATTTAGATTCGATAATTAAGCATAATGTAAAGCGTAGCATTGAATTTGAAGCTACTTATACAGGTATCCAAATTTTATTAAAAGAACATGATATTCATTTAGATACATATATATTTTCAAACGTAGGAACAGGAACTTCTATCCATTACGCAACAGCACAAAATCAAGAGCGTGCTGGCGGTACAGGAGCTGGTGGAGGCATGATACAAGGTTTAGGCTATTTACTTACCCAAATCAGTGATTATGAAGAATTAGTCCAAACTGCAATAAACGGAGATAGAGATAAAATAGATTTGAAAGTTAAACATATCTATAAAGGCGACAAAACACCTATTTCTGGAGATTTAACAGCAGCCAACTTCGGCCATGTATTACAAAACATCCATGATGATTTCCCAAATGCAGATCGATTAGCTGCCGTTATGGGAATTGTGGGTGAAACTGTTACAACAGTCTCGATTCATGCTGCAAAACAATTTAAAACTGAAAATGTTGTCTATATCGGGTCATCATTTGTAAACAATGACTTACTTCGAAATATAGTCGTAGATTATACAATTTTACGTGGTTTAAATCCTTACTTCATTGAAAACGGAGAATTCTCTGGAGCATTAGGTTCTATATATTGCTAAATAATAAGGAGGATCACTCATGAAAATGATCGAACCAAAGTTACAGAAAGAATTTGAGTTTACAGAAGATCAAGAATATACATTATTACAATCTTCTTACGATTTATACTTTAATAAAACAACAATTCATTTTGATGACGAAACAAGTCAAATAGATACAATTTATTTCAATCAATGCACATTTGAATCAGTTGATTTCACAAAAATTCATGCACTAGATATTGTATTTAAAGGATGCGATTTATCAAATTGTGTCTTTAATGATGCGTCTATAAATAGAGTTCAATTTTTAGACTGCCGTATGATTGGTGCCACCTTTTCAGACCTTAAACTGAAGCATGTACAATTTTCAAACTGCCAATTGAAAATGAGTCAATTTTTAAACTGTAACTTGGACCATGTATTATTCAATGATAATCAAATGGCAGAAACGTATATTTCATTTTGTAAGCAAAAATCAATAGAAATCGTGCGATGTTCCCTTGATTCGCTAGAAGTTGTAGAAACATCATTAAACAACGTTGATTTATCTACGAATGAAATAGAACAGCTTATTATACAGCCAACTGATTTAAAAGGCGCAACCGTTTCTGAATTTCAGGCATATGATATACTTCCGTTATTCGGAGTTAGTGTAACATCAAACTAGAAGGTGATTATGATGAATCAAATGATAACGATATTAAAGCGTTTTGGATTAAGTGAATATGGATCTAAAGCATACATTTCATTAGTACAAAACCCTGGAATAACAGCTTATAAATTAAGCGAAATATCCAATGTTCCAAGATCAAAAATTTATGAAGCGCTTAATAAACTCGAAGAACAAGGATTAGCATACTTTAACTTAAAAGATCAAAAAAAATATTACTATGCATTATCGCCCGAACAAACAATTCAATTATTTGAAAGAAAGCAAAACGAAGAGCTCATTCAGCTTGAAACAGAAATCAATAAATTAAATACAGTAACAGAAAATGCACAAATCCAAATAGAAGTACTTACGAATAAATCAACGATATTTGACAATGTTGAATATGCTATCCAAAAAGCTGAAAAACAAATGACCGTTTCAATATGGCCAGACATATATGAAATCATAACTAAAAATATCAATGAAAATATACATGTACAAGGCATTACCTTCCAAGTCGATCAACCAAAGTACGATTTAATCAATCATCGATATACAAATTACGTAAAAAGTTCATTAACACTAAAACCATTCGTCGTAATTGTAGATAATGAATATATGATATATGGGCAAACCGATGAAACAGATATGCGTGCATATATAAGTCGGGACCGCACCCAGATAAAAATGATGAAAGACTATATTTGGCATGACGTATTAGTAAATAAATATATAAGTAAATTTGAAGAAGATATAGAAGACGAAATAACCCTTAAGAGAAAAGCCTTTTTCTCTTAAGGGTTATTTTATGGGATAAATAATTTTACTACGTTGGGATGTAGTAACTACTTTAGTAGTCACTAATAATGTATCAAACTATTTTACCACCGTCAACTTTTATAGGTAAATATAATTTTTTTAATTTATGGACATTGCGATCAAGGTAAGAAAGTTCTAAATCATTGTCGCCATCAGGATCTAATGGCATATACCTAAATGTTACGCGTCCCTCATAAACATTATGCTTATCAAAATAAGATCGATCCGGCATAATTCTTTTGCCTTTTTTCAATTTAAATTCATCGGATTGTTGCAATATTTCATTATTAACACGTAAAAATAAGTTTGCATCAATATTATTATAATATTGATCTGGATAGTCTTTCTTTTTAACTATTTTGATATCTGCACTTACCATTATTTCTTTTTCCTTAATTTTATAACTTAAATTACTAAATTGCATCGTTCCGACAGATATATCATGCGATTGATTGAGTTTAATTTTCTCTTCCTTAAGTTCATAATCTTGAAATTCTGCGTTTACTTTATGATACTGGATGCACCCAAGTGTAACGAGAACTACAAATACGATAATAACAAATAATAGGATTACTTTATTCTTCATTCTAAAGCACCTGCTTCTATATGAACCACCTCATCAACAACTCTTTCTATGTCTTCAAATTGATGTGAAGCTATCAATATTGTACATCCTTGCTGTTTTAATATTTCAAGGATTTCAACAAGTTTCTCAATACTCTTTCTATCCAACGCATTGGTAGGTTCATCTAAAACAATTAACTCTGGGTCTCCCATTAACGTTTGAGCGATACCCACTTTCTGTTTCATACCTAATGAATATTTCCTTACTTTCCTTTTATCTTTATAATCAAGTCCAAGTTCTACTAAATATTTAATCATTACATTGATATCTGTTATGCCTTTTAATGCAGCTACTAATTTAAGATTTTTTAAAGCTGTAAATTCAGGTATGATGCTAGGTTTCTCAATAAACACGCCAACTTCAAGTGGATATTTTGCTCCAAATTTAAGCGGTTCATTATTAATAATGACTTGCCCATCAACTTTAATTAATCCTAAAATTGCTCTTAAAAGCATCGTCTTTCCAGACCCATTACGCCCTTTAAATCCATAGACTTTTCCACATTCAATTTCTAAATTTATATTATTCAACAATTGATTGCCTTGGTGTTCTTTTGAAACATTTACTAATTTAATCATTCTTCATCATCACCTCTTTGAAATTTCATGTGATGATCACGTCCTAATTCAATAAACAACAACATATTCACCACAACAATAGATAGCGCACAATACAATAAATTCGTGTAAGATACACCCTGTATTCTTGAAAGCAAAGATTCATTTAATATATTAATATCCAAATCAAACCTTGTTGTGGCAATTACCCACAATAACGATATCATAAAGCTTATATAAAATTTATAAGCTATGTAAGTCCAAATAAATACAATCATTAAGAAATAAATACTCACTATTAAATACGATAAATGTATAGCGTTAATCCTAAATTCGCCATCAATAAGAGAAATGATCAACCATAAACTTGTAATATAAACTACACTTAAAATAAACGGTATTATTAGAAGAATCATCCATTTTCCAGTAACATTTAATAGCATTTGCCACTCTACAATATAATATTGATAAATAACATGTATAAATCGATAAATGAACATCATGCCAAGTAACATAATCAATATATATAAACCAGGTATTCTATATAAATGCATACTCAATTCATTATCATTATTACCTCGAAAGATAAACTCCCATAAACTAACTCTTATATATGGTCTAAATAACATTAATACCAAAAGAAAAATTCCATTTATAATTATGAATATTTTCCATAAACTTTGAATGATGCCACCTGTAAATTTTAAAATATTCATGTCCTTATTTCCTTTTTATTAATAATCCACTCTACAACTAAATATAGAAATATTATGAGGAGCAATTGGTACATAGTCCATGACCAAGAAAGTGAAAATAATCTCTTTGAATCAATAATCAAATAGTTCCACTTTCCACCTTGCATTAATACAAAATCTATAAATACCATTAAATTTACAAACACTAATGAAATAGCACGATTCAAAAAACTTATATACAGAGTAAGAGCTATTAATGATATCGTAAAATTACCTGCTATCAACATACAAACTGTTACAAGAAATATCATATTGAATCGAACTTGAAAATTCAGCGCTATCATACTAGCAATCAACATTTCAATACTAACAAGTAATGAGATGACAACTGCATATAATAGGACCTCTATCTTTAAACACTTTCTAAATTCAATAAATACTTTATGAACAAACTCATCACGATAAAATACAATCGTCATAGTTGTTAAAATAGGTAACACAACATAAGTAAGCGTAAATTTGCTTAATAATAAATTTGTGAATTGAAAGTCATCAGAAGAAAAGTAACCAACACTTCCCTTCTGATATAAAATCATTAAAACAAAGAACACAATATTCCACAGTAGAAATTTTGTATTTATTAAGGAAATTAATCTGTATTTAATTAAGTTCATTTTTGTACATACCTCTTACATAGAAATATATTGAAAGGCCGATGAATAGTCCCAAAGTTAATAGAATCGGCAAAACTTCAAAATACATAAATTCTGTTCTTCCCATTAAGAAATATATTGGTGGTACGATAAAAGGTTCATAAGTCAAATTTGATAATATAATTAATAAAATTTGAAAGATAAATGGACCAATCATAGCTAAAATTCTTTTATTCGTATATAGAGAAAGTGTTATCGCAAACACATTCATAATAGCACCCCAAATACCCGTCAATGAAATATACAACAATATATATAGTAACGGCATTGTATAATATAAATGAACACTTAAAGTGTTCCAGCTAAATATACCAATTGGGTTATTAGTAATTCTTTCTGGCAAAATATCAGGTAGTATTAAAAATTCACCAACAAAATTTATTAATAGTGGAATTATTACTAGTAGTAAAGCAACAATACTTGAGTATAAAATCACTTGTAAATCTACGGACTTATTCTCATGATACATATAGGCATGATGTAATAAATGCTGTTTACGATCTTGTATAAAAATATCACTCACACCAATAGATACAGCTAGAGGCATCATTAATAGAAATACGGTTTGAAAGCCACTATACCCATCAAATAATAAAGATTGAGTATATGGTGTATTTTCTAACAACTTATTAATACCATAAGTTTGATAAGCGTCAAATAAATGTAATACTGCAATAATTATTAAAATGCTAAAAACTATATATAATTGCAACCTCATTATACGTAGTTTCATATAATTTAAAATTGTTACCACCTACTTCTCGTGTTTTTAAAAAGGAGTTAATTATCTACTATCTGGACTCCATACACCGTCTAGAAAACCGTTTGAATATGATTTAGCGTCAATTCTAACAGCAACACCTGGTCCATATCTCTCAACTGCTAAATTATATAGTTTTGTTATTTGACCTCGAGTAACCCAATATCTATGACCATTTGATACATCACGACCATCATATAAAGACGCCCAAATATACATTCCAGTTACTCTTCTAGAACGCTCTGTGACTCTGCCATAATTTCTATTATAGTATGCAGACTTGTTCAATTTTTTCCTAGCTGGCGTATGATCATATGGACTCCACATTCTAAACTCGTTATGCCAATATGTGTCTCCAGTATTTCCAGCTCCATCTGCAAATTTTTGACTCGATAATAATAGCAAGCATACTACTATAAAAATCCCCTTTTTCAACTCCACCACTTCCTGTTCCATTATTTTACATTTCGAAATGTTAGATATATTTTATATTAATGTAAACGCTTTTACAACGACGTTTAAATATATTTATTTTAAATTTTCACAACTTATTCAAGACATAAAAAAAGACTTTTGCTATTTAGCAAAAGTCTTTATAAATTACTATTTACTTGTTTATTTTTCTAACAAGGCATTGCTTTTAATACTGCTTTTGGATCTGTAATTGTACCGATCATACCTGATTTTAAGTTAATACCTAAAGCAATATCTTCTTGTTTTAAGTCTTCTAACCATTCTTCAAAGACACCTGTTTCTACTTCTATAACATCGTATTCTTCAAAATCATCACGACGTACTTTTTCAGCAAGTTTACGTGTGCTCCAAACTGTCATCATATTTGGTAAACTAGCGTCTTCTTCTTCTGAAACGATGATAAATTGTTTTTGTCCTTTAACTGTTAACCCGTATACATAAGTCTCATTACAAATATCTTCTGCAAATTCTTCAATTCGGATATCATCTAGTTCACTCATAATTTCTTCAATAAATGATATTGCTTCTAATTCTATTCCCTTGTTATTTTCATACTTATCTATGATGAACTTGTCCCCTTCATCTAGAATGTCATCCATTTCATATGTTACAAATCTATCTAAATCTAAGTCCATTATTTTATCATATAGAGTAATATTATTCTCTTCTAAATATGATTCAGCAAATTCTTTTTTCGACCAGATTAAACGAATATCTGTTGCTTCATCTCTTAGAATTTTGCGGTCGATTAAAACAACGTAAAATTTTTCCTTAGCTAATATTTGTTTGAACATAGACATATCCTGGATAGCCATTGTCATACCACCCTTTTCATTATATTTAATCCCAATAAAATATAGTATAGTTAAAAGGTATAAGTCAATAAAAATTACATTAAATGAAGAAAATTTTTTATTTGTTGGTGCTACTCAATTCTTCAAGAAATGATTGTTCTTGTTCTAAAGCTTTAGATTCAGTTTCTGCATGCCATATTCCTGCAAATCTCGATTTCACTGCATCTTTACCAAAATAGTCTCCATCATAGTAAGAAAGTGGATATAAGTATCCAGCTACAATGTATTTTTTGATAGTTTGTATGAAATGCGTGTTATCGCCTTTTGAGTGATAACTCAAAAACTTTTGATAAGCGTCATTCATTCGGTCTTTAAGTAATAGCATACTTGTCGATCCATTTTGTCTAAAGTTTAAATCAATCGCAAATACTTGCCCATCTTTATCGATTAATAAATCAAAACCTGATACACCTTTATACCCATATTCTACACCATTTTTCATTATTTCATACCCTGCATCAATTACCTTTTGAGGTACTTCGGTAGAATTAGTATTACCATTGTAAAATCCATATTCATCTGTAAGTTGTTTCACAGCGCCAATATATTGTATACCCGTTTTCTCACTATATACATATTGCACACAATAATTATCAACTTCTTCAATAAATTGCTCAATGATAATGCTTTTCGTATCACTAGCTTCTTTAATACGTGCTATCGCCTTATTTAAATCATCTTCATTGTAACATATCATCACACCGTATCCACCAGCAGTAGGCAACTCATCTCCTGGCTTAATCACAAGTGGCAGTTTCCAATGTTTTATTTTTTCGTCAAATTCATTACGCTCTACTATTTCACGCTTTGGTAAATATTTTCCACTTGTCCATTGCGCTATTTTAGCTTTGTTATTTAAATCGATAAATCTTGGTTTATACACTGCATAATCTTCACCTTTACATAACTGTTCACCATGTATGTATTGGAAGAAGATTTTCTTATTATCATGAGTTATTTGGTTAATTAAATGTTCGTAACTTTCTCTATCATTGAATGTATATAAATTTTTCGGAATTTCAACATTAACTAATTTTAGTAAATCTTGAACATTGTTGGTTAAACAAGCTTCATGTACAATCATAGGCATCTTGCTAATAATCATTTCTCTTGCTGTTAAAAAATTAGATTGATCTTCTTCAGCTTTTAACCAAGGATTATCCTCATATGATGGTCTTGAATTGTATACTATATAGTCTTCGTATAAATCTTGAAGTGTTAATGTTAGTGGTTTCCTGTACTCATTTTTCATAATAAGTTCTCCCTTAATGTTTGATGATGCTCGATAATTTCATTTCTAAGGGATACGTTCTCTATAAGTTCTAAACCCATTGAGGCTAATATTTTCGCACCACTTATCAATGCTTTATCACCTTTAGTACTTGCAGCTGCTTGGCAAAATTCTTTTGTATGACCGACTAAATTAGATGGTCCAATCTTTATATGGGGATGTATAGTCGGTACGATATGACTTACATTCCCCGTATCTGTTGAACCAAAACCAAAATCGTCATCAATAACTTCTTCACCAATTTCTTCGGCATGTCTTCTAAACAATTCATCTAGCGGATTGTTTATAACAAATTCATTCACACCATTTTGTATTGGTCGTAGTTCGTATGTTCCACCCGTTTGTATAGCTGCACCTTCAGCTATTTTACGCACTTTATCTGTAAGTTCATCTAAATGTTTACGAGATGTTGCGCGTGTATAGAAACGTGCATGTGTAAAGTCTGGAATAATATTCGCCGCTTCTCCACCATTTAAAATGACACCATGCACTTTGTCAGTTTTCTTAATTTGCTGTCTTAACATACTTACTCCATTAAAAAATGACAGCATAGCATCAAGCGCATTTACAGCTTCATAAGCATTTTCTGATGCGTGCGCGCTTTTACCGTAGAACTTAACATCAAATACATCAACAGCTAAAGAAGGAACCGTCACGTAAGTTTCATGGCCTGGATGTACCATTAAAGCAACATCTATATTGTCTATAATTCCCGCTTTTACATAACTTGCTTTAGCACTTCCATTAATGCCACCTTCTTCTGCAGGACAACCTAATACTACGACTTTTCCGCCAACTTGATCTACCACTTTTGACAAGCTGATACCTGCTAACACACTAGAAGTCCCAATAATGTTATGTCCACATGCATGTCCAAGCCCAGGTAATGCGTCATACTCAGCTAAATAAGCAATCGTCGGTCCTTCCTTCTTAGAATCGTATGTAGCAATGAAACCAGTTGGATGATTCGCAATATTCTTCTCTATTGTAAAGTGATGACTTTTCAATTGATCACTTAATAATCTAGACGCAAATATTTCTTCATTTCCTAATTCAGGACGCTCATGAATTTGATGACTCATTGATAAATATAAGTGCTTATTCTGTTCTATATAGTTTATAATATTTTGTGATAAATTACTCATTAACCATTCACCTTTCCAATATAAAGGCGCACTACTTTATAAGGAGTGCGCCAATCGATCATTTATCTTCCAGTAAAAACTGTAGGAATTGGCACCTTTCCATAATGGGAGGTTGCTGGACTTCATCGGGCCCATCCCTCAGTCACTCTTGATAATTCGTATGAAATTTGACTTTAATTCTAACTTTATCACTCGGATATGTCAATGATTTGTAGCAATATCATTTGCTTTTACATACCACTTCTCCGCTTTTTTCTCGAACTCTTTAATCATACTATCTTTACCTTTATAGTATTGTTCACTATCTGCAGGATAATCGATAACTAAATCATGTTTTAATCGGCTATACCTTTCTCTTTCTCCATTAAAAGTTCTTAAGTAATCTCTAAAGGATAATAGTCTTAAAATATGCGGACTTCCTTCATCATATATATGTAAATGGTGCGAAACTGCTCCGAAATCATCATATTTTTTAAAGTATCTATTGCCTATGACTCCACGTTCACCTTTAGACTCATATCCTAAAGCTGATAATTCATGTGTAAAAGAATCGATTGTGTTGCTATCTTTCACTACGATTAATATATCTATAATCGGCTTTGCAGATAATCCAGGAATAGCAGTTGATCCAATATGTTCTATGCTTATACTATGTTCTTTCAATAACGACTGTAAGTACTTTTTCTCTTCAAGAAAAAGATGTTGCCATATACTGTCGTAAGGGACTACTTCTAACCTCTTCATTTCATCACCTAATTTCAGAATAATTTATTATATTATCTTATAAAGTAACATATAAAGAAAGTAAAAGAAATCTGAATTGATTGTTTTTTCAAAATTTACTTGATATAATTATGCCGAAATCAAAGGAGGAATCTTCATGACAAAAATGAATGTCGAAAGTTTTAATTTAGATCATACAAAAGTAGATGCACCTTTTGTTAGACTTGCTGGAATTAAAGAAGGACAAAAAGGTGACGTTATTCATAAATATGATATTCGTTTCAAACAACCAAACAAAGAACATATGGAAATGCCTGCATTGCACTCATTAGAACATTTAATGGCTGAAAATATTAGAAACCATACTGATAAAGTGGTTGATGTAAGTCCAATGGGTTGCCAAACAGGTTTTTATGCTTCATTTATTAACCATGATGATTATGATGATGTATTATCTATCCTAGAAGCGACTTTAAAAGATGTTGAAAAGGCAACAGAAGTACCAGCATGTAATGAAGTACAATGTGGTTGGGCAGCAAGCCATTCATTAGAAGGCGCTCAACAATTAGCAACTGAATTTTTAGCTGAAAGAGAAAGCTGGAAAAATATCTTTAAAGAAGATTAATATATAAATTATAGAGGCTGAGACAAATTAATTCTCAGCCTCCATTTTGTAATCAAGTCTAGTTTTACTGTACTTCTTATCAGCAATTTTGCCTAGAACTGCTTTTAACGTACCCCTTATCAGCAATTTTACTTAGAATTGCTTTTAACGTACCTCTTATCAGCAATTTTACTTAGAATTGCTTTTAACGTACCTCTTATCGAATATGTCCATATAATTGTGTAATAAAATAAGAGCCATATATAGCTCACTTTAGTACAATGTAATCGACGAAGAAAAAATTGTAGAGGT
>NZ_JAJNIF010000013.1:0-48137 GCF_022386595.1 Mammaliicoccus sp. G-M28
TCCGTATTTCTCATTTCTGGAACGGTAATTTTATTTATCGGTCCGTATTTCTCATTTCTGGACCGGTAATTTTATTTATCGGTCCGTATTTCTCATTTCTGGAACGGTAATTTTATTTATCGGTCCGTATTTCTCATTTCTGGAACGGTAATTTTATTTATCGGTCCGTATTTCTCATTTCTGGACCGGTAATTTTATTTATCGGTCCGTATTTTCCGTTTCTGGACCCCTAATTTTATTTATCGGTCCGTATTTCCCGTTTCTGGACCGGTAATTTTATTTATCGGTCCATATTTTCTTATATAGAACAAAAAGAAGGCAACAGCCTCTGCTGTTGCCCTCTATCCTCTTTATGAATTCACTTGTTCTTCTGCTTCTATCCAAGGATTGTTTTTAATTAGTTTTGTAATTTGCTCTGTAAACAATTTAACACGTAATTTAATGTCATCTACATCAATATAATATGTGCCATCTTCTGTTTTACCGAAGTCAGCATCTTGTGTTGAAATTTGGACAGGAACTGCAATTCCTAATAAGTTTCTCATAATAATTCTCAAATGTGATAATGGCTCTGTACTTCTCATCCCACCACTATTACATATTAAGCCTACTGGTTTCATTTTAAATTGATCCATTGTTAAATGGTCTAAAGCATTTTTTAAAATACCAGAATATGAACCGTGGTAATTTGGCGTACCAATTATAATCGCATCTGCTTCTTCAGCTTTTTCGCGTAATTCATTTACATTAACTTTAATTCGTTCATCGTTTAAATGTTGACCTGATACGTCTAAGAACGGTATTGGTTTGTCATATAAATCAAACAAAGTTACCTCTGCACCTTGGTCTTCTAAGTTCCCACGAACAAATTGTGCAAGGGCGTGTGTATGTGAATATTGCTTAGCGCTACCTACAATAAGTAATACTTTCACTGTTGTCACCTCAAAATTTTAATGATATTAATTACGTATCATTATAGCATACTGAGAAACTAAGAATTTAATTTTCATTAAAAATCATTCTTATGGACGATGTATATTAACGGTCATAATTTTTCAATGCATGAATAATCGCTTTTCCTACACCACTATGCTCATTAGTATCCGTAACGTAATCAGCTAATTCTTTCACTTCAGGTGCTCCGTTTTCCATTGCAACAGCATACCCGGCTTTTTCTAACATTGAAACATCATTTAAGTTATCACCAATTGCCATCACATCTGACATTGGAATGTTTAATTGATTTGCTATTGCTTCTAATGCAATTCCCTTTTGCGCATCAGAATGTGTGATTTCAATATTCCCTCTTGAAGATGATGAAACTGCTAAACTTTGTGATTCTGAAATTTCAGCTTTAGCTCTATCAATTTTAGATAAATCACTCGCAAATGCTAAAATTTTCAATATGATTTCCCCTGGTCGACTTTCAATTTCATCGTAACTATCTACTGTTTTTAATGTTCCGTTATCAATTCTACTTTGAATATTGGCACGAATTTTTTTGACATCAGCTTTTTGACCAGCTTTTTCTGCTATATCAACATAAATTTCCAAGTCTTTTTCAGGATCTTCAGTATAAATACCAAAGTTCGTATAAACTTGATAATAAATATCTTCTTTGTTCAAAATTCCCGTAATTTTATTGATTAAAGGTCGTGTTAATTTAGAAGTATGGACGATATTAAATTCTTCATCTCTTACTTCTGCTCCATTTAAACAAATGTATGGTAATGATAAATCTGTTTTTTCAATTGGGCTATGTGCCTCGTAAAATGCTCTTCCAGTAGCAATAACTACCGAGATACCTTTTGATTGTGCAAATTTTATTGCTTCATAATTTTCATTTGAAACTTCATGTGCTGCATTCAACAAAGTGCCGTCCATATCTGTTGCGATTAACTTTATCATGAAAGTAACCTCTTTTCTTTATATTCAACATAAATTTTAACAAATAAAAGTAATAATCTCTATAAATCTGTATTATTCTGCTTAATTTGTTTTTTTAGGCTTCTTTTTTCTCTAAAAAACGTTCGTAACATCTCACCGCATTCTTGCTCAAGTATCCCTCTTTCAACTGTAGCACGGTGATTAAACCGAGTATCTTCTATTAAATTCATTAAGCTACCACTACAGCCGCCTTTAGGATCTGTTGCACCATAAACGACATGCGGTATTCTACTCATCACAATCGCGCCCGAACACATGACACAGGGCTCTAAAGTAGCATATAAAGTAGTTTCTTCTAGTCTCCACGATTTCAGATACTTGGCTGCCTCTTGTATTGCAATCATTTCAGCATGTGCAATTGGATCTTGATCATGCTCTCTTAAGTTATGACCTCTTCCAATCACTTCTCCTTTATATACAACAATTGCACCAATTGGTACTTCATCCATTTCCCAAGCTTTTTTTGCTTCTTCAATTGCAAGTTTCATATAATTTTCATGCACGCTATATTTCACTCCGTTTAATTTATGATAGAATAAGTATGTCTATTTTAACATCTAGGGAGATATATATGAAAAAAACCTTTATTGCAATCGAAGGACCTATTGGAGTCGGGAAAAGCTCCTTAACTAAAAAGCTTGCTAAAGCTTTAAATTATACCGAAGAATTTGAAATTGTTGACGAAAATCCTTTCTTAAGTGATTTTTATGATGATATTTCTAAATGGAGTTTTCAAACGGAGATGTTCTTCTTATGTCATCGTTACAAACAGCTAACAGATTTAAAGAATATTAAAGGAATCGTAAGTGATTATCATATTTTTAAAAATAAGATTTTTGCAAAAAACACTTTAAACGATAGTGAATTTGATAAATTCAGTCGAATTTATGATATTTTAACTGAAGATATTCGTATGCCTGATCAAATTATCTTTCTCGATGCCTCATTAGAAGTCCTACAACAACGTATTGCCCATCGTAATAGATCATATGAATCACAAATAGAAAATAATTACTTAGCACAACTAAAAAGTGATTATAATCAATTCTACGAAGAAGTGAAAAGTGAAATCGATGCTATTCAAATTGATACTTCTCATTTAGATTTCGTAAATAACACCGCAGATTATCAACAAATTTTAAAATTATTACAACCTTTGATTGGAGAGATTACACATGACAAATAAAGTCATACCAAGTGATGCTATTATCACAATTGCTGGTACTGTTGGTGTTGGAAAATCATCTTTAACACAAGCACTTAGCGAACGTTTAAACTTTAAGACTTCTTTTGAAAAAGTCGACAATAACCCATATTTAGAAAAATTTTATCATGATTTCGAACGATGGAGTTTCCACCTACAAATATACTTTTTAGCGGAACGTTTTAAAGAACAAAAAAGAATGTTTGAATATGGCGGAGGATTTATACAAGACCGCTCAATCTATGAAGATGTTGATATTTTCGCAAAAATGCATGAAGAACAAGGAACAATGACAAAAGAAGACTATGCAACTTATAGAGATCTATTTGAAGCAATGGTTATGACACCATACTTCCCTAAACCTGATGCATTAATTTATTTAGAATGCGACTACGAAGACGTTATACAACGCATCAAAAATAGAGGTCGCCAAATGGAAATCGAAACAGACGAAGCATACTGGAAAAAACTTTTCGCACGTTATGATAATTGGGTTAACAATTTCACAGAATGCCCTGTAGTACGTGTAAATATAAATGATTATGACTTATACGAAGATCCAGAATCAATCAATCACATTATCGACAAGATTGCACATGTTATAGAAACACACCGTTCAATCGATACACGAGTAAAATAAAAAAATGCTCTAAACCATTAATTATTTCAAATGGTTTGGAGCATTTTTTAAATTATATTATTTATTCCATTCCGCTTCTTTTTCATAAAACTCGTTAATATCTTTATAAATATAATCTGCACCTGTTAAATCTGCCTCATCTCCTGTACCACTAAGTACGCCAACAACTACTTTGAAATGAGCATTTTTGCCCATTTGTATATCAGTGGGTGTATCTCCTATTATTGCGATTTCATCAGGTGCTACGTCCCATTTTTCATAAAATTTTTCTACCATTTTAGGGTTTGGCTTTTGATAGCCATTTATAGATGCTGTAATTTTTTCATCAATCAAATGTTCTACTTTTGCGTCTTTAATAAATCGTTCTGTACCGTCTATATCATCACTTGTGATGATGCCAATATTATATTTTTTGTCTTTAAAAGCTGTTAAAGTTTCTATTAATCCTTCAATGACGATAGTCTCAGGTTTATATTCACTTATTAAGTCTTTGCTTATTTTTACCGTCCATTTTTCAATTTCTTTTTTATCTATAGTTGGTGCGTATTCAGAGAAGACATCTATAATATCTGACAATGTACCTGAAGCAAGTATGCCACTAGATAAAAATCTATCATTTACGTATCCTAGTTTTTCTTGTAAGGCTTGCTTATTATCAACTTGGTACTGTTCTACAAATCGATCTATCATAACTAATGAAATCTCTGACCATGTTTCATCAAATTTGAGTAATGTACCATCTTTATCGAACAATAACCATTTAATCATTATTTGTACTCCTTTAAAAAGAGCGGCACTACATTTAGTAGGCCGCTCTTTATTGTTTTTCAATTATACTATTTCGATATGACTTTCTTGTCCTACTACAACTCTCCAACCATTTTTATCTTCTTTTTTACCAGTTTGAATTGCTGTATATTCATCAAATAACGCTTGAGTAATTGGACCAATCTCATTATTATTGATTGTAATTTCTGCCTCTTCGTATTTTAAGAATCCTACTGGAGAAATAACTGCTGCAGTTCCTGTACCGAAAATTTCTGTTAAACGACCATCGTGATGTGCATTAATAATATCATCAATAGATAATCGTTTTTCTTCAGTTTCATAGCCCATTTCTTGAGCAAGTTCGAGTACAGTTTTACGCGTAATACCTGGTAAAATACTGCCGTTTAATTCCGGTGTTACTACTTTTCCATCAATAACGAAGAAAATATTCATGCTTCCTACTTCTTCGATATATTTTTGTTCTACACCATCTAACCACAATACTTGATCGAAACCTAATTCATTAGCACGTGTTTGTGCAATTAAACTAGCCGCATAGTTACCACCACATTTAGCAAAGCCAACGCCGCCTCTTACTGCACGTACAAATTCATCTTCTACATAAATGCTAGTAGGTTTCATTTGTTCATCACCATAATAAGCGCCTACTGGAGAAAGAATCACTAAAAATTCATAGTCTGTTGAAGAACGCACACCTAAGTAAGGTTCAGTAGCATATACAAATGGTCTAACATATAAAGATTGTCCTTCACCACTTGGGATCCATTCACGTTCTAAATCTATAAGTTGTAATAGACCATCTAATACTTTTTCTTCATCGATTTGAGGCATTTCAAGTCTTTTTAAAGATAAATTAATTCTCTTGAAATTTTGGTCTGGTCTGAATAGTGCAACATCATCACCATCTTTATAAGCTTTCATACCTTCAAATACTGTTTGTCCGTAATGAAGTCCTTGTGCACTTGGTGACAAAGTAATCGGCCCATATGGAATTATTTTAGGCTCTGACCAGCCTTCACCTTGTTTATATGACATAGACAGCATATAATCAGTAAAGATTTCACCAAAGACTAAATTTTGAAAGTCCGGTTTCTCTTTAAGCTGCTCACGCTTTTCTACGTAAAATGTTTCTGACATAATGATTCCCCCTAGGCTAATTAATAATTAATGTTAACAAGTATATCAGTCATAGAGGTGTTATTCAATGAATTTTTGGAAAATTTAAAAAATATACACATTAAAGTTAACTTTTGGCTAAGTTATCTTTTTCTTCAATTGCTTTAAGCATTAATTCAGTCATACTATCTAAATTATAACTTGGAGAAAATCCCCATTCTTCTTTAGCACAAGATGAATCGATAGCGTTTGGCCAACTCTCGGCAATTGCTTGACGATCTGGATCAACATCATATCCTAGTTCAAAGTTAGGCATTTTCTTTTGAATAGCTGTTTTAATTGTTTCTGGATCAACGCTCATTGCACTCACATTATATGCATTACGGTTAATCAATCGTTCACTGTCTGCTTCCATTAACTGAATGATTGCATCGATGGCATCGTCCATGAACATCATATCCATATACGTATCTTTCGCAATATAACTGTCGTATTTGCCTTCACGAATTGCTTTGAAGTAAATTTCAACTGCGTAATCTGTAGTACCTCCACCTGGTTCTTTTATATAAGAAATTAAACCAGGAAATCTCATACTTCTCGTATCAACACCAAATTTAGTGTAGTAATAATCACATAACAATTCACCCGCTACTTTATTAACACCATACATTGAAGTTGGTCTTTGAATTGTAACTTGAGGTGTCATATCTTTAGGTGTATTTGGACCAAACGCACCGATTGAACTTGGTGTAAAGAACTGCATATCAAATTCTCGAGCTACTTCAAGAGCATTTACTAGTCCACCCATATTCAGATTCCATGCGAATAATGGATTTTTTTCAGCAGTAGCTGAAAGAAGTGCTGCCATATGCATTAAAGTATCCGCTTCAAAATTCTTAACTAATGAATGGAATCTATCTTGATCGGTTACATCTAAAATTTCAAATGGACCATTATTTATTTCACTTTCACTTTCTGGTTGTCTTATATCTGTTGCTAAAACATTTTCATTACCATATTTCTTTCTTAATTTCATAACTAATTCTGTCCCGATTTGCCCTAGCGCCCCAGTGATCATGATTTTTTTCATTATAAAATCCTCCTGTATTGTTGAAACGTTCATTTGTACTCTTGAGAAAAACAAAAAACGCTTTCTTTAATGATATTTTACTATATTTCATCCAATTTGTATACTTCAGAAGTACATAGCAAGAATAAATAAGTTACTTAATACAAAAACCAATTGTATAAGAGATACTTAGGGACATTATTCTCAATACTGCCAATTAGCTAACACTTAACAACATACTCATTTCATAAATATGAGAAAAAGCAGTAGAAATTCAATTGATACAATGAATTTCTACTGCTTTTTTATAGTTATTCTATTTATAATAATCCTAATTCTTTACCAATTTTTTCATATGATTCAATTGCATCATCTAGTTGTTCTTTAGTATGTGCAGCTGTTGGCATATTTCTAACACGACCTGTACCTCTAGGAACTGTTGGGAATACGATTGCTTTTGCATATACACCTTCATCCATAAGTCGTTTACTAAATGTTTGTGCTTTTTTCTCTTCACCGATAATGACCGGTGTGATTGGTGTTTCAGAATGACCTATATCGAAACCTTTTGCTTTTAAGCCTTCTTTTAAATAATTAGCATTATCCCATAATTTATCATGTAATTCTGTTGAGGCCATTAATTTTTTAACGGATTCTGTAATTGCTTTAGTATCTCCAGGAGCTAAAGATGTTGAGAATAAAAATGGTCTTGAAGCGACTTTTAACCAATCAATTAAATCTTTAGTACCTGCCACATAACCGCCTACTACACCAATCGCTTTAGAAAGTGTACCAATTTGGAAATCAATTTTATCTTGTAAACCAAAATGCTTAACAGTTCCAGCACCTTTACCCATTACACCTGAACCATGTGCGTCATCAACATAAGTGATTAAACCAAATTCTTCAGCTATTTCAACGATTTCAGGTAATAAAGCTACGTCCCCATCCATTGAGAACACACCATCAGTGATGTACATGACTTTATTATATTGACCTGATTCAACCGCTTCTTTCGCTTTTGCTCTTAAGTCTTCCATGTCTGAGTGATTTACTCGAATGATTTTTGCTTTTGATAAACGACAACCATCAATAATTGAAGCATGATTTAATTCATCAGATAATATTGCATCATTTTTATTCATGACTGCTGAAATAGCTGCCATGTTACAGTTAAATCCTGATTGATAAGCAATAGCGCTTTCCGTACCTTTAAATTGTGCTAATGTTTCTTCTAACTCTCTATGCAAATCTAATGTTCCATTTATAGTACGTACTGCACCAGCACCTACACCATGTGAATCTATTGCATCTTTAGCTGCTTTTTTCAAGTCTTCGTCTGTAGCTAATCCAAGATAGTTATTTGATGATAAGTTGATATAATTTTTACCGCCAATTGTTATTTCAGCGCCATTTGCACCTTCAACGATATCAATTTCATTATACAAACCATTGTCTTTCAATTCATTTAAATTTGTTGTTAAGAATATATCTAATGTTTGTACCATATACACTTTCTCCTTTAGCACTTTTTATTTATCATAACACATCAAAATCAAAGAATTAAGCGTTATCATAGTAAATTGAATTGTTTAAATTTTCTATAAACTTTGCTACAATAGTCATACTATATTTTGATGGAATTGAAAGAAGGTTTATTAATGATAAATTGGAAAGAAAAAGTAGCAAATAAATTTGATCGTTTAGTCGAAATTAGACGATATATGCATAAGAACCCAGAACTTTCATTTCATGAGGAAAAAACTCATGATTTTCTTTTATCTGAATTAAAAAAGCTAGATAAATTGACGATTAGAGAGCGCGTTGGAGAGCGTGGAATTGTTGCAAAGCTAGAAGGTAATCAACCTGGTCAAACAATCGCATTCCGTGCTGATTTCGATGCTTTACCTATTCAAGACGAAAAAGACGTTCCATATAAATCTACTGTCGACGGTGTTATGCATGCTTGTGGACATGACGGTCATACAGCGACACTTTTAACATTTTGCGAATTACTTCATGAACATCAACATTTACTTAAAGGGAATGTTGTTTTTATTTTTCAATACGCTGAGGAGTTAAGTCCTGGTGGTGCAAGTCCTATGATAAATGATGGGGCGTTAGAAGGCGTTGATAAAGTGTACGGAAATCATTTTTGGAGCGGTCATGAAACATCTTCAATTAAGACAAAGCCTGCTGATATGATGGCTTCACCGGACTATTTTGATATTACGATTCAAGGTAAAGGTGGACACGGTGCTAAACCACATACATCGATTGATCCGATTGTAATTGTTGCTGAATACATTTCTAGTTTACAAAAAATTATATCTCGACATATTGATCCTATAGATAGAGGTGTCATAACAGTTGGTAAGATAGATGCAGGAAGTGCTTTTAATGTTATAAGTGATACAGCTACCATCGAAGGTACAGTTAGAACTTTCAAACCTGAAGTAAAAGACACGATTGAAGAAGAGCTAGAACGATTATTAAAAGGCATTTGTATTGCCAATAATGCTACTTATGAATTCAATTATCGCAGAGGATACCCTACTGTTGTTAACCATGAAGAACAATATAACGTTGTAAAAGAAGCAGCTGAGTCATTACATTTAACATACGAAGATATACCGCCAATGATGATTGGTGAAGACTTCTCATATTACCTTCTCAATCGCCCTGGCTGTTTCTTCTTAACTGGTAGTGGTACTGAGGATAAAGCTTCAACAGCACCTCATCATCATCCTATGTTTGATTTAGATGAAGATGCAATGAAAACAACAACTGAAATGTTCATAAAAGTCCTTGAGATTGAAGGTGTTCTATAAGATGAAAAATATATTACTACAAAAAGTTGATCATTATTATGATGAAATGATAGAAATTAGAAGACACTTACATATGAATCCTGAATTATCTTTTGAAGAAGTTAAAACGCCTGCCTATATCGCTAATTATTTAAGAAATCTAGGTATAGATGTTAGAGAAGGTGTTGGTGGACGAGGTGTAGTAGGCACACTTAATAAAGAGAAAGACGGTCCAACATTAGCTATAAGAGCCGACTTTGACGCTTTACCTATACAAGATGAAAAAGAAGTACCTTACAAATCAACAGTTGATGGCGTTATGCATGCTTGTGGACATGATGCACATACGGCTGTTCTCTTAATGACTGCAAAAATATTATCCGAGCATAAAGATGAAATAAATGGTCGTGTAGTGTTTATTCATCAACACGCTGAAGAAGTGGATCCTGGTGGTGCTATACAAATGATCGCTGACGGCTGTTTAACGGGTGTTGACGCTATCATTGGACAACATGTATCAAGTAGTTTAGATGTCGGTAAAATAGGCTACAAATACGGTACAACGACAGGTATCCCTGATGATTTTTGGATTACTTTAAAAGGACGAGGTGGACATGCAGCTCACCCAGATCAACTTATTGATCCACTAGCTGCAGGTATTCAATTATGTAATGATTTACAGTATATTGTTTCACGTAAAACAAGTGCATTATCACCTGCTGTATTATCCATAACGATGTTTAATGCTGGAGAAACCAACAACGTCATACCTGATACTTGTAAAATTGGAGGTACGATCAGAACATTCGACTCAGATACTCAAATAAGTGTAATTGAAGGATTTAAAAAAGTACTAGAAGGTATCGCTACTTCTACTGATGTCACTTACGATTTAAAATACAGTAAAGGTTACCCACCTGTTATAAATACTGAAAAAGAAACAGACCTAATATTAGAAGCTACTAAAGAAATAGCTAGTGTTCAAGAATTAGTTGAATTAGAAGCAAGTTTAGGTGGAGAAGACTTTTCTTATTATCAGCAACGTGTACCTGGTGCATTTTTCTATACAGGAACAAGAAATGAACATTTCAAAGCGGATTATCCACATCATCATCCGAAATTTGATATAGATGAGCAAGGACTAATCAACGCTGTTCGAATATTCTTATTAACTACATTTAAGTTTATGGAAAGGAATTATAATAATGAATTTAACGACTGAAGTTAATCAATATATGGATGAATTAATAGATATCAGAAGACATTTGCATCAAAATCCAGAACTATCTTTCCAAGAAGAAAATACAAAAAAATATATAGCTGATTACCTTGAGAATTTAGGTATAGAAGTTAAAAAAGATGTCGGTGGTAACGGGCTCCTAGGTTATATTAAAGGCGGTAATGCCGGACCTACGATTGCTTTAAGAGCTGACTTTGATGCTTTGCCAATTCAAGATGAGAAAGATGTACCTTATAAATCTACAGTGGATGGTGTTATGCATGCATGTGGTCATGATGCTCACACAGCAAGCTTATTAATTACAGCTAAAATCCTAAAACAACACGAAGCTGAAATTTATGGCAATGTCGTATTAATCCATCAACATGCCGAAGAATCACTTCCAGGAGGAGCAAAATCCATGGTAGCAGCTGGCGCACTTGATGGTGTAGATTATGTTTTTGGTACACATACAGCAAGTCATATAGAAGCAAATAAAGTTGGCTTTTGTTCAGGACCAGCATATGCAGCAGCTGATTCATTTGAAATAGATATTCAAGGTTCAGGTGGCCACGGAGCAATGCCTCAATTAGCTAAAGACCCTATCGTTGCTGCATCTTCACTTATCGTTCAAGCACAAAGCATTGTCTCTAGAACGATAGATCCATTAGAATCTGCTGTGGTAACATTTGGTACATTTAAAGGTGGTAATGCATTCAATGTTATAGCTGATACAGTACAACTTACTGGTACAATCAGAACATACTTACCTACTGTGAAAGATCAAATTAAAGAACGTTTAAACGGCATTTTAAACGGTATTGAATCAAGTTATGGCGTGAAGTGCCATTTGACTTATCATGATGGTTATCCTCCAGTTGTTAATCACGAAAAAGAAACAGAATGGGCTAAAAGTCTTGCATCAGAAATTGATACAATTGAAGAAGCATTCGATTTCCCACCTTCACTTGGAGGAGAAGATGTAGGTTATTTCTTACAACATGTACCTGGCACTTATTTCTTTACAGGTGTCGGAAACGAAGCACTTAAAGCTAATTATCCACATCACCATCCAAAATTCGATTTGGATGAGCAATCACTACAAAACAGTGTGAAGCTATTTTTATCAATAATTGAACATAGTTCGGACTTAGTAAAATAAATATTAAAAAACCTCCCAAACCGAAAGTTAATACTAACGGATTGGGAGGTTTATTTTGAGAAAGAGCATGATAGCTCTTTCTATTTTATTAGTTTAATCAATCGTGTTCAATATCGAAAATTAAGCTTCGATGATTGTAACAACGCCTGATCCAACTGTACGTCCACCTTCACGAATTGAGAAACGAGTACCGTCTTCAATAGCGATTGGTGAAATTAATTCAACGTCCATTTCAACGTTGTCGCCAGGCATAACCATTTCAATGCCTTCTGGTAAGTTTACTACACCAGTTACGTCAGTTGTACGGAAATAGAATTGTGGGCGGTAGTTAGTGAAGAATGGAGTATGACGTCCACCTTCTTCTTTTGATAATACATAAACTTCCGCTTTGAATTTAGTGTGAGGAGTGATTGAACCTGGTTTAGCTAATACTTGACCACGGTTAACGTCTTCACGAGCAACACCACGTAATAATGCACCGATGTTATCTCCAGCTTCAGCGAAGTCTAATAATTTACGGAACATTTCAACACCAGTTACAGTTGTTTTAGAAGATTCTTCAGTTAAACCGATGATTTCAATCTCTTCACCAACTTTGATTTGACCACGTTCAACACGGCCTGTAGCAACAGTACCACGACCAGTGATTGAGAATACGTCCTCAACTGGCATCATGAATGGTTTGTCAGAATCACGTTCTGGAGTTGGAATGAAAGTATCTACAGCTTCCATTAATTCCATGATTTTGTCTTCATAAGCTTCGTCGCCTTCTAAAGCTTTTAATGCTGAACCAGCGATTACAGGAACATCGTCGCCAGGGAAGTCATATTCAGATAATAAGTCACGAACTTCCATTTCAACTAATTCTAATAATTCTTCATCGTCAACCATGTCAACTTTGTTTAAGAATACTACTAATGCAGGAACACCTACGTTACGTGATAAAAGAATGTGTTCACGAGTTTGAGGCATTGGGCCGTCAGCAGCAGATACTACTAAGATACCGCCGTCCATTTGAGCAGCACCAGTGATCATGTTTTTAACATAGTCAGCGTGTCCTGGGCAGTCAACGTGAGCATAGTGACGTTTTTCAGTTTCATATTCGATGTGTGAAGTATTAATTGTAATACCACGTTCTTTTTCTTCTGGAGCGTTATCGATTTGGTCGTAAGAACGAGCTTCTCCGTCACCAGAACGTTTTGATAATACAGTTGCGATTGCAGCTGTTAAAGTAGTTTTACCATGGTCAACGTGACCGATAGTACCAATATTGGCATGTGTTTTTGAGCGATCAAATTTTTCTTTAGCCATTATGAAATCTCTCCTATTCATATTAAAATTATTTTTTATTTAAGCCTCATGATGGTTACTCACCATCATGAGGATACATATATTTACTTTATAAATCATTTTGATGAAAAAATCAATTTATTAAAGCGAATTTATTATTCACCTTTGTTTTTCTTGATAATTTCTTCTGAAATTGATTTAGGAACTTCTTCGTAGTGATCAAATACCATAGTATAAGTACCACGACCTTGAGTGTTAGAACGTAAGTTTGTAGCGTAACCGAACATTTCTGAAAGTGGAACAAATGCACGAACAACTTGAGCGTTACCGCGTGCTTCCATACCTTCAACACGTCCACGACGACTTGTTACGTCACCCATAATGTCACCCATGTACTCTTCAGGCATAACGATTTCAACTTTCATCATTGGCTCTAAGATTACTGGATCACATTTTTTAGCTGCTTCTCTAAGTGCTAATGATGCTGCTACTTTGAAGGCCATTTCTGATGAATCGACATCATGGTATGAACCGTCATAAAGTTTAGCTTTAACATCAACTAATGGATAACCAGCTAATACACCGTTTTCCATAGCATCTTTAAGACCAGCTTCAACTGATGGAATGTATTCACGAGGAACTACACCACCGACAACAGCGTTTTCGAATTCGAAACCGCCACCTTGTTCGTTAGGTGTGAATTCGATATGAACATCACCATATTGTCCACGTCCACCTGATTGACGAGAGAATTTACCTTGTACTTGAGCAGGTGTTTTGAACGTTTCACGGTAAGATACCATTGGCGCACCAACAGTACACTCAACTTTGAATTCACGTTTCATACGGTCTACTAAGATATCAAGATGTAATTCACCCATACCACCGATGATAACTTGTCCAGTTTCATGGTCAGTGTGTGCATGGAATGTTGGGTCTTCTTCTTGTAATTTAACTAACGCGTTAGTCATTTTATCTTGGTCAGCTTTAGATTTAGGTTCAACTGACAAGTGGATAACTGGTTCTGGGAATTCCATTGATTCTAAGATAATGTTATCCTTTTCATCACATAAAGTATCACCAGTTGCAGTATCTTTAAGACCTACAGCACCAGCAATGTCACCAGAATATACAGTAGAAATCTCTTCACGAGAGTTAGCGTGCATTTGTAGGATACGACCTACACGTTCACGTTTACCTTTAGTAGAGTTTCTTACGTATGAACCTGATTCCATTGTACCTGAATAAACACGGAAGAATGTTAATTTACCTACGAATGGGTCAGTCATTACTTTGAACGCTAATGCAGCAAAAGGTGCTGAGTCATCAGGTTTAGCAATTACTTCTTCTTCGTCATCGTCAGCTCTATGTCCAACAATTGGTTTAACATCTAATGGAGATGGTAGGTAATCAATAACTGAGTTCAACATTAATTGAACACCTTTGTTTTTGAATGCAGTACCACAAAGTACTGGGTAGAATTCAACGTCACAAGTAGCTTTACGGATAGCCGCTTTAAGCTCTTCGATTGAAATTTCTTCTCCACCTAAATATTTTTCCATTAATTCGTCATTTGATTCAGCTACAGCTTCAATTAAAGCTTCACGAGCTTCTTCAGCTTGTTGCTTATGAGATTCAGGAATTTCAACTTCTTCAATTTCAGTACCTAAATCGTTATTGTATTGGAAACATTTCATTTCTACTAAATCAATAATAGCGCTGAAATCATCTTCCGCACCGATTGGTAATTGAATTGGGTGAGCATTTGCTTGCAAACGATCATGTAATGTACCAACTGAATATTCAAAGTTCGCACCCATTTTATCCATTTTATTAATGAATACAATACGTGGTACTCCGTAAGTTGTAGCTTGACGCCAAACTGTTTCAGTTTGAGGTTCAACACCTGATTGTGCATCAAGTACAGTTACTGCACCATCAAGTACACGTAATGAACGTTCAACTTCAACAGTGAAGTCTACGTGTCCTGGTGTATCGATGATGTTTACACGGTGACCATCCCATTGTGCAGTAGTCGCAGCAGAAGTGATTGTAATACCACGCTCTTGCTCTTGTTCCATCCAGTCCATTTGTGAAGCACCTTCATGTGTTTCACCAATTTTATGGATACGGCCTGTGTAATAAAGAATACGTTCAGTAGTCGTTGTTTTACCAGCATCGATGTGTGCCATGATACCGATATTACGAGTGTTTTTCAAAGAAAAATCTCTTGCCATAGTATTCTTACTCCTTCCAAAATATTGGATATTTGGTTGTTGTTCGTATAGATACTTTGATACCCTAAGTGTTTAAAAAACTAGAGATGACCTTAAAAAAGGAATCTTTATGATTTTAACGCTTAGGGTCCTAAGTTCTATCTTACCAACGGTAATGAGCAAATGCTTTGTTAGCTTCTGCCATTTTGTGAGTATCTTCACGTTTCTTAACTGCGCCACCAGTATTGTTGGCAGCATCTAAGATTTCATTAGCTAAACGCTCTTCCATAGTTTTTTCACCACGAAGACGAGCATAGTTAACTAACCAACGTAAACCTAAAGTTGTACGACGCTCTGGACGTACTTCAACAGGTACTTGATAGTTTGAACCACCTACACGGCGAGCTTTAACTTCAAGTACAGGCATGATGTTGCTGATAGCTTCATCGAATACTTCGATTGCATCTTTACCTGAACGTTCTTGAACAAGTTCAAATGCTGAATAAAGAATTCTTTGAGCAGTACCACGTTTACCATCAAGCATGATTTTGTTGATTAATTTTGTTACTAATTTTGAGTTGTGAATTGGATCTGGTAATACATCTCTTTTTGCAACTGGACCTTTACGAGGCATAATCGTAATCCTCCTTCCTTATTATAAAGTTTATTTGATTTATCGTCATTTAAAAAACTGTTATTTACAGAAATTTAACGTTAGATTATTTTTTTGCAGCTTTTGGTTTTTTAGCACCATAAAGTGAACGGCTTTGCATACGACCGTCAACACCAGAAGTATCTAAAGCACCACGTACGATATGATAACGCACACCAGGTAAGTCTTTTACACGTCCACCACGAATAAGTACAACACTGTGTTCTTGTAAGTTATGGCCGATACCAGGGATATACGCGTTAACTTCGATGTTGTTTGATAAACGAACACGAGCATATTTACGTAAAGCTGAGTTAGGTTTTTTAGGTGTCATAGTTCCCACACGCGTACAAACACCACGTTTTTGTGGAGAGTATACAGTAGTCATTTTTTTCTTCATGCTATTGTAACCTCTGTTTAACGCTGGTGAGTTTGATTTTTGTGATTTACTAGTACGAGGTTTACGTACTAATTGGTTAATAGTAGGCATCTTTAATGTCCTCCTCTCTTCATTTCTTAATTCCACACATCCAGGTGGTTCATTTTAAGGCAAATAAAAATAGTAAGCACAGCTTACAAATTTATTTAAGCAATGCAACAACTGTCGCATTAACTTCTATTCCATAGTGCGATCCAAGTTCTTGTCTACTAGGACTATAACTTAACGGAACGCCTGTCTCAAATGCTAAAGTTAACACCCTAGACAAAATATGAATATTGACATCTTGAGCAATAATTACTTTACGTACCTCATGCTTCAATAATGCTTTAGTGGTTTGTTTTAAACCAATGACATAACTGTCTTGATTTAAGCTTAAGGCTTTTTCATTAGACATTTGATATCCTCCAAAGCGTCTGCTTTCATCAACCTTAACAATAATAACATCGTACAGTTTTAAAGTCAATATATTTCATGCCGTTTTTATAATAAAATATAAGCTGTTCTAGACACCTAGAACAGCCTATATATATTAGTCAGTAACGACTGGTTCTTCAGGTGAAACTTTCTTTTCAACTTTTTCAAAGTCAACACCAGTATATCTTCTCATACCTGTACCAGCAGGAATTAATTTACCGATGATAACATTTTCTTTAAGTCCAAGTAAGTTATCACGCTTACCTTTAATAGCAGCATCTGTAAGAACTCTTGTTGTTTCTTGGAATGAAGCTGCAGATAAGAAACTTTCTGTTTCTAGAGATGCTTTAGTAATACCAAGTAATACAGGTTTTGCAGTTGCTGGACGCTTACGCGTAGCAAATACTTCTCTGTTAGCATCAGTAAATGTATGAATATCAACTAATGCACCTGGTAATAATTTAGTATCCCCTGCTTCAATAATTCTAACTTTACGAAGCATTTGTCTAACCATAACTTCAACGTGTTTATCTGAAATTTCAACACCTTGCATACGGTAAACTTTTTGAACTTCTTTAAGTAGATATTTTTGAGTAGCATTTAAGCCTGCAACTGCTAATAATCCTTTAGGCTCAATTGAACCTTCAGTCATTACTTCACCACGTTCAACGTATTGTCCTTCTTCAACTTTAAGTCGAGAAGTACCAGGAGCGTTATAAGTACGGATTTCATTTTCGCCTTTAACTTTAATTTCTTGTTGACGATCTTTAACGATTGTTATTTCAGTTACTTCACCGTTAATTTCAGAAATTACCGCTTGACCTTTAGGATTACGCGCTTCAAATAACTCTTGAATACGAGGTAAACCTTGAGTAATATCGGCTCCTGCAACACCTCCGGTATGGAATGTACGCATTGTAAGCTGAGTACCTGGTTCACCGATTGATTGTGCAGCAATTGTACCAACTGCTTCACCAACTTCAACTTGTTCACCAGTTGCTAAGTTCTTACCATAACATTTTTCACATACACCATGACGTGTGTTACAAGTAAATGCTGAACGGATATGCATTTCAGTAATACCAGCATCAACGATTATTTTAGCAATTTCTGCTGTAATAAGTTCGTTCACTTTAATAATTACTTCGTCCGTTTCAGGATGACGTAACGTTTCTTTAGAGTAACGACCTTCTATACGTTCAATAAATGGTTCAATTAGTTCTGAACCTTCTCTTATATCAGAAACTAGTAATCCTCGGTCAGTACCACAATCTTCTTCTCTAACGATAACATCTTGTGCTACGTCAACTAGACGACGTGTTAAGTAACCTGAATCGGCAGTTTTCAGCGCTGTATCGGCAAGACCTTTACGAGCACCGTGAGTAGAGATGAAGTATTCAAGTACTGTTAAACCTTCACGGAATGAAGATTTAATAGGTAACTCGATAATTCTACCAGATGGATTGGCCATCAAACCACGCATACCAGCTAACTGAGTGAAGTTAGATGCGTTACCACGCGCTCCTGAGTCACTCATCATAAAGATTGGGTTTAAGCTATCTAATGACATCATTAATTTAGCTTGAATATCATCTTTCGCTCTAGTCCAAATCTCGATAACAGCTGCATAACGTTCGCTTTCAGTAATTAAACCACGGCTGAATTGTTTTTGTACTTTATCTACTTTAATTTCTGCTTCTCCGATAATTTCTTGTTTCTCAGGAAGAACCACAATATCAGAAACACCAACTGTAATACCAGCACGAGATGAGTATTTAAATCCTAAATCCTTCATCTTATCTAGCATCATTGAAGTATCTGTAATATGGAATTTATTGAAGATTTCAGCAATGATTTGACCTAAGAATTTTTTGTTGAATGGTTTAACAAGTTCAACATCTTCTAGGTATTCAATCAAGCCACCTTCTGGAATATCAGTAGGTGAAACAAAGTATTTATCTGGTGTTGATTTTTCTAAATTGAAATTAGTCGGTTCATTTATATAAGGGAATGATTCCGGCATAATTTCATTAAAGATAACTTTACCAACAGATGTAATTAATAATTTGCTATTTTGTTCTTCAGTAAATGTTGGGTTCTTTAATGATCTTGCATGAACAGCTATACGAGAATGTAAATGTACATAGCCATTTACATAAGCTTTAATAACTTCATCTGTTTCACTAAAGATATCTCCAGCTCCTATTGCACCTTTACGCTCTAGAGTTAAGTAATAGTTACCTAATACCATATCTTGAGAAGGTGTAACAACTGGTTTACCATCTTTAGGGTTTAAGATGTTTTGTGCCGCAAGCATTAACATACGAGCTTCTGCTTGTGCTTCTTTTGATAATGGAACATGGACAGCCATTTGGTCACCATCAAAGTCAGCGTTATAAGCTGTTGTAACAAGTGGATGAAGTCTAATCGCACGACCTTCTACCAATGTAGGTTCAAATGCTTGAATACCTAAACGGTGAAGTGTTGGCGCACGGTTTAGTAATACTGGATGTTCTTTAATAACATCTTCAAGTACGTCCCAAACTTCTTCTTCCATTCTTTCGATTTTACCTTTTGCATTTTTGATGTTAGTAGCGATTTCACGTTCAACAAGTTCTTTCATAATGAAAGGTTTGAACAATTCAAGCGCCATTTCTTTTGGTAAACCACATTGGTACATTTTAAGGCTTGGTCCTACTACGATAACCGAACGACCTGAATAGTCAACACGTTTACCTAGTAAGTTTTGACGGAAACGACCTTGTTTACCTTTTAACATGTGTGATAGTGATTTCAACGGACGGTTACCCGGACCTGTAACAGGACGACCACGACGACCATTGTCGATTAACGCATCTACAGCTTCTTGTAACATACGTTTTTCATTTTGTACGATAATACCAGGTGCACCTAAGTCTAATAAACGTTTCAAACGATTATTACGGTTGATGACACGACGGTATAAATCATTTAAATCACTTGTAGCAAAACGGCCACCATCTAATTGAACCATTGGACGAATTTCAGGTGGGATAATTGGTAACACATCTAAAATCATCCATGATGGATCATTACCAGAGTGACGGAATGATTCAACAACTTCTAAACGTTTGATTGCTCTAGTTAATCTTTGTCCAGTTGCTGATTCTAATTCTTCACGTAACACTTTCAGTTCTTTTTCTAAATCAATATCATTTAGTAAATCACGAATGGCTTCTGCACCCATTTTTGCTGTAAATTTACCAGGATATTTATCGTAGTATTCACGGAATTCACCTTCAGTTAATAATTGTTTCTTATCTAATCCAGTTGGACCTGGATCAATTACTGTATAAGAAGCAAAATATATAACTTCTTCAAGTGAACGTGGTGACATATCAAGTAATAGTCCCATACGACTAGGGATACCTTTGAAGTACCAAATATGAGAAACTGGTGCTGCTAATTCAATGTGCCCCATTCTTTCACGACGCACTTTTGATTTAGTAACTTCTACACCACATCTGTCACAAACCATGCCTTTATAACGTACTCTTTTATATTTACCACAACTACATTCCCAGTCCTTAGTTGGACCAAAAATTTTCTCACAGAATAAACCATCTCTTTCAGGTTTTAACGTACGGTAGTTAATTGTTTCTGGTTTCTTCACTTCACCAAATGACCAAGAACGAATCTTTTCAGGTGAAGCAAGTCCTATTTTCATGTAATGGAAATTATTTACATCAATCAAGGAGCCTACCTCCTTCAATTTAAATTAGTTGTGCCGGTTGATTGATAATGTATAACAAATGAAAAGCGCAAAGGTAATACCAAATGCGCTTTATTAACTTTTAATCAGTTACTTGTTGTCCTTCTATTGCTGCATCTTGTGAAACACCTAAATCAACTTTTTTGTCCATCATTTCTTCATCTTCTAAATCACGCATTTCGATTTCATTATCATGTTCGTCCATAACTTTAACGTCTAGACCTAAACTTTGTAATTCTTTCATTAATACGCGGAACGATTCAGGAACACCCGGTTTAGGGATGTTTTCACCTTTAACAATGGATTCATAAGTTTTAACACGACCTACAGTATCATCAGATTTATAAGTTAAAATCTCTTGTAAAGTATATGCAGCACCATATGCTTCAAGTGCCCATACCTCCATCTCACCAAAACGTTGTCCACCAAACTGAGCTTTACCGCCAAGTGGTTGTTGTGTAACTAGTGAGTATGGTCCAGTAGAACGTGCGTGTAATTTGTCATCTACCATGTGTGCAAGTTTAAGCATATACATAACACCTACAGATACACGGTTATCAAACGGTTCACCAGTACGACCATCGTAAAGTACAGTTTTACCATCACGAGCCATACCTGCTTCTTCAATAGTTGACCAAACATCATCATCGTTTGCACCATCAAATACTGGTGAAGCAACATGAATACCTAAATTCTTAGCTGCCATTCCAAGATGAAGTTCTAACACTTGTCCGATATTCATACGAGAAGGTACACCTAATGGGTTTAACATGATATCAATTGGTGTTCCGTCTGGTAAATAAGGCATATCTTCTTCAGGTAAGATACGAGAAATAACACCTTTGTTACCATGTCGACCACACATTTTATCTCCGACATGTATTTTACGTTTTTGAACGATGTATACACGTACTAATTGGTTAACACCAGGAGATAATGAATCATCGCCTTCTTCTCTATTGAACACTTTAACATCTAATACAATACCACCTGCACCATGAGGTACACGTAATGAAGTATCACGAACTTCACGAGCTTTTTCACCAAAGATTGCGTGTAATAATCTTTCTTCAGCAGTTAGTTCTGTTACACCTTTAGGCGTTACTTTACCAACTAGAATATCTCCGTCTTTAACTTCTGCACCAACATAGATAATACCTCGATCGTCTAAGTTTTTAAGTGCATTGTCAGAAACGTTTGGAATATCACGTGTAATTTCTTCAGGTCCTAATTTAGTATCACGAGCCTCTGATTCATATTCTTCAACGTGAATTGAAGTGTAAACGTCATCTTTAACTAAACGTTCACTCATTATTACAGCATCCTCGTAGTTATAACCATCCCAAGTCATGAAACCAACAACTACGTTACGACCAAGTGCCATTTCACCTAGTTCCATTGAAGGACCATCAGCTAAAATTTCACCTTTAGTAACGATATCGCCACTAGCAATAATTGGACGTTGGTTATAACAAGTACCAGAGTTACTACGTTTGAATTTAGATAATGGATAACGGTCTAATTCCGTTTCAATTTCTTTACCATTTTCTTCAACAATACGTCTAACAAGAATTTCTTTAGCTTCAACGTGTTCAACTCTACCTTTATATTTCGCAACAACAGCTGCACCGGAGTCACGAGCAGTTACGTGTTCCATACCAGTACCAACAAATGGTGCTTCTGGATTCATTAAAGGTACTGCTTGACGTTGCATGTTTGCACCCATAAGCGCACGGTTAGAGTCATCGTTTTCTAAGAAAGGAATACATGCTGTCGCAGCAGAAACAACTTGTTTAGGTGAAACGTCCATGTAATCCATACGTTCTTTCGGTTTCGTAGTATTATCCCCACGGAAACGACAAAGTACTTCATCATCAACGAATTTACCAGTTTCATCTAATACTGAGTTTGCTTGCGCAACAACATAACTATCTTCTTCGTCAGCTGTTAAATAGTCAATTCTGTCAGTAACTTGGTTTGTTTCTATATTAACCTTACGATAAGGTGTTTCAATAAATCCAAATTCATTTACTCTCGCATAACTTGATAAAGAGTTAATTAAACCAATGTTTGGTCCCTCAGGTGTCTCGATAGGACACATACGACCATAGTGAGAGTAGTGAACGTCACGTACTTCCATACCAGCACGTTCACGAGTTAAACCGCCGGGTCCAAGAGCTGATAGACGACGTTTATGCGTCAACTCGGCTAATGGGTTTGCTTGGTCCATGAATTGTGATAATTGAGAGCTACCAAAGAATTCTTTAATAGATGCAATTACTGGACGAATATTTATTAATTGTTGAGGTGTGATTGAATCAGTATCTTGAATTGACATACGTTCACGTACTACACGTTCCATACGTGATAAACCAATTCTGAATTGGTTTTGTAATAATTCGCCTACTGAACGTAAACGACGGTTACCTAAATGGTCAATATCATCTGTATAACCTACACCATGTAACAAGTTAAAGAAATATGATAATGAAGAAATTATATCTGCTGGCGTAATACACTTAACAGCTTCATCAGGGAATGCATTACCGATTACTGTTGTTGTACGTTTTTCTTCATCACCAGGGATATATATTTTAACAGCTTGTACTTCAACTGGTTCATCTAATACACCGCTATTTAACTCATATACATGAATATTAGCGTTAGATTCTAAAACGTCGATAATTTTATCTAAGTTACGACGGTCTAGTACAGTACCTTCTTCAGCTGCAATTTCACCTGTTTCAACATCAACAATAGGCTCAGCTAAAGTTTGATTGAATAAACGATGTTTAAGGTGTAATTTTTTGTTCATTTTATAACGACCAACGCTTGCTAAGTCATAACGTTTTGGGTCGAAGAAACGTGAATATAATAAACTTTTAGCGTTTTCTACTGTTGGTGGTTCTCCTGGACGTAAACGCTCATAGATTTCAAGCAATGCTTGATCCGTTGTTTCAGTATTATCTTTGTTCAAAGCATTTCTAAGGTATTCATTGTCACCAAGTAAATCAATGATTTCTTGATCTGATGAGAAGCCTAATGCACGGACTAATACTGTGATTGGTAATTTACGAGTTCTGTCTATTCTTACGTAAGGAACATCTTTTGCATCTGTTTCATACTCCAACCATGCACCACGGTTAGGAATTACAGTAGTTCCAAAACTCACTTTACCGTTTTTATCAACTTTTTCATTGAAATAAACGGAAGGTGAACGTACAAGTTGAGATACAATAACACGTTCTGCACCATTAATTACAAAAGTACCTGTGTCAGTCATTAATGGGAAATCACCCATAAATACTTCTTGGTCTTTTACTTCGCCTGTTTCTTTATTGATTAAACGGACTTTAACACGTAATGGCGCAGCGTATGTCGCATCACGGTTTTTAGACTCCTCTAAATCATACTTCGGTTCACCTAAACGGTAATCTACGAATTCTAAAGATAGGTTACCTGTAAAGTCATCAATTGGAGAAATGTCTCGGAACATTTCAAGTAAACCTTCTTTAAGAAACCATTCATATGATTTCGTTTGAATCTCGATTAAGTTAGGTAGTTCTAAAATCTCGGAAATTCTCGCATAACTTCTACGAACACGATGTCTTCCATACTGGATAAGTTGACCTGTCAACAGATTCACCCCTCAAATATTGTGAATATAACTTTGCGTCTTACAAAATAAATATAATAAGACAAAAAGAAAACGGAAAGTCAATGATTCCATTTTCTATTTCGTACGACTTATTCCTAACATTCAATTAAGGGCGACGCAAAAGTACACACTTATTGAATATAATTTTTAACATTCTATTACTATATCAGAACAAAACAGCAAAATCAAGCTTTTACACTTTTTAAAATGTAATAACCCTTGCTTTTTTCTATTGTTTCTGCATTACCATAAAGATCTTGCATTTTCTTCTTTGCAGAAGGCATGCCTTGTTTCTTTTGAATTACGACCCAAAGCTCTCCACCACTAGATAATACGTCATTACTTTGTTCAAGTATTTGATGCACAATTTCTTTTCCAGCTCTTATTGGAGGATTTGTTAATACACAATCGAATTTTAAATCTAAGACAGCATCTAAACAATTACTAACTTGTATATTTGCATTACTTATTTTATTAGATTTTTGGTTATCTTTCGCTAAATCTAATGCACGTTCATTAACATCCACTAACGTTATTTCGCTGTATGGAAGTACTTTTGCACACATTAAACCTATCGGACCATAACCACAACCTACATCCAATATTTTCTTTTTAGGACCAGGGGGATTTGCATTTAAAAAAGTAGAAATCAACAAATCAGATCCAAAATCTATTTTCCCTTTCGAAAATACACCATGATCCGTTTGAAGTGAGAGTTTGTTGTCGCGATAGAAATAATCGAAATTTTCTCGTTCCGACTTCACATTTGGATCATTATCAAAATAATGACTCATTACGCCACCTCTTTATCGCATTTAATGAGTAAAGAAAAACCCGTTATCATGATAATAACGGGTTTTTGATTTAATACAGAAATTATTTTACTTCTACAGATGCGCCAACTTCTTCTAATTTTTCTTTTAAAGCTTCAGCGTCTTCTTTAGATAAACCTTCTTTAACAACTTTAGGAGCGTTGTCTACGATTTCTTTAGCTTCTTTTAAGCCTAAACCAGTTACTTCTTTAACTGCTTTAACAACTTTAATTTTTGAATCTCCAGCTGAAGTTAATTCAACGTCAAATTCAGTTTGTTCAGCTGCTGCGTCTCCACCAGCTGCGCCAGCTGCTGCTACAGGAGCTGCTGCTGTTACACCAAATTCTTCTTCAATAGCTTTTACTAAGTCATTTAATTCTAATACTGACATTTCTTTAATTGCTTCGATAATTTTTTCATTAGACATGATATATATCCTCCATTAATTAATTTTATTTGTTGCTGAATTATTCAGCACTTTCTTCTTTTTGTTCTCCAACAGCTTTAACTGCATAAGCAAAGTTACGAACTGGAGCTTGTAATACAGATAGTAACATTGATACAAGACCATCTTTTGATGGTAATGAACCGATTGTGTTAACTTCTTCTGCAGTAACAACTTGTCCTTCAATAACACCTGCTTTGATTTCTAAAGCTTCGTTTTGTTTAGCGAAGTCAGCAAGAATTTTCGCTGGTTCAACTACTTCTTCATTTGAAAAAGCAATTGCGTTAGGACCAGTTAGTGATTCTTCTAAACCTTCGATTCCAGCAGCTTCAGCAGCACGACGAACTAAAGTATTTTTGTAAACTTTATATTCGATTCCAGCTTCACGTAATTGTTTACGTAATTCAGTAACTTGTGCAACTGTTAAACCACGGTAATCCACAACAATTGTTGAAACAGAATTTTTAAATTGTTCAGTAATTAAATCAACTTTTTGTTGTTTCACTTCAACGATTTTTGAGTTAGACATCTTTACACCTCCATATTATTTATCACGTGCTTTTATGATGAGGTATCTCAACAAAAAAGCACTTTTTACCCACGGCAAAAAGTGCTTGAAATTTATACGTTCAAGTCAATTTAGGCCTCGGTAGGATTAACTTTTAAGTCCAAAAATGAACTCCTACTGTCTTAGGTTAAATATTACACATCCAAAACTATAACGCGTTTTGGACGTGAAGTCAATATATTTATATTATAATTTAAAGCTAGAAGTATCAACTTTGATACCAGGGCCCATTGTTGTTGTAACAGCAACAGACTTGAAGTAAGTACCTTTAGATGATGCTGGTTTAGCTTTTGTTAATGTATCTTGAATTGTTTTGAAGTTATCAACTAATTGTTGTTCATCAAATGATACTTTACCAATAGAAGCATGAACAATACCAGATTTTTCAGCACGGTATTCTACTTTACCTGCTTTAATTTCTGCTACTGCTTTTTTGATATCCATAGTAACTGTACCAGTTTTAGGGTTTGGCATTAAACCTTTAGGTCCTAATACACGACCAAGTTTACCAACTTCACCCATCATATCAGGTGTAGCAACGATTACATCAAAGTCGAACCAACCTTGGTTGATTTTATTAATGTACTCTTCACCTACATAATCTGCTCCAGCTTCTTCTGCTTCTTTGATTTTATCGCCTTTAGCGAATACTAATACACGTTGAGTTTTACCAGTTCCGTGTGGTAATACTACAGCACCACGGATTTGTTGGTCATTTTTACGAGTATCAATACCTAAACGAAATGCAACTTCAACAGATGCATCAAAGTTAACAGTACTTGTTTCTTTTGCTAATTTGATTGCTTCTTCTACAGCGTAAGCTGAAGTACGATCAACTTTAGCAATTGCTTCTTGATACTTTTTACCTTTTTTAGCCATATTGTTTTTCCTCCTTTAGTGGTTTTAGCGGAATGTTACCTCCCACGTGCATTGCCATCAAGACAATGCAATAGCAGACAGCGAAATAGCCGCCTGCTTAAACTTCAATACTTAATTATTCTACGACAATACCCATGCTACGTGCAGTACCTTCAACGATACGCATAGCTGCTTCTTCAGATGCCGCGTTTAAGTCAGGCATTTTAGTGTTAGCAATTTCACGTACTTGATCTTGAGTTACTGTTGCAACTTTAGTTTTGTTAGGTTCACCTGAACCTTTTTCTACTTTAGCTGCTTTTTTAAGTAATACTGCTGCAGGTGGTGTCTTAGTGATGAAAGTAAATGAACGATCTTCAAATACTGTAATTTCAACTGGAATGATTAAACCTGCTTGCTCTTGTGTACGAGCGTTGAATTCTTTACAGAATCCCATAATATTCACACCGGCTTGACCTAATGCAGGACCAACTGGTGGTGCTGGGTTTGCTTTACCTGCAGGAATTTGCAATTTAACTACTTTAACTACTTTTTTAGCCACGATGTGCACCTCCTTGATATCGTGATGTGGTCATGGGGTAATGATATTTTACCCTCCCACTCTTCATTTCATAATGAAATGGTTGCGCATAGTCCGAGCGCGACCTTTAAATAATAACATTGAAAATTAGGAATTTCAAGTGTTTTTTTACAACTTTTCAATTTGGTCGAATTCTACTTCAACCGGCGTTTCTCTACCGAACATGTCAACAAGTACAGTTAGTTTATACTTTTCAACATCTATTTCTTTTATTTCGCCAACTTGGTTATTGAATGGACCGCTTGTTACACGAACTTGTTCTCCTAGTTCAACTTCAACATCGACTGTTTTTTCTGACATACCCATTTGTTTTAAAATGAATTTCGCTTCATCATGTAACAATGGATTAGGTTTAGAACCTGCACCAGCAGATCCAACAAATCCTGTAACACCTGGTGTGTTTCTAACAATATACCATGATTCATCAGTCATAATTAGTTCTACTAATACATAACCTGGAAATGTCTTCTTAATTTGTGTTTTGGCTTTACCATCTTTAATAGAAGTTTCTTCCTCTTCTGGAATTACAACTCTAAAGATTTGTTCTTGCATGTTCATTGTATCAACACGTTTTTCAAGGTTAGTTTTTACTTTGTTTTCATAACCTGAATAAGTGTGGACTGCGTACCATCGTTTAGCGCCTGTATCTTCTGACATTTTGCCACTCCTTACTATCTAATCAAATTAATTAATTCTGTAATTCCTAAATCTAGTGCATAGAAAAAGATTAAGAAAAAGATTACTGTGCACACTACTATTGTTGTATATTTAACAAGTTCTTTGCCTGTTGGCCAACTTGTTTTCTGCATTTCTGATTTTACGCCTTGAAAGAAGTTTTCTTTTTTAGCCATTGATTTTCCTCCTTTTAGATGGATTCTTTATGCAATGTATGCGTATTACAAGTTTTACAAAACTTTTTTAGCTCTAAACGGTTATCTGTATCTTTTTTTGGGACTGTATAATTCCTAGCTCCGCATTTTTCGCAATTTAAAGGGACTTTTCTCATCTTATCACCTAATTCATTCTAATCCTAGATTAATATACAAAACAAAACACCTAATTGTCAAACAGAGCTGAATTAATTTCAGCTCTATTGAACTTCTTTTTTAATCGGTATTGTGCGTTATATATATGTTTCACAGGTACATCGAGTTCTTTTGAGATTTCTTTTTTCGTTCTTCCTTGCAAAGTTAATTTTACTACGCTTTCTTCCATTTTAGTTAACTTTTTTCGTTCCATTAAATATATTAGTGTACTTTCTGTTAACAGCATCTCTTCAAATGACTGAGCTTTAGTATCATAAATACGCTCTACTAAACTATACGCTTCTTTTTTATTTTCATCTATACTGAGCGACTCTGTATGCAGTTTATACTTTTCGCTTTTCATTTTACGTATATAATCAATCTTAGCATTTTTAATAATAACGTTCACACAATGCACAAAAGAATCATCTTGTTGGCAATCAAAAGTCAGTACTTGTTTATATATTTTATATCTGATAACTTGCGCGATATCTTCTTTATCTTCATGAGTTAAACTTAAAGTATTCAACCTTTTAGTAATGTCTTTTTCAAAAACGTTTAACAACTGGCTAAACACTTCTGTATTCCCTTGTTGTATAGCATGAATCCATTTTAGAAGTTGCTTATCTGTAAATATGTCATTCATGATGTTCATTCCTTATCATAGGTGTTGACCATATTTTACAGAGCGCTATACTTTTTAATCAAACTTCAAAAAATAAAGTTTACTTGTGATTTCGTCGCCATTTTTCAAATTGTTCTAATACTTCATCTGGTAAGTCCAACCTGTTTCTAGGTGTTTTTGTTTCTATTTCGGATAACCGCTTCGTAATTACAGATTCTTGGTTAGCAATCGTTGACCACATTTCTCTTGAAGAAATTCTATATGCTCCTGAACCGAAAATAGCATGTTGCTCACTCATATCACTTGTTACGACGGTTATATGTGTAATGTGCTTACGATATAGTTCGTATGTTAATTTTTCAATGTAGCTGTCCGCAGTTTCTTTACCTTTTGTGTAAACAACTTTTACGCCGTGTTTAATTTCAATAGATTCTGTACCCTCTACTCCATAAGCATCAAAAACAACAATCATTTCACCATCATGTTGTGTATTGTAATTAATAAGTGTGATTAACAGTTTATCTCTTGCTTCTTCTAAAGAAACTTGAGCAATTGAAGATAATTCGTTTGACTGTCCTATTAAATTATAGCCATCGATAATTAAATAGATATCTTTCATTACGACTGACCTATAGGGTGCCTTTTTCGGTAAACTTCATACATTAATAGACTTGCTGCAACTGATGCATTAAGGCTGTTAACATGACCAACCATTGGTAATTTAATATAAAAATCACACTTTTCTTTAACTAATCGACTCATGCCTTCACCTTCACTACCAATAACAATCAATAGCGGCATTCCAGCATCCATTTGACGATAATCTGTTGCATTCTGTGCATCCGTACCTGCAACCCAATATCCTACTTCTTGAAGACGTTCAATTGTTTGTGGCAAATTCGTAACTCGAATCACTGGAACATGTTGAATAGCACCAGTTGATGCTTTAGCTACAGTTGCATTTAATTGAACTGACCTTCTTTTCGGTATGATAATTCCATCAATACCGATAGCATCAGCAGTTCTCATAATTGACCCTAAATTATGTGGATCTTCCAAACCATCTAACATTAATAGACAAGGTTGGTGGTCAATATCTTTCGTTTCTGAAATAAAATCTTCCAATTCCTTATAAGGATACGGTGCAATCTGTGCCGCAATACCTTGATGAGGAACATCTGTTAAATAATCAATTTTTGATTTAGGAACAGTCTGAACAACAATTTTTTCAGATTTTGCAAGTTTTAAAATCTCACCGATTTGTTTCTTATTGATGCCTTCTTGAATAAGCACTTTATTAATTGTGTGCCCTGAAGTTATCGCTTCTTTTACTGCATGTCTACCAACAATAACTGATTCATCCATTTGTACTCACCCTTTCTTCTGTAATTTCAATCATTTTATTAACTAATTCTTCTAGACGCTCTATTTCATCTATCAAAAACAAATATCCAATAACCGCTTCAATTGCCGAACTTTTTCTATAAGTTTGAATGTCGGTATTTTTAGCTTTAGTATGACTTTTCGCATTTCGACCACGTTGTATGATTTCTAACTCTTCTTCATTAAAGAATGATTCTTCTATCAATACATTAAGTACATATGCTTGTCCTTTTGCTGAAACATATTGTTTTGACAATTGATGGAGACGATTCGGCTTGCCTTTAATTTTAAGGATAATATGTTTTCTAACATAAGTGTCTAAAATAGAATCTCCCATATAAGCTAAAGATAAAGGATTTAACATTTTCACTGTTAATTTATCCACGTTTAAACCTCACACCTTGTGCTGTATCTTCAAGAATAATATTTTGTTCTTTTAAAGCATCTCTAATTTCATCAGCTCTTTGGAAGTTCTTAGCTTTTCTCGCTTCATTACGTTCTTCGATTAAAGCTTCGATTTCTTCGTCTAGTAGTTCATTTTGCTCTTTACCAACTAAAGGCACGCCCAATACATCGCTGAAAATTTGATAAACTTCTTTAAAATGTTGAATCGTTTGAGTTGATGTCGTATTTTCTAACAAGTATTTATTCGCCAATTTATTCAAATCATACCATGCAGTCATAGCATTAGCAGTGTTGAAATCATCATCCATATACGTTTCAAAATCTTTCAACGTTTGATTGATGCTTTCCATATATTGATTTGTTTCATCTTTATCTTGTAGTGCGAATTTTTCTCTGTCTACTAAAGATTTATAACTATTACGAATTCGCTCTAAACCTTTATTCGCTGCTTGAACAAGATCTAAATCATAGTTAATTGGGTTTCTATAATGTGCACCAACCATAAAGAATCTTAATACATCAGGATCAATTTCTTTAATGATGTCATGAACTAAAATAAAGTTTCCTAATGATTTACTCATTTTTTCGTTATTTATGTTTACAAATCCATTATGCATCCAATAATTAGCAAACGTCTTATCATTATGTGCTTCAGATTGTGCTATTTCATTCTCATGATGCGGGAATTGCAAGTCTGTTCCACCAGCATGAATATCAATCGTATCACCTAAATGAACTTGAGCCATTACAGAACATTCTATATGCCACCCTGGTCTACCTGCTCCCCATGGACTATCCCATTTAATTTCACCAGGTTTAGCTTGTTTCCATAGCGTGAAATCTAATTCGTCTTCTTTTTGTTCACCTGTTTCAATTCTTGCACCAACTTTTAAATCATCTATGGATTGATGACTTAACTTACCATATCCATCAAAACGTCGTGTACGATAATATACGTCTCCGCCACTTTCATATGCATATCCTTTTTCCACAAGTACATTTATAAAAGCAATGATATCGTCCATATGATCCATAACTCTAGGGTTAGCTGTGCCTCGTTTACAGTTTAGTGCGCCTGTATCTTCATAGAATGCTTCTATAAATCGATCTGCAATTTCAGGTACAGTTTCACCTAATTCATTGGCTGTCTTGATCAACTTATCATCAACATCAGTGAAATTAGATACGTATTGAACATCATACCCACGATATTCTAAATATCTTCTTACTACATCAAATGCAACTGTCGCTCTCGCATTTCCAATATGAATGTAGTTATAAACAGTTGGGCCACACACATACATTTTTACTTTTCCTTCTTCAATGGGAATAAATTCTTCCTTTTGCCTCGTTAACGTATTATATAACGTAATCATCAACAATCTCTCCATTCTTCGTCTTTTCAAGTTGACGTTCTAATTCTTTTAATTGTTCGTATATAGGGTCTGGTAACTTCGTATGATTAAAGTTTTTACCGACTTTCAATCCATCTTGTTTAACGATTCTACCTGGTATACCAACAACTGTTGAGTAATCCGGAACATCTTTCAACACGACTGAGTTCGCTCCAATGTTCACATTACTTCCTACTTCTATGTTGCCAAGTACTTTTGCTCCTGCAGCAATTAAGACATTATCACCTATATCAGGGTGTCTCTTACCTCGCTCTTTACCTGTCCCTCCAAGTGTCACACCTTGGTATATCGTCACATTATTTCCAATGTTACATGTTTCACCTATTACAATTCCCATACCATGGTCGATAAACAATCTACTACCTATAGTTGCTCCTGGATGAATTTCTACACCAGTAAAAAAACGAGATATTTGCGATATCGATCTTGCAATAAAATACATTTTTTTCTTAAAAAACCAATTCGCGATTAAATAACTCCATATAGCATGTAGTCCTGAGTAAGTCATAACGATTTCAAATGAAGATCTTGCTGCTGGGTCTTGATCGAATACCATTTGAATATCATCTTTGACTCTTTTAAACATTTAAATCCCCCCTCAGATAACAAAAAGGCGCCTCTAACAATAATTGCTAGAGGTGCCTTTTTGCACGGTTCCACTCTTTTTAGCATTAGAAAATGCTCACTCATTTAAATATCAATATATTATGCTTGTGTAATAAAGGTGCATTCGATTATATAATGTGGCACATTTTCAGCAACCATGTACTCTCTAATTTCACATTATCCAAACTACTTGTCCTTTAAGTCATTTTTATAATAGATTCTTATTCTAAAAAAATCAAACGAAACGTTTTAATCTTGCTAGTACTTTATCTCTACCTAATAATGCAATTGTATTAGGTAACTCTGGGCCATGTGTTTGACCTGAAACAGCAACACGAATCGGCATAAATAATTGCTTACCTTTTATTCCTGTTTCTTTTTGTACTGCTTTAATAGATTTTTTTATTTCAGCTGGTTCAAATGGCTCTAAAGTTTCAAGTTGTTTTGCAAGCTCAGCCATTACAGTTGGTACTTGTTCACCATCTAAGACTTCTTGCGCTTCCTCTGTGAAATCAAGATGTTCTCTGAAGAATAGTTCAGATAACGGAACAATTTCACCTGCATAGCTCATTTGTTGTTGATATAAACCTACTAAATCTCTTGCCCAAGTTAATTCAGCTTCTGAAGGACTTTCTGATAACATACCAGCTTTAACCATATGTGGAATTGTCATTTCGAATACTGTTTCAGAATCTTTTTCTTTCATGTATTGGTTATTAATCCACTCTAATTTTTTCTTATCAAAGAATGCAGGTGATTTAGAAAGACGTTTTTCGTCGAATATTTTAATAAATTCTTCTTTAGAGAAGATTTCTTCTTCACCTTCTGGAGACCATCCTAATAATCCAATAAAGTTAAAGATTGCTTCAGGTAAATAACCTAAATCTTTATATTGTTCAATAAACTGTAGAATTTGTCCATCACGTTTACTTAATTTTTTGCGGTCTTCATTAACGATTAACGTCATGTGTGCAAATTTTGGTGGTGCAAAGCCTAACGCTTCATATATCATCAGCTGTTTAGGTGTATTTGAAATATGATCATCACCACGAATAACGTGAGAAATTTCCATATAATAATCATCAATTGCAACAGCAAAGTTGTAAGTTGGTATACCATCTTTTTTAACGATTACCCAGTCACCAATACCATTTGAGTCAAAAGCAACTTCGCCTTTAACGATATCATCAAATTTGTATTCAGTATTTTGTGGTACTCTGAAACGAATACTTGGTTGTCTGCCTTCAGCTTCAAATGCTTCTTGTTCTTCTTTAGTTAAATGTGCGTGTTTCCCACCATATCGAGGCATTTCTCCTCTAGCGATTTGTTCTTCACGTTCAGCTTCTAATTCTTCTGAAGTCATATAACATTTATAAGCTTTATCTTCAGCTAATAGTTGCTCTATCAGTGGTTTATATATGTGCCCGCGTTCTGATTGACGATATGGACCGTATCCTCCATCTTTATCAACAGATTCATCCCAACCTAAACCTAACCATTCAAGATTAGAAAATTGTGACGCTTCTCCGTCTTCTAAATTTCTGGCTATGTCTGTATCTTCAATACGTATAACAAAGTCCCCATCATAATGTTTAGCAAATAAATAGTTAAATAATGCGGTTCTTGCGTTACCGATGTGTAAGTAACCAGTCGGACTTGGCGCGTATCTTACTCTTACTTTGTTACTCATCGTCTCACTCCTGTTTTATTCTTTACTTGTTAATAATACCACAGCTTGCGCTTGTATGCCTTCTTCTCTTCCTAGAAATCCTAATTTTTCATTAGTAGTCGCTTTCACATTTACATCTTCAATAGACACTTCAAATATTGAAGCAATGACATCTCGCATTCTATCAATGTGGGGTCTAAATTTTGGTTGTTCAGCTATAATTGTAGCATCTACATTTCCAAGTTTATATCCCTTTTTCAAAACTTGTTTATAAGCTTCTCTTAATAACAACTTTGAATCTGCATTTTTAAATGTTGGATCGGTATCAGGGAACAGTTTACCTATATCACCAAGACTTGCAGCACCGAGAATAGCATCCGTAATTGCATGAAGCAATACATCAGCATCACTATGTCCCTTTAATCCATGCGAATGTTCTAATTCAATACCACCTATAATAAGCGGACGTGTTTGGTCAAATTCATGAACATCGTAACCATAACCTATTCTATACATCACAAATACCTCGTCTTTCTAATATTGAATCTGCAATTATCAAGTCTTCGTGAGTTGTAATTTTGATATTATCGTAATCACCATTTGTAATATGTACTTTATAACCTGCTCTCTCTACCAATGAAGCATCATCAGTACCTACAAAATCATGTTCTTCAGCTAAATTATATGCTTTTAAAATGACATGCCTACTGAATGATTGTGGCGTTTGTACTTGCCACAAAGTCGATCGATCATATGTTTCTTCTACAACACCATCGATCACTTTCTTGATTGTGTCTTTAGCTTGTACAGCTAAAATAACAGCATTATTTTTTAAAGTTTCTTGATAAAGCTGCTTAACTTTCTCTTGTGTAATAAATGGTCGTGCACCATCATGAACCATAACAACTTCTGTATCGATTAACACTTTCAATACTTCATTGATGCTATGCTGTCTTTCTTTACCACCAGGGATAACACCAGCAACTTTATTAAAGTCTTTCAAATGTGCTTCCATTAAATGAACTTCTTCTGGATGTGCGGCGATAAAAATTTGTTCACATTCCTCTATTTCTTGGAAAACTGAAACCGTTCTTCTAATAATTGTTTCTCCATTGATTTCTAGGAATAATTTATTTATCTCAGCTCCCATTCTTTTACCTTGTCCAGCAGCTGGTATAATCGTTGTAAATCCCAAATTATGACACCTTCTTCGCAAATATGATTCTACCCGAGGAAGTTTGTAATAAACTCATCACTTCTACAGCAATTGTTTTGCCAATATATTCTCTACCTTTTTCAATGACAACCATTGTGCCATCATCTAAATACCCAACACCTTGATCATCTTCTTTACCAATCTTCGTAATCAATAAATCGAAGATATCTCCTTGATGTATGACTGGTTTAATAGCTTCAGACAAATCGTTAACATTAAGCACTTTTATACCTTGCACAGCACAGACTTTATTTAAATTATAATCTGTTGTAATAATACTAGCTTGATAACGTTTAGCCAAAGTAATTAATAAAGCATCAACATCTTTATGTGTTGAAGTCGGTTCAATAATTGAAATTGAAAAATCCGTCTCTTTAAGTGCATTAAGAATATCTAACCCACGTTGTCCTTTATCTCGCTTAACACTATCTTTAGCGTCAGCAATTACTTGCAATTCTTCAATAACGCCTTGTGGAACAAGTATTTCGCCATCTATGAAATGACATTTTACAACATCTAAAATACGACCATCTATAATAGCGCTTGTGTCTAAAATTTTTGCATATCTTGAAGTTGTTTGTCGCGTTAATGAATTTGATATACTTTCTGGAAATAATCGCAGTATTTCTTCACGTTTTTGCAACCCAATCTGAAAACCTAAATAACATAAAAAAGCAGCAATAATTATTGGTAAAATATGTTTCAAGACTGGTGCACCAATCATTTCTAATATGAATGAAACCATAACCGCAATCATTAAACCAATCATGACACCAACAGTAGCGAAAAATATTTCAAGAATACTCCTTTTTAATAAATACTTTTCTCCTTGATCGGCCATGTATACTATTTTGTCTATTAAAAATCCAAACAATAAGAAAACAGCGACTGCTCCAATTAAGCCATCAATGTATGGATTAGTTAATACTTGTTCAGGTTGAATACTAAATGCATTAATCAGTTCTGGAATTACCATGATACCAAGTGAGGAACCTATGACTAAGTAACATAATATAATTAATCCCTTTAAAATTTTCATACGGTAACCTCCTTATGGTTAATTATGCATTAAAAGCAATTTTCAATGCTTCTCTTGTAGTTGATACACCAATTACTTCAGTGCCTTCAGGAAATTCTAAACCTTTGATATTATTTTTCGGTATTATAATGCGTTTAAATCCTAATTTAGCCGCTTCTTGTACCCTTTGATCAATTCTTGCGACTCTTCTCACTTCACCAGTCAAACCGACTTCACCTACGAAACAATCGTCTCCTTTTGTTGGCTTGTCTTGGAAACTTGATGCTATTGCTATTATAATACTTAAGTCTACTGCAGGCTCACTTAGCTTTACGCCTCCAGCAATTTTAATATATGCGTCTTGTTGTTGTAATAAAAAGTTCTCTTTCTTTTCAAGTACTGCCATCAATAAACTTAATCTATTATGATCTATGCCAGTAGCCATTCTTCTAGGATTATGAAAAGTTGTAGGCGTGACAAGTGCTTGCACCTCAACTAATATAGGTCGCGTACCTTCCATTGTAGCAACAATCGTTGAACCTGATACGTGTTTCGTTCTTTCTTCTAAAAACATTTCTGAAGGGTTTGTTACTTCATTCAGACCAGTTTGTTTCATTTCAAAAATACCCATTTCGTTTGTTGAGCCAAAACGGTTTTTAACTGCTCTTAATATACGATATGCATGATGCGTATCACCTTCAAAGTATAAAACTGTATCAACCATATGTTCTAATAATCTTGGACCAGCTATTTGTCCATCTTTAGTTACATGTCCTACTATAAATGTTGCGATATTCATCTGTTTAGCAATATGCATTAAATTCTGTGTACATTCTCTAACTTGAGATACCGAACCTGGCGCTGAAGTTACTTCAGGATGATAAACTGTTTGAATAGAATCAATAATCAATAAGTCTGGTTTTACTTTTTGAACCATACTATGTATAATCTCTAAATTCGTTTCAGCATAAACATTTAATTCACCTGAATCTTCTACTAAACGTTCTGCTCTTAATTTAGTCTGTCTTACAGATTCTTCACCTGACACATATAGTACATTTTTTTGTTGAGATAATGCAGCACTAATTTGTAATAGTAATGTAGATTTCCCAATCCCAGGGTCACCACCTATTAATACAAGCGAACCTTCTACGACTCCTCCACCTAATACACGATTAAATTCATTAATTTTAGTCTTTATTCTAGGTGTGTTTTCTTCTTTAACATCTTTTAATTTTTCTATTTTCTGAGCCGGAACATCTGACTTAAATGTATTTTTAGGTCCTTTAGTTTCTTTATGTTCTATAGATTCTTCCATTTGATTCCATGTCCCACAATTTGGACATTTCCCCATCCATTTAGGAGATTGATATCCGCAGGCTAAACATTCAAATACTACTTTCTTTTTTGCCATCCATGTTACCTCCGTATTAATTGAATAGTTATATTTTAAACTTGACTGACTGTAAAAACAAATTAATATACTTTCAAACAAATTTAAAAGTCCGCAAACTATTGATATTAATAGTCTGCGGACTCATTATAATATTAAAAATATATTTTAATTTTTATGCTTTTGAAGTTTCTTCTTTTGCTTCATTTTCTTTATGGTCTGATAAATCAAATTTGAATTCGTCATCTCTATAATCCACAAGAACATCTTTACCAACTAAGTCTTGACCAGATAAAATCAACTCACTCAAGTTATCTTCTACATTTTTCTGAATAGCACGAGTTAATGGTCTTGCACCATATTCAGGGTCAAATCCTTCATCAGCAATTTTATCTTGTGCTGAATCTGAAAGTGTAATGTGAATACCTTGTTCAGATAAGCGTTTAGTTAAGTTACCTGCCATCTTAGCAACAATTTCTTTAAGATGTGATTTTTCTAGTTTGTGGAATACAATGATATCATCCACACGGTTTAAGAATTCTGGTCTGAATTGTTGTTTCAATTCATCCATCATTGTTTTTCTAATTGTTTCATAATCAGGACCACTTTCTTTTGCACCAAAGCCTACAAATTTAGCATTTTGTAGTTCTTGAGCACCAACGTTTGAAGTCATGATAATAACAGTATTTCTAAAGTCTACTTTACGACCTTTAGAGTCAGTTAAGTGACCGTCATCCAACACTTGTAATAAGATATTAAATACATCTGGATGAGCTTTTTCAATTTCATCAAATAATATCACTGAGTAAGGTTTACGTCTTACATTTTCAGTTAATTGGCCACCATCATCATGTCCAACATAACCTGGAGGAGAACCTACTAATCGACTGACAGAGTGTTTCTCCATAAACTCACTCATATCAACTCTTATCATTGCATCTTCTTCGCCAAACATTGCATCTGCTAATGTGCGGGCAAGTTCAGTTTTACCTACACCTGTTGGGCCTAAGAATATAAAGCTACCAATAGGTCTCTTAGGATCTTTCAATCCTGCTCTTGCACGTCTTACTGCTTTAGAAATAGATTCGACTGCATCATTTTGACCAATTACACGTCCATGAAGTATAGATTCCAAGTTTAATAATCGTTCTGATTCAGTTTCATTCAATTTCGTAATTGGAACACCTGTCCAGTTTGCTACTACTACAGCAATGTCTTCAGCAGTTACACAAGTGTTTTTCTCACCTTGTGCTTTTTTCCATTCGTTTTTCGTATCTTCTAACTGTTTTTCAAGTTTAGTTTGTTTATCTCTTAAGTTAGCAGCATTTTCAAACTCTTGAGAATGTACAGCTGCATCTTTTTCTTTCTTAACTGTTTCTAATTCTGACTCAAGTTCTTTAAGACTTGGTGGTGTCGTATAATTTCTAAGTCTCACTTTAGAACTTGCTTCATCAATTAAATCGATTGCTTTGTCTGGTAAAAATCTATCAGAAATATATCTATCACTCATATTAACAGCCGCTTCAATTGCTTCATCTGAAATATTGATACGGTGATGAGCTTCATAGCGATCTCTTAAACCTTTTAAGATTGAAATTGAATCCTCAGTATTTGGCTCATCAACTTTAACTGGTTGGAAACGTCTTTCTAAAGCTGCATCTTTTTCAATATATTTACGATACTCATCTAAAGTTGTAGCACCTATACATTGAAGTTCACCACGCGCTAATGCAGGTTTCAAGATATTCGATGCATCAATAGCACCTTCTGCACCACCAGCACCAATAAGTGTGTGTAACTCATCAATGAATAACACGATGTTACCAGCTTGATGAATTTCTTCCATTACTTTTTTCAATCTTTCTTCAAATTCACCACGATATTTAGTACCTGCAACTACTGTACCCATATCAAGTGACATTACTCTTTTACCTTTTAATGTTTCAGGCACTTCATTTTGTACGATAGCTTGTGCTAAACCTTCGACAATTGCTGTCTTACCTACACCAGGTTCCCCGATTAGGACTGGATTGTTCTTCGTTCTTCTACTTAACACTTCTATAACTCTTGTTATTTCGTCTGAACGTCCAATAACTGGGTCTAAAGTGCCATCTTCAGCAATAACTGTTAAATCTCTTGCTAAACTATCTAAAGTAGGTGTTGCTTGGTTTTTAGTCGTTTGTGCATTTTTAGATCCTTGCTCTGGACTACCTAAAGATTTTACAACTTGTGCTCTTGCTTTTGTGATATTCAAGTCTAAGTTAGCAAATACACGAGCTGCGACACCTTCATTTTCACGAATAAGTCCTAATAAAAGATGTTCTGTTCCTACAAATGTATGATTAAGCTTTCTTGCTTCATCCATAGACAATTCGATTACTTTTTTAGCTCTAGGTGTATAATGAATAGCACCTACTTGCTCTTGTCCTTGACCAATTAAATTTTCAACTTCTTTAGTTACTTTTTCTTCAGTAATTCCAAATGCATCTAATACTTTAGCTGCAATGCCTTCTGGTTCTTTCATTAAGCCTAATAATAAATGTTCTGTTCCTATATTTGAATGATTCAATCTCATTGCTTCTTCTTGTGCATGTGCTAATACGCGTTGTGCACGTTCTGTTAATCTACCAAATAGCATAAACTAACCTCCTATTTTTTTATATGTGTTCTCTTAAAAAGGTTGCTCGCTTTTCATCTATTGATTGTTTCGAGTCTTCACCTTCAAAGAATGGTGTTTGTATTGTAACCATTAAATTATCAAAATTAAAGTTATTGCTCTCGATATGACCTAAATCGATACCAAGTTTCATTTCACTTAACCTAAGTGACGCTTCTTCAACAGATATTAACCGAGCTGACTTTAAGATACCTTTGGCACGATGTACTCTATCTTTCGTTTCCATATAGTTAAATCTATCAAGTCTTTGTCGAATTTGTTCTTCCTCGCTAATAATCTGTTCAACAATTTGTGTTAAATCTTCAATGATTTCTTCCTCAGTCTTACCGAGTGTTAATTGATTTGATATTTGATATACATGACCTAAGGCACCAGTTCCTTCTCCATATATACCCCTAATTGTATAACCAAATCGATTTATTGCTTGGCCAATTCTTTTCATACGTTTCATAATGCTGAGTCCAGGTAAATGCAACATTACACTTGCTCTTAAGCCTGTCCCAATGTTAGTTGGACATGTTGTTAAAAATCCATGTTGCTCATCATATGAAATAGTTAAATGTTTGTCTAACTCATCATCTAATTTAGATGCTGTGTCATAAAGCTCATTTAACACAAGATTGTTGCCCATTACTTGTATCCTTACATGGTCTTCTTCATTAATCATGACACTTGTTGATTCATCTTCATTTAATAATACTGCACCAAATTTCTGTTTCATAAGTGCTGGGCTAATTAAATGTTTAAATACTAACTTACTTTGCTCAAGTTCACTTAAATCAGATAACTTTGTAAGTTTTAAATTTGATAATGCCTTACTAACTTTATCAATTACATGACTTCCTGTTTCGTCATCTTCATATTTGAGCGGATGAACTTCGTCTTGAAGGTTTCGAGCAAGTCTTATTCTGGAACTCATTACAATTGGCGTATCGTCTGTACCTTTCATCCAATCGCTAATATGTTCATTAACATGTTCTTCCATCTACTTGACCTCACCTTCTGCTTTCAAAGCTTTAATTTCATCTCTCACAATAGCAGCATCTTCAAAAGCTTGTTCTTCAATTAGACCTTGTAAGATTTTTTCTTTTTCAGCTATTTGTTGCTTAAGTTGAATTTTACTTCTTGATGAAACAGGTATTTTACCTGTATGTTCACCACTTCCTGCTTGAACTCTTCTAATAATTTGAGGTACATCATCTTTAAATGTTTCATAACAGTCATGACAACCGAACTTACCTACTTTAGCAATATCAGTTAACGTCATACCACAAGTAGGACAGTGCTTTTCTTCTTGTGGTTGAACTTGTTTAAAGTTAATACCGTGCTTCCCTACAAGATATTGTAAAAATTGATTCACTACAAATTCCTGATCTAAATTTTGGTCATTCATTTGATCATCTTGGAAATAAAAATGTTCTGAAGCACAGTTTTTACAAATCCACTGTTCAGTTTTATGTTTCTTACCAGCCGATGTTAATTGAATTGTTGCTTCTTCTTTACCACAAATTTCACAAAGCATACTGTCACTCCTTTTTAACTATAATGTATAACGGCAAGTATACGTTTCAATATATTTGCTCGAATGATGTCTCTATATGGTATTTCTATTTGTAATGTATCTCTATGAAGCGTTTGAACAATCATTTTTTTCTCTCTATCCGTAATTAAGTCATTTTGAAATAATCCGTCAACGATTCTAAATGCATTTGCTTGTGATATTTGATCACCTGTCAAATCTATTAAATGTCTAATAAATGCTGATTGATTATTCGTCTCGACTTTTGAAATACGAATATAACCTCCACCGCCTCTTTTACTTTCAATAGCGTAACCGTGCTCATTAGTAAATCTTGTTTTTATAACATAGTTTAACTGGGAAGGTACACAATCAAACTTTTCAGCAATATGCGCACGTTTTATTTCAACGACATCACCTTGAGCCTCTTCCAGCAATTGCTTTAAGTATTGCTCAATGATATCCGACATATTGTGCATTAATCATCACCTCTTTTGACCTTCTTTGACTATATTATATGTTTTGTACTTTATTATTTCAATTAATTTGTTTCTCTAAAAATATTCAAAAAAATATACCGCTTTCAAAAGAAATGAGTTATCATGTAAAGTAGGTTATCAAAGAGAGAATTTTAGGGGAAAGGTGTGTCAATTATGCATTATATTATCGGGATTATCGGTATCTTATTATTCCTATTTCTAGCATGGATTGTAAGTTCAGATAAAATGCGTGTCAGATGGCAGTATATAGGATTAATGATTGTAATCCAGTTTATATTTGCTTTCTTATTATTAAAAACAACAGGTGGATTAACTATCATAGGTGGCATTTCGAATGGATTTAGTTATATCATAGCAAAAGCTATGGAAGGGATAAATTTTGTGTTTGACGGTATGGCAAATATTGATCCAAAGTCCGACAAACCTGTTTCAGTTTATTTCCTTAATGTATTGATGCCAATCGTATTTGTTTCAGCACTTATCGGTATCTTACAATATATTAAAGTATTACCGCTTATCATTAAATATTTAGGATTAGTTATTTCTAAAATAAATGGTATGGGAAAATTAGAATCATATAATGCAGTTGCATCTGCGATTTTAGGTCAATCAGAAGTGTTTATTTCAATTAAGAAACAACTTCCTTTAATTCCTAAACATCGTATGTACACATTAACTGCTTCAGCTATGTCAACAGTTTCTGCATCCATTATCGGAGCGTACTTTACAATGGTTGAACCAAGATATGTTGTAACAGCAATTGTATTAAACTTATTTGGTGGATTTATTATGGCTTCAATCATTAATCCATATACAGTAGATCCTAAAGAAGATGACATTATGATTCAAGAATCAGAAGAAAAACAGTCCTTCTTCGAAATGTTAGGAGAATATATTTTAGACGGTTTCAAAGTAGCTGTTATCGTTGCAGCTATGTTAATCGGTTATGTAGCATTAATTGGTCTTTTAAATGGTGTTACATCTAATATCTTCTCATTTGTTTCTGGTGGTTCAGTTTCTTGGGACTTCCAAACTTTAATTGGATTTGTATTTGCACCATTTGCTTTCTTAGCAGGTATTCCATGGGCAGATGCAGTACAATCTGGTAGTATCATGGCAACAAAAGTTCTTTCAAACGAATTCGTAGCAATGGGTATTTTACCTGAGGCAGATATTTCTGAAAGAGCAAATGGTATCATTTCTGTATTCTTAGTTTCATTTGCAAACTTTGGATCAATTGGTATCATCGCTGGTGCTGTAAAATCATTAAATGATAAACAAGGGGATAACGTTGCACGCTTTGGTATAAAATTATTATACGGTGCTACGCTTGTATCATTCTTATCAGCAACAATCGCTGGATTCTTCTTATAATAAAGTAAGGAGGTTGGGACATAAATCCCAACACAAAATAAATAAGCATGTCACTGAACTGATTTTTTAAAGTTTACAGTGATATGCTTATTTTTTTATGGAGTTTACGATTTTGTTCGTGCATGCCCGTCTAGGATATAGTTCGAGTCTATAGTCTCTCAGGCGTTAGCACTCTACAAAAAATCGTTACCAATATCTATATTTTATACAATCTTACGATTTTGTTCGTGCATGCTTGCCTAGGGGTATGGCTCGAGCCTGTAGTCTCTCACTCATACTATTCCCTCAGGCGTCAGCACTTACAAAATCGCTAACAATATCTATTTATATAAAAATAAGAGCAGAAATTCAATTTTAATAATGAATTTCTGCTCTTTTTAAAGTTTTAGGATATTTATGTCTTAAGCTCTATTTTGTAATCAAATCTGCTTTTATAGATACTCTTATCAGCAACTTTGCCTAGTACTGCTTTTAACACTAACCTTATCAGCAACTTTGCCTAGTACTGCTTTTAACTCAACTCTTATATGCCCGAGGAAAGCATACGCAAAAAAATGCCAACAAAGTCTAAGAGTTACCAAAATGATTTTTATTTTAATGTGGTTGTTTTACTTGATACTGTTCAACAATTTCTTCTATGAAATATTTCATAATCTTATAATCATCTGTAAGTTCTGGGTGGAAAGATATACCTAAGTATTGATTTTGTCTGACGGCTACAATTCTATCTTCAACTGTAGATAATACTTCTACTCCTTCACGAGCTGATTGTATATGAGGAGCACGTATAAAGACAGCATTAACCGCTTCTTCTATACCTTCTACATCTAATTTCTGTTCAAAGCTATCCACCTGTCTACCAAAGGAATTTCTTTCAACAACTACATTTAATTTATTCAAATGACTTTCCTGACCTACTACTTCCTTCGCTAACAGTATAAGTCCTGCACATGTACCATACATTGGTAAGTCACTATTCCTGAGTGTTTCAGTGAAATGATATAAATCCATTAATCTTCGCATAGTCGTTGATTCTCCACCTGGTAATACAAGACCATCTATTTCATTTAATTGGTTTACAGTCTTAATTATAATACCTTCATGTCCAGCTTGTTCTATATGCTTAATATGCTCTCTTACTGCACCTTGTAAGCCTAAAACACCTATTCTCATATTACCATCCACGCTCTTGCATACGTTCTTCTAATGATAATTGATTGATATCTAAACCTTTCATAGCTGGCCCTAATTCTTTTGATAGTTCAGCAATCAATTTATAATCTTGATAATGTGTAGTTGCTTGAACGATAGCTTTTGCAAATTTTTCAGGTGCTTCTGATTTAAAAATACCTGAACCTACGAATACACCATCAGCTCCAAGCTCCATCATTAATGCCGCATCAGCTGGTGTTGCAACGCCTCCTGCAGCAAAGTTTACAACTGGTAGACGACCTAAGTCTTTAATTTCTTTTAAGATTTCATATGGTGCACCAATATTTTTCGCTTCAGTCATAATCTCATCATCACTCATGACCACTAATTTGCGCACTTCAGATTTAACTTGTCTCATATGACGAACAGCTTCTACAATATTACCTGTACCCGGTTCACCTTTCGTACGTAACATTGCTGCACCTTCACCAATTCTACGAGCAGCTTCACCTAAGTTACGGCAACCACATACAAATGGTACTGTAAAATCATCTTTTTTTAAGTGATACTCTTCGTCAGCAGGTGTTAACACTTCTGACTCATCTATGTAATCCACGCCCATTGATTCTAGAACGCGTGCTTCTGTTATATGACCGATTCTACCTTTTGCCATAACGGGAATTGAAACTGCATTCATTACTTCTTCTACTATACGTGGATCAGCCATTCTTGCTACGCCACCAGCAGCTCTAATATCAGATGGAACTCGTTCTAATGCCATTACAGCAACAGCACCAGCTTCTTCAGCTAACTTAGCTTGTTCAGCGTTCACCACATCCATGATCACGCCACCTTTTTGCATTTCTGCCATACCTCTTTTAACTTTATCTGAACCAGTAATCTTTGACATCTTAAAAATTCCTCCTTTTAAATCGCTTATTAGTAGGTTATACTAAATTCTGAACCGGTAAAAGAGTCAGATTTAACAAAAAATAAGTGGTCAGATTTGAGGTTAACAAAATGGAAATGCTTATGTTTAATATTAATAGAAATATTTCTCTTCCAATTTACCAACAACTTTATGAAAATATTAAACAAAATATTATAAATGATGTGATGAGACGTGATGAAAAACTACCTTCAAAAAGACAACTAAGTAACTATTTGTCTGTTAGTCAAACAACCATTGAACATGCATATCAACTTCTAAGCGATGAAGGTTATATTTACAGTAAAAATCGATCAGGCTATTATATAAATGATATTGTAAACTTGCCTGTAACTTATAGATCTAAAGTCCCAGACGAAAACGTGCAAGATGAAATAAGCTATCAATATAGTTTTAAACTAGGTGCAATAGATAAAGTGCATTTTCCAAATGATCTTTTTAGAAAATATGCGAAAGAAGCATTCGATGAACAACAAATTCATCTTTTAGACAGTGGTCATAAACAAGGAGATATTAATTTAAGAAAAGAAATTGGGCATTATATATTCCATAGTCGAGGTGTAAATTGTTCACCACAACAAATTATTGTAGGGTCATCTACCGAGCAACTATTATCTATCATCACTGATATTATTTCAGGCTCTAAATATATGATAGAAGATCCTCTCTATAAACAAGTAAGGAATTTGCTTAAAAGAAAACACGTTCCATTTGAATTTATACCCGTTACTGAGAATGGAATAGATATAGAACAAATTAAGAAGATCGATTATGATGTTGTCTACATTACACCAAGTCACCAATTTCCAACTGGTGTGATAATGGATTTAAAAAGACGAACGCAACTCATAAAATGGGCGTCAGAGAAATCCAATCGATACATAATTGAAGATGACTATGACTCAGAATTCAGATATAGTGGAAGACCCATACCAGCACTTCAAAGTTTAGATAACTCAGACAGTGTAATTTATGTTAGTACTTTCTCTAAATCAATCACACCTTCTTTACGTGTAGCATATGCCGTTCTTCCTAAAAGTTTGGTATCAGTATATCAAAAGAAAACGAATATAGAAGGCGGTACTGTACCAAGACATACTCAATATATATTAAGTAAGTTTATGAACGAAGGACACTTTGAGAGACATCTTAATCGCATGAGGAAGATATATAGAAATAAAAGAGACATTATTTTGGAAGAACTGAGACAACATCCAGAAACTTTTGTTATCTCAGGAGAGATGACCGGCATGCATTTTATTTTAACTGTCATAAATGGGTTAACATTAGAAGAATGTATCAATAAAACAAAAGACTTTGATATAGATATCAAACCCCTCTCTCACTATCATTTCAAAAAAACAGATAACACACCGAACTTTGTATTAGGTTTCGGAGGCATAAATATCGAGGATGCAAAAGATCATATTAATGCATTAATCACTTGTTTAACGTAAATTAAACATACTAAGATTAGCTATGAAGAAATCTATGACGATAGATTTTTTCATAGCTATTTTTTATAGTTATAGAGAGAGGTAGACTGTGCGG
>NZ_JAJNIF010000014.1:0-45883 GCF_022386595.1 Mammaliicoccus sp. G-M28
ACCAACGACAGAGGAACCGACGACAGAGGAACCAACAACTGAAGAGCCAACAACGGAGGAACCGACGAGAGAGGAACCAACAACTGAAGAGCCAACAACGGAGGAACCGACGAGAGAGGAACCGACGACAGAGGAATCAACAACAGAAGAACCGACAACGGAAGAGCCAACAACAGGTAAACCGACGACAGAAGGATCTACGTCAGGGAAGTCTAAGCCGGAAGATTCAACTATGAAAGAACAAAACAAGAATGAAAAAAATAAAGAAAATAAACAAGGTGTTTTACCAAATACTGGTGAAGCTATCCAAAATCATCCTATAGTAACTACGTTTATTATAATGATTTTGATGGTACTTGGAATTGTATTAGTTTCATTCAGACGTAAGAACTAAATTTATAACTCATTATCCACAACATAAAAACATCCCAATTCGAAATTAAATCTTTCGGGTTGGGATGTTTGTTTTGTATAAGTATGATTTATTGTTTTACTTGTAGTCTTTGTTTTGCTGAATGTGTGCGGGTTGTTACTTCTTGTGGGGATACTGCTTTTCCTAATCCAAAGTTAGGCATGTTAAGATAAATATTTTCATAATTATTTTCTTTAACGTTATATGTTTCGTGATAAAAACCTACTGCATTATTACCTTTAAGTTGCTTACTAAATCTTTTCCAAGCTTTTAAGTGTTTAGGCATTTTTGAATATGTTAATAATGATTCGTTTGAATCCCAGTATTGTATGATATTTACGCCTTTATATTTAAAGAACATTTCAAATGATAGACAGCCTATTGATTTATGATTTGATAATTCTTTAAGCATCGCTGGCATTGCTAAAATGACAGGTAGCCATTTATGGACTTGTAAAGGTTTGTTGATGTGAACGCCTATTAAAAATACAGTGACATCCTTTTCGGGAACTACTGTAAATCTTCCTTTATTCATTTTGATCAACCCTTTTCCCTTTAATATAAGTATTGATTTCATTAATTGTTTTTTTATTTTTCTTATTAAGTATTGTCCAAATAATAAAGTAAACCACAATAAATGTGATGAAGAAAATTAATATTGCCGACACTTTGAAGGGGAACCATCCTGCTAGTATAGCTAATGGGAAAAATATAATTAACATGATTAGAAAATGAAGAATAGTCGTTATGATTCTAGAATATTTAAGGTGTGTAAATATTAATGTGCTTAGGCTGAATGTTATACCTATCATTGCCCAAACACATACGGCTATTATCATAATTTGGATATCATCTAAATATTCAAAGTAAATTTCACCCATATAAGAATGTGGATTAACAGGATCATAACCACCACTAGCAAACAATAGAGAGAAAATAATTGAAATAATGACACCAATTGAGATGCCTATTATCGCACCATTACATAAACGTTTCATAAACCTAATACCTCCTTAATTTCCTTTAAATATCGTCTTGATGAAAAAGTTGTATCATTATTAATAAATTTAATTTCTATAATCCCACTTTTATTTAGTACTAAATGATCTATAAAAGTTACATTTATGATTTCTGATTTGGATATTTGTAAAAAATTATCACTTAAATGCTTTTTTAATTTATAAAGCCTTTCATTATAAATATATTGTCCATTTAATGTATAGATATTTAATAGTTTGTTTTCAATACGAAAACTATAAATATCATTTTGTTTCACAATATGCGTTTCATCACGCCTGTTTTTAACAGGATAGAAAGTTTGATCTGCATGAGTTTGTATTAATTGAATCATTTCTTCTATATTCTGATTGTCAGGATGACAGTTGATGATTAAATCATCTTGTTCTAAAGAAGCGTCATAGTTAACTTTATATTTCATAATGTCCTCCTCCTTAACTAAAGTAAAACAAATTTCGTTGAAAAAAACTATATCATTTCGCTAAGTGGTAAATATAAGTGAGTAAGTGGTAGGGAAAAGTGGAATTGCTTAGTAATAAAATAAAAGAAACCTCAGTCTAACAAGTAGACTGAGGTAAGGCTAACTTATCAAATGTACTTGCTTTATCAGAATACATCCCACTTTTGTAGAACTCTAAAAATTCATCTTTAGATATGACACCATAATTGTTTGTTGCTGAGAAGAGTTATTAAAATTCATGAATAATGAAAACAACTTTATTATGTTAAATAATTTTGAAAAATCTTGAAATATTTGTAATATATCCTATTTTCATTTAACACTTATAGTATAATAATATTATTATTAAGATATGAAGTACAATTTGATTGGGGATGAATAATGATGGAGAGAATGATAGTAGAAAATTTGGATATTGATATAAGAGTTGATTTTGTGGATATGATTAATTATTCATTAGCACAAAATGATTATACTATTATCAAAGATATTCAATTTTTGAATTTAAACGAAGATAGGGATTTTGAGAATTTAAAGTTAAAGATATATTCGAATACCAACTTTATATACAAATTTGAACAAGAAATACCTTACATTGAAAAAGATGATGTATTCACTATTGAAAAACCCAAAATTAATTATAATTATGATTTTTTTAGGGAAATAATAGAAAAAATTACTACACACTTTTTTATTGAGTTATTAGATGAGAAAAACAATACTATTTTTAAACAACCATATAAAATTAATATACTACCTTACCAACATTGGTTAGGTACGCAGATATATCCTTCTCTAACTTGTGCATATATAGTACCAAATGAAAATGAAGTAAGGAGAGTAGTTTCTGAAGCGGGAATGAAACTGAAAGAATGGACTGGAGATCCAAGTTTTAATGGATATCAAACAGGAGATAGCGAGAGCGTTAGATTACAAGTTGCAGCCATTTATGCTTCGTTACAAAAAGAAAATATAGCTTATAAAAACCCACCAGCAAGTTTTGAAAGATTTGGACAAAATATAAGATATCCTCAAGAAATTATTCAATATAAAAATGGAACCTGTTTAGATTTAGCATTCTTTTTTGCTGCATGTTTAGAAGCAGTTGGAATACACTCATTAGTTATTTTTATACATGGTCATGCATTTGCAGGATATTGGTTGTTAGATAAGTCTTTCACTGAACCATACATTTCTGATTTTGCTGCATTATCTAAAAGATTGTCTGATGATATTAAAGATATTGACGTAGTTGAAACAACATCAATAGTTAACGGTAGAGATATATCATTTGAAGAGTCTACTCGTATGGCTAAGAGAAATATTTTAACTCCTTATAATTTTGAAGGAGTTGTTGATGTGAAATGCGGTAGAAATTATGGTATTACACCTGTATTGAGTAAAGAAAATAAATCGGATTTTATAATGGAAGATTATGGGGTTCGTGAAACAGTTACAGATGCACCTAATACTATTATTGAAAGAACTGGAGATATTGAATTTAAAGTTAATCCAGTTGAAAAAACTGATATTTGGAGTAGAAATTTATTAGATCTAACATTGAGAAATCCCATGATAAATTTCAGAATGAATAAAAGTTCTATACAATTAATGGTATATGATGTTGCTACATTAGAAGACGAATTATCTATTCATGAACATTTTAAAATTATAGAAAAACCTAAAGGTATAACATTCCAAGAATCTGGAAATCATATTTTTAATGCAAAGTTACTTGAAGCAGAATTCAAAAATATCATTGATGATGATTTTAAAGAAAATAGACTTAGAAGTTTTCTAACAGAGAATGCTCTAGAAAAACAACTTAAATCGATATATAGAAAAGCTAAATCGAATTTAGATGAAAATGGAGCGAATTCACTGTATATAGCGATTGGGTTTTTAAAATGGTGTGAACCTGGAAATATTCATAAAGTTTATAATGCACCATTACTTTTATTGCCGTTATCAATGGAGAAAAAAAGTGCAGGAAGTAAGCTGCTTGTTGAATTAAGTGATGATGAGCCACAGTTTAATATTACACTAGTTGAATATTTGAGACAAAAATTCAATATAGACTTAAGACACTTAATAGAGTTACCTAAAGACGAAAAAGGGACTGATATTCCACTGCTTTTTTCTGCTATAAGAAAGGCAATAATGGATAAAGATGGTTGGGATATTGAAGAGATTGCTACAATAAGTAACTTTTCATTCAGTAAATTTGTTATGTGGAATGATTTACAAAACAGAGCAGAAGAAATTAATTCAAACTTCAATATACAAGCATTGATAAATGGGAATTATAAAATTGATAGATCACTAGAAGATATAAGTGCTCGTAATATAGAAAAAACAGATAAACCGCATGAATTAAGCATAGGAAGTTCGGTAGACGCTTCTCAATTAGAAGCAATAAAAGCAAGTGAAAAAAGTAGTTTTGTACTACATGGTCCACCAGGTACAGGTAAATCACAAACTATTACGAACATGATAGTTCATAACATAAATAAAGGTAAAAAAGTATTGTTTGTTGCAGAAAAACAAGCAGCTTTAAATGTAGTTAATAATCGTTTAACAAATTTAGGATTAAAAGATTTTACACTAGAGTTACATTCTAATAAAACAAGAAAGTCTAGATTTTTAGAAAAAATAGAAGTAAGCATGAATCAAAACTATGAGATGAAAACATTAAATGTTGAAAGTAAATCAAATGAACTTTATGAGTTGAAAAATGAGCTTAGTACTTATGTTGAAGCACTTCATAGCAGACAAAAAAGTGGGTATAGTTTATACGAATTAATACAAATGCATGAACAATTTGAAAAAGTTCCAAAAATTATAACATTAAATCCAAAAATAGTTGAGAACCTAGAAAATGAAGATATTAGGAAAATAAAAGATATCACATCAATTATAGATAAAACAATAAATCAATTAAAATATGGTATTAATCAACACCCATTAAAAGACTTTAAAGTAAATAAATATAGTATTTCTAAAAAAGATCAATTTTCAACTTTACTAGAAAATATAAAAAATGCAATACCTATAATTAATGAAACAATTAGCAAACATTTTAGTAATGAAGATATAAACACTATCAAAGATTTGTATAATTTTAATAGAGTAATAAATTCTTTAAAAAATTATACATACTCTGTATCAATCAGTGAAGAAATGTATAGTTTATATCAGAATATATCATTAGATAAAGCGTATAAATATGCTAGTTCATTATTAAGAACTTATACTAACACTAATAAATTGATATTAGGCAAATATAATGAAAAAGTACTTAATATTAATGCCCAATACTTAAGTGAAGAATATACAACATTAAAAAATAAAATTTTCAAAAATAAAAAACTTAATAAATTGATTAGTAATTTGGAAATTGAATTGCTCCAAAGTGGAAACTTAACAGAAGAAGAGTTTGTAAATGATATTAAAATAATTGAGGAATATCAAAAAGCTAGAAATGATTTACAAAAGAGTAATGAAAACTTTATTAAATCTTTCGGTGATAGCTGGAAAGGTAAAAATACTGATTTAGATTTATTGAATAATCAAATACAATTTATTAATGAGTTGAATATACATTCATTAGATAATAAAGATAAAAATAAAATTAAAGATATACTTAATTTTAAAATAAATTACACAAATGAATTTAAAATATTAGAAGAACAATTTCTTGTAGTGAATGAGGCGACAAATACTCTAGTCGAAGAGTATAAATATAGTAAAAGTAAGTTAGAAGATCTAAAGCTTAATGAATTAAATGAGAAAATCGATTTATGGTTGAAGGGACATATTGACTTTAAACATTGGACATTAGTAAATGAACAATTTGATAAATTAAAAGAAATTTTAAATACTGATGTTAGGAATATATTTATCGAAAACTCAAAAGATAATAATTTATTTCAATTAATCATGAAGGATTTAATTGAAAAACTTATTCAAAAGTATTTTACTTTGAATTATACTTTAGATTCTTTTAATAGCTTTGAACTAGAACAAAAAATTCAACTTTTAAAAAATAAAGAAAAAGAATTTAGTGATGTAACTATAGAAAACACAATATATAAAATGCAACAAAACTTAACTAATAAACGTGCTAATGAAGCATTTGAAAAAGATTTCTTAGTGTTACAAAAAGCGATAAGAAGTAGAGGAAGAGGCCAATCAATTCGAACAATCTTTAATAATACTTCAAATATTATCCAAGATATATTTCCAGTAATGCTAATGAGTCCATTGTCTATCGCTCAATATATTGATCCAAAATTCCCAAAATTTGATTTAGTTATCTTTGATGAAGCATCTCAAATTCCAACAGATGTCGCAATTGGAGCAATTTCTAGAGCAGAAAATTGTATTATTGTTGGAGATCCAAAGCAAATGCCTCCGACTTCGTTCTTTAGTTCGAATAATAGAGATGAAGATAATCTTGAATTAGAAGACTTAGAAAGTTTATTAGATGATTGTCTGGCTTCAAATTTTCCTGAGAAATATTTAAAATGGCATTATCGTTCTAATCATGAAAGTCTAATACATTATAGTAATTTAACATATTACAACAGTTCACTATTTACGTATCCTTCTTCAGATGCATTATCATCTAAAGTATTTTTCGAAAATGTTAATGGGATATACAAAAGAGGTAGTCATCGAAATAATGAGATAGAAGCTAAAGCAGTTGTAGATGTGTTAATTCAACATTTGAAAAGCAATAGTGATGATTCTATTGGGGTAATAACTTTCAATATACAGCAACAGAATCTCATTGAAGATATGTTTAATATAGTGTTAGTTGACAACCCAGATTTGGATCATAAAAACCAAAATTCTTCAGAACCAATATTTATTAAAAATTTAGAAAATGTTCAGGGTGATGAAAGAGACGTTATTTTGTTTTCAACTACTTTTGGTCCAGATGAGAACAATAACATGACAATGAATTTTGGTCCATTAAATAAAAATGGTGGATGGAGAAGATTGAATGTAGCTATTACCAGAGCTAGAAAAGAAATGAAAGTAATTTCTTCTTTTGATCCTGAAGATATTGATCTTAAACGTACTAAATCTGAAGGTGTAAGAGGTCTAAAAGGATTTCTCCAATATGCTAGGAATGCTAAGTCGTTACCTGCAATTAAAAATAATTTAACTGATGATAAAAATGGAATTGCAACAATTCTTCAAGAAAAACTTTTAGAGCATAATATAGAATCAAAAGTTCATTTAGGAAACTCAGAATATAAAATTGATTTAGCTATTGTTGATCCAAGTAACCCAAATAAATATATCTTAGCAATTTTAATAGACGGTGAACACTATTATAAATCTCAAACATCAAATGATAGAAATGTTATACAACCGAGTGTATTAAATAGTTTAGGCTGGGATATTCATAGAATATGGGCGATTGATTGGTATGAGGATAAGAATAAAGAGGTTGATCGAGTAATTACCAAAATTAAAGAAATGGAAACTCAGAAGGTAAATGAAAAATAAGTTTAAGGAGATTATAGAAAAATGATTAAAAGAACAACTGAACGTACTTTTATTTGGATAGGTATAGCGGTCCAAATATTAATCTTATTAGTTTGTGGATTGCTATTATGGTATTCAAATAGTGATGGTGCTGTTATAGACATGATGAACAGTAACTCTATTTCTATTGATGAAGCCAAATCTACATTAAACATTTTATCTGGATTTATGATAATTGAATTGATTTGGGGAGTCATTTTAATGGGTCTTGCAATAACTTCTATAGTTTGGACAGATAAAAAAACAAGAGTAGCAGGTATTATATTGATAGTTATAGGTATATTATCGATTATATTAAATTGGGTTGCGGTAATTATGTGGATTATAGCAGGTACAATGTTAATTAGAAGAAAACCAAAAACTTCTTTATATAATGAATTTGAAGAAAATAATGAAAGTTTTCAAGATGAAAATCCTTTTTTAACTAATGAAAAAAATAGTAATGATAGTGAAGATTATGTAGAAGAACAAGAAACAAAAAATGACGTTGAGGATCCGTATAAATATTAAATGGTCAAAGTAAAAAAGTAGCCTATATTAGAAATAAAAAACACTTTCCATAAATTCTTATTGAATTTATGGAAAGTGTTTTTATTTGTAAAGCTTTCTATTCCTCAATTATATACCTATAAATTTCATCTTGAACGGGTTTTTCCATGGATAATGTCATCGTTACGACGTTGTTTTTCTTTTCGTTTGGCATGATTGTTTGTTCTGCTGTGCCTTCTAGATAGTGTGCTTTTCCTAGGAAATAATATTCTTTTCCGTCTGCTGAATCTTCTTTTTTAACGAAAATATACATATCTATATTTTTTTCTTTATGTGCCATAATTTCGATTACTTCTTTTGAGTTTAATGTCTTGTCTGATCTTGTGAACCATTTGAGTTCGTCTGGGCTAAGGAATTCATCTTCGTACTTTGTATTATCACTGATATCATCTTGTTTATGATATGTGATAAAGATGGGTAGGGTATTATGTTTAGATTTATATCCATAGATTGTACTGGATTCATCTTTATCCCAGTTTAGTAATTTAACGAAATCTTTTCTTGTATATTTGTTGTATAGGATGAGACGGTTTTGGTTTCCATGATGTGTTGTGTTATTATATTGTGCTAATTGGATTATATCTTCTACATATGTTTTGAAAAGTAGGTTTTCAAGTGATGCCGCAAATGTTTTTGTTAATGTTACTTCATCGTTTGAAATTGTTATGATTGGCTCGCCATATGTTTTGTTTATTGTAACGCTATAGAAGCTATAGTCTAATATTTTTAAAGTTGTTTCGATATCTTTAAGTGTAACTTTAGGATCTACTTTTTGTGCGAGTGTTAATAGTTCTTGTATTTTATGTGGTCTTTCGATTATTGCATTTAAAATTGTATGATCTACGTTCTTTAGTCCGGGTGCTATTTCTCTAGATAAGAATGTTAAATTCAACTTTTCATTCTCAGTTAGTTGGTCTTCTATTTTCTTTGATTTAACAAGAAATTCGTGATAATTTTTATAGTTACTTTCAGATGAATATATGACGCTAGGATCTATAGAGTTCTGTCTAATAAAGTCCATGAGTAAAGGCATTCGACCTATTCTTTGTTCTACTTCGTTATAGGCTTGTTTAATATGAGATGCTGCACTTAATTTGGCTTGTTTGAGTGAATCGTATATTTTCTTTTTAGCGATTTCTTCAAAGTTAATTGTTGAAACACCACTTAAGACAGTATTACTAGTTAAGAATCTTCTATAGTTATCTTTATTTTGTGATTGATCACCGGATAAAGCGACAGGGATTAGGTAGTTCTTTTCATAGTTACCTATAAAGTCTATAACTGTTACATATTCTTTATTATCACTCTTTCTAAGTCCTCTACCAAGTTGTTGAATAAAGATAATACTAGATTCAGTTTCTCTCAACATAACAATTTGGTTTACAGGCGCAATATCTATACCTTCGTTAAATAGATTAACGGTAATGATATAATTGATTTCTCCTGATTTAAGCTGTTCGATCGCTTCTTGTCGTTTTTCTGAATTATCTTCACCTGTTAAAGCTCTTGAAGGTACTTGATGTAATGTTAATTTTTCAGCTAAATCTTTTGCTTCGTCTTTTCTACTAACAAAAATAAGTCCCTTTAATTCATCACCAGAGTATCCATAGTATTGAGTTTTTTCTAATATATGTTTGACTCTTTCATTGGAAGTTAAATCAGTTAAACTACTAAAATCATCAGTAGCTTTACCATCACGAACATAGTCAGTAACGCCAAAATAGTGGAATGGACAAAGTATTTCACTTTCGAGAGCTTTTTGTAATCGGATTTCATAAGCGATATTGTAATCAAACATTTCAAATATGTTTAAGTTATCTGTTCTTTCTGGTGTAGCGGTCATTCCTAGAACGAAATTAGGAGTAAAATAGTTGAACACTTTCTGATATGACTTAGCTGCAGAACGATGAGCTTCATCGTAAACGATATAATCAAAATGATTTTGATCAAACTGACTGTATATATCATCTTTTGATAATGTTTGAATTGTAGCAAATAAATATTTGGAATGAATGGCTTTATTTTTACCAGTTAATAATCCAAAGTCTTCATCTTTGGAAAAAGGTAGTACTTTTTTGAATTCTTCAATTGCTTTCCTTAAGATTTCTTCATTGTGAACAATAAATAAAAATTTATTCGGATTATAGCTTCTGACATCTAGTGCACACAAAATGGTCTTACCCGTACCAGTTGCAGAAATAATGAGTGACTTATCTTTACCACTTTTTCTAAGTTCAGCTAATGAATGTAAAGCTTCTTTTTGCATTATATTCGGTTCGATTTTAACAGCTTGATTGATATTATTTTGAATTTCATTTTGCTCTTGTGTAATACGTATAGCATTCTTTAAATTGCGCTCATCATATGTAAGTTCATATTCTTTAATCCAGGCATTTGATAGTGGGGAACTCTTCTCCCATAGTTCATCAAATTGCGCTTTTACATTATAAACAAGATCACCATTCTTCTGAGTAGAAAGTAAGATATTGTGTTCGTAATTTACTTTTAGTGCATTCGAAGTTAAATTAGAACTTCCAACAATCATAGAAGCATAATGTTCATGCTCAAATACATAACCTTTAGCATGGAATCCGTTGACATCGGTCAGTCTGACATCAACATTATTAAGTTTCAATAATTCTTTATACATTTTAGGTGTATTAAACCCTAAATAGTTAGATGTAATGATTTTACCTTTAATGCCTTTTTGATTTAAATCATAAAGGTGTGATTTTAAACTAGCTAATCCACTTTCAGTAATAAAGGCAACTGAAATCGTAAATGATTTACATTTATATAGTTCATTAATAATCGTTGAAAGTACATTCTCTTCTTTATTATTAATCAATAATTTAGGCATGAAATTACCTTTATGAGAGATAGTACGATCAATAAATCCTTTATGTAGTGACTGATTAAAGTCTTCTAATAAATTATTCATTGTTATCCCTCATCTACAATAATTTTCACAGCAGGTATGTCTGCAGGCGCCCATTCTAACGATTCTAATTCATTAACCTCTAGCCATTTAATACTTTTATGTTCAGTCAAAGTAGGCATCTTTTCTTTTAATTTGCATTTATATGTATGAAGATTAACAATTCCAAAATCATATTCATAAGCAGTAGATGTGATTTTCTCTCCAACTTCTAAATCACATAACATTTCTTCTTTTATTTCACGTTTTAATGCATCAATTTCAGATTCATCTTTTTCAACTTTACCACCAGGAAATTCCCACATTAGAGGTAAACTCATATTTTCATTTCTTTGCGCACAAAGAACTTTATTATTAGAAAAAATGATAGCACCAACAACTTCGATTTGTTTTTTCAAAATATTACCTCCAAAATATCGTATTTATTTATATTTTAACAAAATATTGCCGCTACGGTAATAAAATGTAAATTTACGATCAAGAAAGGTGCAATTTTAGATGATTTTAGTGAAATTTTATATCTGAAAAAATTAGAAATATATATATAATGATGAATGAATAATTGCATATATTTAAAAATTCATTGAAAAAAGTAAAATTACAATATAGACTTGTAATACAAGTGAAAGCGCTTTATTTAAATTTAGGGGGGATTATTTATGAAGTTTCGCTTGATGAGTTTATTAATATGTATGGCATTAATATTAGCTGGATGTAATTTTGAAAAAAAGAAAACATATAACATTGCAACTGCATCAACAGGAGGTACCTATTACCCAATAGGAGTAGGCATGGGGCAACTATGGACTAAACATTATCGAGATCAAAATACTAAATTTAATGGTCAATCTTCTGCTGGTTCAGTAGAAAATATTGATTTAATGAAACAAAATGAAGCCGACTTTTCAATTTTACAAGGTTTGATTTCAACACAAGCATCTCAAGGAACAGGTATTTACAAAGATGAAAAATATGATTCATTACGTTCAATGAGTATGATTTGGCCAAATGTCGAACACTTTGTCTTGAAAAATAGTGATGTAAAAACTGGAACAATTGCTGACATAAAAGGAAGTTCATTTTCAGTGGGACCTAGAGCTAGTGGTACTGAACAGTCAACTTTAATGATGATGAAAGGTATAGGACAAACAAAAAAAGATATTTCACCTGAATATTTAGGTTACGAAGAAACAATATCAGCAATGAGAGATGGAAGATTAGATGGTGGTTCCTTACCAGCAGGTGTACCTGTATCATCTATAACAGATATGTATGCTTCAGGAGTAAATGCATCGATTTTAGAGGTTACTGATAAACAAATGAAAGATATTAATAGCCAAGTAGATACTTGGTATCGTTATACGATTAAAAAAGGTACATATCCAAAACAGAAAAAAGATATTCAAACGATTGCACAACCAAATATACTCGTAACAACTAAAGAGATGGACCCAGATATGGTTTATAACTTAACGAAAATGTTACATGAAAATCGTGATTTCATGATAGATGTACATAACTCAGCGAAAGAAATGAAATTAGAGACTGCTCTTAATGGTTTAAATACGCCTTTGCATGAAGGAGCATATCGATATTATAAAGAAAAAGGTCTTAAAATTGATGACAGATTAATCCCTGAAGAAGTTAAAGAAAAAGAAGGGGGTAATCAAGATGAAAAATAAAGTAGAAAAAGAAGTGATGTCTCAAGTTAGAGAATTACAAGGTGGCAGTAAATATTTATTTAATGGCATAGCAATTATTTTGTCTATATTTGTTTTATCAGCCTCAAGCTTTTTAAACTTACAGACTTTTCATCAAAATTCAATATTCTTAATACTAATAGTATTACTAGGGTTTATGTTATACCCAACTAGTAAAAAAGGAGTTGAAAAAACACGACCTTCTGTTGTTGATATAATTTTCATTGTTTTAACAATAGTGGGTATTGGATACATTATTCTTAATTACACTACTTTACATGTTGATAGAGCATCACAAGCAAATACAACTGATTACATATTTGCTGTCATAGCTATCATAGTGTTATTTGAAATTACAAGAAGAACGATTGGAATTTTCATACCATTACTAAGTATATTTGCAATAATTTATGCCTTATACGGAAATTATTTTCCTATCGATTTTGCACATTCAGGATTTAGTATTAAACGATTATTATATCGTTTCTATATGACTACTGAAGGTATATTTGGTAGTACGCTATCAATTGCAGCAACATACATTATGTTATTCATTTTATTTGGAGCATTTTTAGGAGTAAGTGGTGCAAGTAAATTATTTAATGATTTAGCATTAGCTATAGCAGGTCAGCGTCGTGGAGGTCCTGCACAAGTAGCGGTTATTACAAGTGCTTTAACTGGATCATTAAATGGTAGTGCAGTTGCTAACGTGGCAACTACTGGATCATTTACAATTCCTTTAATGAAAAATATTGGACTAACACCAAGGTTTGCTGGTGGTGTTGAAGCTGCAGCTTCAACTGGTGGTATGATTATGCCACCTATTATGGGGGCTGCTGCATTTATAATGGCAGGTTTTCTTGGTGTGCCATATACAACGATAGTCCTTGCAGGTATTATACCGGCATTATTCTATTATATTGCTTTAGTATGGGCAATTGACACAGAATCAAAGAAGAAAGGATTAAAAGGGGTAAGTAAAGACAGCATTCCTTTAATTAGAGAGGTATTAAAAGAAAGAGGCGCGTTGCTATTACCAATTATAGTTGTAATTGTAGCATTATTAATAGGAAAAACAGCAATATTTGCAGGGTTTTCCGGTATTATATCCGCAATATTAGCTTCATATTTAACTAAGGATAAATCAACAAGAGTAACATTTAAAAAGTTTTTTGAAGCTTTAATTGATGGTGCTAAAGGTTCAATTCAAGTAGCTTTAGCCTGTGCTTCGGTTGGTATAGTAATCGCTACTGTAGGTATGACAGGTGTAGGGTCTATGCTTGCTTATAATGTTATTGATATAGCAGGTGGACACCTAATAGTAATATTAATAATGGTTATGATAACTTGTATAGTACTAAGCTTTGGTTTACCTTCAACTGCTCTATATATAGTAGTTGCAGTTACTGTGGCTCCATCTTTAGTTCAAGCAGGAGTGGAACCACTTGCAGCTCATTTCTTTGTATTTTATTTTGGAGCAATGTCTAATGTAACACCACCAGTTGCACTAGCAGCATATACTGGTGCAGGTATAGCAAATGCTGATCCAGTAAAAACATCTTGGACAGCTTTACGTCTAGCGCTACCTGGATTTATTATTCCATTCTTGCTTGTATATAATCCAGAGCTATTATTAAATAATCCAACTGGTAATATTAATATTGGTGAATTAATTGTAACAATAGTTATTTCATTAGTTGGTATATACGCTTTAGTAGTAGGTATGGGTAATTATTTATTAGTTAAATTAAATATAATAGAAAGAATTTTATTTATAGCGTTTGCTGTAATGCTTATTTTCCCTGAAATGATAACAAGTATTATTGGAATTATAGGTGTTATTTTGATAATTGGGATGCATTATATTAAAACTAAGAAGGTAGGCGTATCCTAAATGGAACATGATAGTTCAAAGCGTTTATCAGAAGTTATATTTGAAGAGCTAGTTACAAGAATAAAAAATAATAAATATAAAATAGGTGACAGACTACCCTCAGAGTCAATATTGTCAAAAGAATTTGAAGTAAGTAGATATCCTATAAGAGAGGCACTAAGCAAGCTTGATTCTATCGGATATATTGAGTCATTTCAAGGTAAAGGTAGTTATGTTATAAATAATGATGCTTCAGATTCTTTTAGACAGCATGCTTTTGGAAGATTTTCAGATAAAGATTTGCTTGATATTTTGGAAATGAGAACCATTATAGAAGTTGAAGCTGCTGGAATTTGTGCTATCAGAAGAACTGAAGAAGATATGACATTTATTGATTATGCATTTCAAGAATATAAAAAAGCACATCAAGATGAATATGCACTTGGTTTAGAAGCAGATTATAATTTTCATAAATGCATAGTGCAATGTACTAAAAATCAATATATGATTAAGACTTTTGAGAATTTAGAAGAAATCCATTTAAATGCATTGGAATATTCATTGAATTTAAATAAAGGCATGATTGAAAAAAGAGAAAGTGTAATTAAAGAGCATGAAATTATATATAATGCCATAAAAAATCAAGAAGAATCTAATGCAAAAAAAGCAATGAAAAAACATTTAGTTACAATGAGAAAGAAATTGGGCGATATAAGGTGCAGGTGATATGTATGAAGAATGTTGGAATTGAAGTAGAAGCTTGTGATATTAATGTGTAAGGAGGATTTTATGAAAACTGATGTAGTAATTATTGGTGGAGGTATTATTGGGTTTAGTACTGGATATCATTTAAAATTACAAAATCCTGAGTTAGATATTTTAGTATTAGAAAAAGAAAAGAGTTTTGCAGAACACCAAACTGGTCATAATAGTGGAGTAATTCATTCAGGCATTTATTATAAGCCAGGTTCACATAAAGCTGAATTTAGTAAAAAGGGTTCACAATCTATGATTGATTTTTGTAAAAAATACAAACTTCCATTTAATCAATGTGGCAAAATAATTGTTGCTACAGCTGAAGAAGAGTTAAAAAAATTACATGAATTATATGAAAGAGGACTACAAAATGGACTTTCAGTAAAATTACTAGATGCGGAAGCAGTAAATAAGATTGAACCATATGTGAATACAGTAGGTGGTATAAAAGTAGAAGAAACGGCGATTGTAGATTATAAAAAAGTAACAAAACAATTTAAATTATTATTTGAAGAATTAGGTGGAAAAGTTGAATTTAATACTCCAGTGACACACATTGAAGTGTCAGAGGATAATATTATTGTAGGAAGCCATAGTAAAAAATTCAGAGCTAAAAATATAATTAATTGTGCTGGTTTATATAGTGATAAAATTGCTCAAATGAGTGGTGTAGATACAGCTATTCAAATCATTCCATTTAGAGGAGAATACTATCAACTTAATACTAATGCTGAAAAATATGTAAATACTTTGATTTATCCAGTACCAAATCCTGATTTGCCTTTTTTAGGAGTACACTTTACAAACATGATTGATGGAGGGGTTGATGTCGGACCAAATGCGGTACTTGGATTAAAAAAAGAAGCATATGGAAAAATAGATTTTCATAAAAATGAAACACTAGAAATTTTAAAATTTCCTGGGTTATATAAGATGGGATTAAAAAATATAAAAGAAGCATTAGGAGAATATTATCGATCCTTTAATAAAAAAGCCTTTGTTAAAAATGCACAAAAACTCATTCCCTCAATAAAAAATGAAGATATCAAACCAATAGAAGCAGGTGTAAGAGCACAAGCAATGTTAAATGATGGTACATTATTAGATGATTTTGTTTTTGAAAAAGGTAAGCATTCATTACATGTTTTAAATGCACCATCACCAGCAGCCACTTGTTCAATAGAAATTGGAAAAGAAATTGCAAAAGAGTATAAAAAACTGTGAAAATAAATTGTTGAAAAAGCAGAAGTATTATCATTAATTTCAAATACTTTACGTAAATCGAGGCTGAGACAATTAATTTGTCTCAGCCTCAAATCAATATATAGTTAGTAATGATACCTACAAGAAATAATTAAGATAGAAGAATCTTTTATTGTATATACCATTCTATGTTCATAATTAATTCTTCTACAATAATAAACAAAATAACTGATAGTATGATATATTTTTACTAATTAATTACATATGTTAAATGTTTACTAACTATAACTAAAGGCGGTTTTGGGTTTTGAGGAAACAGAGATTAAAGTTAAGTACATTAGTTATTATTGTGGTCTGTATTGTGGTTCTGTTTTCTTTGTTGATAACTGGTATATTGATTAGCAATACGATTAAGGACACAATTCATAAGACGACTGAGGAGAAGGCTGAGGTTATTGGTAAGACGGTTGCAAGATCTGAGGTTGTTCAGTCGGCTTTGGTGGACAATGATGGTAGCAAGAAGGTACAAGAGTATGCTTCTGATATTCAACGGTCGACGGATGTGAGTTTTATTGTTGTTATGGATATGAATGGTGTTAGAAAATCTCATCCTAATGAGGATTTGATTGGAAAGCATTTTAAAGGTGGGGATGAGAAGGATGCTCTCAATGGTCATGTGAGTTCTTCGATTTCTAAGGGGACACTTGGAAAGTCTTTGAGGTCTTTTACACCTGTTTATTCTGATGGTAAACAAGTTGGTGTTGTTGCTGTTGGTGTGCCTATGAAAAGTGTGTCTGATGCTCTAGCGGATGGTAATAAGCAAATTATTATTGGATCGATTATCGGATTGTTTGTCGGTGCCATTGGTGCATATTTGTTGTCTAGATATATTAAGAGAATTTTACTTGGATTAGAGCCTTCCCATATTGCGAAAATACTGGGAGAAAGAAATACAATGTTACAGTCTGTTCATGAAGGCATTGTAGCTGTTGATAAGGAAGGTAAAATTAATTTAGTAAATAAGTCTGCAATGGATATTTTTAAAAAGGCTGGTCTAAAGGATAATCCTATTGGTATGCAGATTAATGATTATATGGCTTCTACACAATTACCAAAAGTTGTTGAACTTGGTAAACCTGAACGTGATAAAGAACAGAACATTAATGGTTTAAAGATATTAGTGAACAGAGTGCCACTTATTGTTAAGGATGAAACAGTCGGTGCGATTTCGACTTTTAGAGATAAGACTGAAGTGAATAAATTATCGGAACAATTAGTTGGTGTTAAGACATACGCTGATACTTTACGAGCACAATCACATGAGTTTAGTAATAGGCTACATGTTATTTCTGGTATGCTACAGATGGAACATTATGATGATTTGAAGCAATACATACATGAAATAGTTGAACTCGGCAGCCAAGAAAGTGGAGATATTACGTCTAAAATTAAAGACGCAGTGTTAGCTGGTTTCTTAATTGGTAAATTAAGTTTAGCGAGAGAACAGAATATTAAGCTATCTATTATGAATCACACAACAATTCCTGAACCAAATTATTCATACATCACACATGAAATGATTACGATTATAGGTAATTTAATTGATAATAGTATAGACTCCCTAGTGACTTCTTCTGTTAAAAAGAAAACGATTGATGTACATTTGAAATACGAAAATGAACAATTAATGATTGATGTTATTGATTCAGGATTAATACTTGAAAATGAATTAGATGATCAAATTTTTGAAAAAGGTGTTTCTTCTAAAGGCGAAAATAGAGGATATGGTTTACATTTAGTTCAACAAAGCGTTGAAAAGCTTAAAGGTAATATTAAAATTGATTCTAATGAAGCAAGTAATGTACAATTTTCAGTCGTTATAAACTATCCAAAAAAGGAAGAAGATAAATGTTAAACATACTTATTGTAGAAGATGACCCTATGGTTGCTCAAATCAATCGACAATTTATTGAAAAAATAGATCCTCACGCATTAGTAGATATTGCACAAAATGTTACAGAAGCAATGAGCGTTATAAAAACTAAAGAAATAGATTTATTATTGCTCGATATTTATATGCCAGAAGAAAATGGCTTAACATTTTTGAAATATGTAAGAGAACAAGGTTATAAAATAGATGCTATATTAATTACTGCAGCCTCAGATGTAGAAGATATACAGACAGCATTTCGTTATGGAGCAGTAGATTATTTAATAAAACCCTTTGAATTTGAGCGATTCAAAAAATCATTGTTAAAATACAAGCAAGGGCAAAATTTTTATAATGAAAATCGCCATATTAAACAAGCAGATATAGATGCAGCCCTTTTAAATAAAACTACGATTCAATTGGAGTCAGATCTTAAATTACCAAAAGGTGTAACAAAAGAGACACTACAAATAATAATTGAGAAAATGAATTACTTTGAAGAAAGTGAATTTTCAACAGATGAAATCTCAAAAATCACAAATATTTCACGAGTTTCCGTCCGAAAATATTTAAAATTTCTAACTGATATCGATGTATTAGAAGAATCCTTAACATATGGTATCGGTCGCCCAATTTATTTCTATAAATTTAAAAAAGATAACTTAAAATATTTAAAATCGTATATAGTATAAACCAAACTACATCACTTTTAGTTTGGTTTTTTTAATTACAAAAAGATAATTAAAATTTCATAACCTATAAATTTTTATAAGCTTTACATAAAATAAGCTTATATCAATTAAGGGGGATATTTATGAACACGAAGACAAATTTGAAAGCGCTTACTCAAAGTGAGATGCCGCTTGAAAATAATTTTAAAAATATTGGGGACAAGTTATTAAAAGCTAAAGTGGGTGTATTACCATTACCACTTTACGTTATATTAGCAGCAATTATATTAACTGCATCCATATATAATACATTACCAGCAGACATGATAGGCGGGTTTGCTGTCATTATGATTTTAGGAATATTGCTTGGTGATCTTGGCCAAAGGATTCCAATTTTAAAGGAAATTGGAGGTCCAGCGATTTTAGCTTTGTTAGTACCTTCTATTTTAGTGTTCTTAGATGTAATTAATACGTCTTCAATGGAAGCGGTTACGACTTTAATGAAGACGTCTAACTTTTTGTATTTTTATATTTCTTGTCTTGTTGTAGGAAGTATTTTAGGTATGAATAGTAAAGTATTGATTCAAGGATTTACACGTATGTTTGTACCTTTAGTCGTTGGTACTATTTTAGCAGTATCTGCAGGTCTACTAGTTGGCCTTCTACTTGGTTATGATATTCAACATACTTTATTTTATATTGTTGTTCCTATTATCGGTGGTGGAATTGGCGAAGGTATTCTACCTTTATCAATTGCATATTCATCTATATTAGGTGGTTCTGCAGAGTCATTCGTTTCTCAAATGATTCCAGCAGCAGTTATCGGTAATATTTTCGCAGTAATTTGCGCTGGATTAATGATGCGCTTAGGTGAAAAGAAAACTCACCTTTCTGGAAACGGCAAGTTAGTAAGATCAAAAAATGGTGATGAAATCCTTGAAGAGCAAGAGAAAGAAAAAGTTATTGATTTCTCACTTATGGGCGCAGGGTTACTTATAGCATGTAGTTTCTTTATTGTGGGTACGCTAGGTCAAAAGTTCATCGGTATACCTGGACCTGTAATTATGATTTTATTTGCAACGCTAATTAAATGTTTAAAAGTGATGCCACATAAAATGGAAGATGGTGCACACAATTTATATAAATTCATATCTACAAGTTTAACTTGGCCATTAATGGTAGGTCTTGGCATGCTTTATATTCCTTTAGAAGATGTCGTGAAAATTGTTACACCAGCATATGTAGTCGTATGTGCTTCAGTCGTATTAACAATGATCGCTTCTGGATATTTTGTAGGTAAATTAATGAAAATGTATCCAGTTGATTCAGCTATTGTTACAGGTTGTCATAGTGGATTAGGTGGTACAGGAGATGTTGCGATATTATCAGCTTCTAAACGTATGGCACTCATGCCATTTGCACAAGTTGCAACGAGAATCGGGGGAGTGTCTACAGTTATTTTAGCATCATTACTATTAAAATTATTGAGTTAAAAAACAAAAAATATAAGGAGAATTTAAAATGACAGATAGAAGCGAATATAGCGAATCTATTAATCTACACAATGAACATGCAGGTAAAATAGAAATTACAAGTAAAGTTGAAGTGAATACAGTAGAAGATTTAAGTGTTGTTTATACACCAGGTGTTTCAGAAGTTAGTAGAGCAATTGCTGATGATGAAACAAGAGCTAATACATTAACAGCGCGAGGCAATATGATAGCTGTTATTACAGATGGAACTGCTGTACTAGGTTTAGGAGATATTGGTCCAAAAGCGGCAATCCCTGTAATGGAAGGTAAGAGTATTCTATTTAAGCAATTAGCAAACGTTGATGCTTTTCCAATTTCTTTAGATACAAAAGATACAGAAGAAATCATTTCCATAATTAAAGCATTACAACCTAATTTTTCTGGAATAAACTTAGAAGACATATCCGCACCACGTTGCTTTGAAATAGAGAAGAGATTAATCGAAGAATTAGATATCCCAGTATTTCATGACGATCAACATGGAACAGCAATTGTAGTACTAGCAGCACTAATCAATGGACTTAAAGTAGTAGAAAACGAAGATATCAATGCAAAAATCATTATAAACGGAGCAGGGTCCGCAGGTATTGCTATAGCTAAATTATTGTTAGAAGCGGGTTATAAAAACATCACATTGGTTAGTCTAGAAGGTGTATTAAGCAAATCTGAAACATGGCTAAACAGTACTCAACGAGAAATTGCGGAATATACTAACATTGATAATCAAAGAGGCACACTAGATGACGTTATACAAAATGCAGATGTATTCATTGGCGTATCTGGACCAAAAGCATTAACAAAAGAACATATAAAAATAATGAACGATAATCCAATCATATTTGCATTAGCAAATCCAACACCGGAAATATATCCAGAAGAAGCATATGAAGCAGGTGCATCAGTTGTTGGAACAGGGCGTTCAGATTATCCTAACCAAATCAACAACTTATTAGCATTTCCAGGTATATTTAGAGGTGTGTTAGACGCACAAACACAACACATAACAACAGACATGAAAATTGCCGCAGCCAAAGCAATCGCTTCAACAATAGAAGACGACGAACTCAATACAAACTATGTCATACCAAACTCATTAGACAAAAGAGTCGTAGAACAAGTCTCAGAATCCGTTAAGAAATGTGTGAGAAATCAGGTAGAAGTATTAGTTAAGTAAATGAATATGTAACTTTGCAGCACGTGTCTTTATTCAAAAAAGAGATCAACACATTGAGATTACCCAGGAAATAAAGAAATATAAATAAAAAATCGAGGCTGAGACAATTAACTTGTCTCAGCCTCAAATCATTATATAGTCAGTAATGATACCTACAAGAAATAATTAAGATAGATGAATCTTTTATTGTATATACCAATCTATGTTCATGATTAATTCTTCTACTATAATAACCAGAATAATTGCCTATTAGTTTTTCAGGTTTTCCTATTCCACATAAAACGCCGTCTCGGGAGATACTTTTTAAAAGTTGATTGATTCTTTTTACTAACTGTTTATCTTTTTCTTGAAAATACTCATAATCTTTAAATGCTTGAGGTGAGAATGTAATATCTAATTTACTCATCAACATCAATTACTTTATTAACGGTATTACCACTTTCTACATCTGCAATTGACTCTGATAAGTGTCTTGCATTAGAAGGATTTTGTTGTAAATATAAAGTTTCCATTATAACGTTATAATCACTTTCAGAGATTAAGACAGCATTATGTTCATTTGTAGTAATTGTAATAGGAGCATTATCGTTATTTACTTTATCAATTAATTCTCGAAAATTATTACGGGCATAAGAATACGTTCTAACTGTCATAATATCCCTCCTTACTTATTTGATCATTATTGTACAAGAAGTTGTACAATGTAGCAATACTTTTAAATTAAAAATAGCTAGTTATGCTCATGATTTTATAATACATAACAAACGTATTGAAATATGTAATGTTAAAAGATAAAATTGTAATAATACATGTAAGCGCTTTAATTTTTAAGAGATTTATTTGGAATGGATCCACTTTAAGAGATAGATAAACTGAGGAGGGGCAAAATGAATAGTGATTTATACTTAATATTGATTGCAGTAATAGGTATCGGTGTACTACTTTATTTAGTTATGGTATCTAAATTACAAGCCTTTGTTGCGCTACTTATTTCAAGTGTTCTTATTGGCTTAGCTTCAGGTATGGATTTAAACAAAATAGTTGAAACTGTTGAAAGTGGGATGGGCGGTACTTTAGGGTTTATAGCTGTTGTTGTTGGTCTTGGTGCCATGTTTGGTGAAGTGTTAAAAGTTTCTGGTGGTGCAGAGAGATTAGCTTTAACAATGGTTAATAAATTTGGTGACAATAAGGCGCAATGGGCACTTGGTATAACTGGCTTCATTGTATCTATACCTGTATTTCTAGATGTGGCCTTAGTTATTTTAATCCCAATAGTTTATAGTTTAGCTCAAAAGTCTAAGAAGCCTATACTTTTTTATGGTATTCCTTTATTAGCAGGTTTAGCTGTAACACATGCATTTGTTCCACCAACACCTGGACCGATTACAGTAGCTAAAATGTTAGGGGTAGACTTAGGGTGGGTTATACTATTTGGTGTAATTGCTGGTATACCTGCAATGATTATAGCCGGTCCAATTTTTGGAACATTTATCAGTAAGAAAGTACATATCGAAATGCCAGATATCGCAAAACTGCATGGAGAAGTAAAAGGTATTAAATCAGAAAAAGATCTACCTAGCTTTGCTTTAGTAGTGAGTCTGATTTTAATTCCTTTAATTTTAATATTAATTAATACCGTATCAGGTGTCGTTTTGCCAGACGGTATGGTTAAAGATGTTCTTACATTTGTTGGTCATCCTTTTATAGCATTGATCATTACAGTATTATTAACATTTTGGTTATTAGGTACTAGAAGAGGTTACACTAAAGACGAATTACAAGAAATTGCAACTAAAGCATTGGAACCAGCAGGTATTATTATCTTGATTACCGGTGCGGGTGGTGTATTCAAACAAACTTTAATTGATAGTGGTGTTGGTAAAGTAATGGGTGAATTTATGGCACAAACGAGCTTACCAATAGTAATGGTAGCATTCTTAATCTCGTTGTTCGTTCGTGTAGCACAAGGTTCTGCAACAGTAGCAATGGTAACAGGAGCCGGACTTGTCTCACCAATAATTGCTGACATGTCAGTATCACAGCCAGTGTTGGGACTTATAACAATCGCAATCGCGGCAGGATCCACAGCAGTATCACACGTAAATGACTCAGGATTCTGGTTAGTAAATAGGTTCTTCGGAATGACAGAAAAGCAAACACTCAAGACATGGACAGTAATGGAAACAATAATTGGCTTTGTTGGATTTGCTGTTGTGATGATATTAAGTTTGTTTATAAAGTAGGAAATAAGAAAATATAAATAAAAAATCGAGAGGCTGAGACAATTAACTTGTCTCAGCCTCAAATCATTATATAGTCAGTAATGATACCTACAAGAAATAATTAAGATAGATGAATCTTTAATTGTATATACTAGTCTATGTTTATAATTAATTCTTTTTTACCAACTTCTTATCTTTTTCTTGAAAATACTAGGTTTTTGTTTGATAAAATTAATAAACTTATATTTAACGTGCTTTTAGTTCATCGCTTGTCATCCATTTATGATTTTTAACCATTTTGTCATCTTCCGTTGATTTATAATCAACTACATAAACAGTTGTTTTGTTTACATCATCTATTTTTGCTTCTGAGCCTTTCATACCATTCATGTGGTCTGCTTCTAATTTAACAGTGTCTCCTTTTTTGAATCCTTCTTTAGGTGCATCTGCTACTTCTTCATTAACGACCCATTTATGATTTTTAACTTTTTTTCCGCCATCTTTAGGTGTATAAGTTACTTCATAAGCATAAGTTTCATATGCACCTTTAACCGTACCTTTAGCGTTTTTCATACCAGGCATATGACCTTCTGTAATCGTAACTTTATCATCTTTTTTAAATTTACTGTCTTCTGTAGTTTTCATACCTTTAGGAACTTTACTATCGCTTTTATGATCCATATGCTCCATATTTTCTTCTTGCTTGTGATTTTTATCTTTTTTGTTTTCGTCCTCTTTATCTGATGAACAAGCTGATAATACCAATCCTGATGCTAATAAAATAAAGCTTAATTTTTTAATCATTTTTAAATCTCCTTATTAGTTTAATTTTAGTGTGAAAGCGTTAATTGCTACGATAATCGTACTGAATGACATGAGTATAGCTCCTACAGCAGGGGATAAGATTATTCCGATAGAAGCTAGTATTCCCGCTGCTAAAGGTACAGCGATAATGTTGTATCCAGCTCCCCACCAAAGGTTTTGAATCATTTTTTTCATTGTATTTTGAGAAAGATTTAAGAAACTAATAATGTCTGATGGATTGCTTTTAACGAGTATGACGTCACCAGATTCAACGGCAACATCGGTACCTGCACCTATAGCCATGCCAATATCGGCTCTAATAAGACTTGGTGCATCATTAATACCATCGCCAACCATCATCACTTTACTACCTTTTGATTGATAATCTTTAATAATATTTTCTTTATCTTCGGGCATTAATTGTGAATGGACATCATCAATACCTAATTTTTCAGCAACTGCTTGGGCTACTTCGTTATTATCACCTGTAAGCATGACAGGTGTGATGTTTCTAGATAATAGATCTGAAACCATTTGTTTTGAAGTTTCTTTAATTTTATCACCTTGTGCGATAACACCAATAACTTGTTTGTCATCAATTAAATAACTAACAGAGTTGCCTTCTTTAGCAAGTTTAGTAAATTGGTCTTTATTGTAATCAAATTTATTTTGATCTAAATAAGTGACATTTGTTATTTTTAATTTTCTATTATTAACAGTACCTTCTAGTCCGACACCTGGTAAGTTGTTGACTTCCTTAGGGCTAGAATAGGAAATATTTTTACTTTTAACGTAATTGACAATACCAGTAGCAAGTGGGTGATTTGAATTACTTTCTAAGGAAGCAAATAAACTCAATACATCTTCATCTTTTAACTGTTTATCAAAACTTTCATAATGATTAACTGAGAAATTCCCTTCAGTTAATGTGCCTGTTTTATCCATCATGATATAACTTAAATGTCGGGCAGTTTCTACTGATTCTCTATTTTTGATAATTAAACCATTGTGAGCACCAATAGATGTAGAACGGGCAGTAACTAAAGGAATTGCTAATCCTAAAGCATGTGGACAAGCAATGACGAGTACTGTTACAAGACGTTCAAGTGCAAAATCAACATCATTATGGATAAGCATCCATACTATAAATGAAATTAAACCGATACTAACTGCAAAGTAGAATAAATAACCAGCTACTTTATCAGATAATAACTCAGCTTTGGACTTATCATTTTGTGCTTGATTTACAAGTCCCATTACTTGAGAGAGATAGCCATTTTCACCAGTAGCAGTAACTTTTACTCGTATCGTACCTGAACCATTGATAGAACCGCCAATAACTTCATCGTCAAATACTTTAGGAACGAGCTTCGATTCACCCGTTACTAATGCTTCGTCAATAGATGTCTCACCTTGTATGATGATACCGTCAGCGGGTATGCTTTCACCAGCTTTAACTTCAACGATATCATCAATATCAATTTCAGATATCTTTACTTCTTGGCGCTCGTCTTCACTGATTATTTTTATAGCTGTCTTAGGTAAGAGTTCTGCCATTTTCTTCAAAGCATTACTGGCATTACCAACAGCATTCATTTCAATCCAGTGACCTAATAACATAATGACAATTAAAGTAGCTAACTCCCAGAAAAAGTCCATAGTATGTGCTACGTTAGTAAAGTTATTCATATAGAATGCATATAAACTATAAATATATGCAACAGAAATACCTAGCGTGACTAATGTCATCATACCAGGTTTTTTACTTAGAATTTCATGTTTAGCACCAGTAATAAATGGTTTTCCACCATAAAAGAATAATGTTGTAGCAAGAACTAATACAATCCAATTTGAACCTTTGAATGAAAATTGAAACGGCAATGTTATCCCCATCATAGGTGATAGAATAATAATAGGTATTGCGAAAATTAATGAAATAAAGAATTTACTTTTAAAATCACCATGGTGATGAGCGTGATCACTGTGATCACCATGGGTTTCATGATCTTGATGGTTATGGTGTCCATGATTATGTTCGTTTTCTTTATTCAAGATAGTAAACCTCCTATTTATAAAATTTTAAAATAATTAGTTAATAATCATAGTATATCATATACCCCATGTAGGTATATAGTGGAATGATTTATTAGTGATTTTATTGTTCAATAACAACAATCATGGTTTACAGTAAATAGTGATAACAAACCTTCCAAGAACTTTATAAATAAGAAAGGTAGATATAAATTGGAGCTGAAAATATGGAGATACAAGATTATGCAATACGCGTAATCAATTTAAAAAATGACAATAATCTTTCTTCAATTATAAAAGAAAGAGACAAACAAATAGAAATTTTGAATGAAATAGTAAGAGACTAAAAAAGTGTAGTGGTGAGAGGATAAATATGTAATGACTTAAAAATTTGTTTTGTGTATAGGAGATGTGTGAATGAGTAAAACACGTTTAATCATAACGCCATTAATTATAAGTTTAATACTTACACTTATTATATATTTTTTGTTTTTAATTCTTGATTTAATAACAAATTTTCATACTTCTGACGTGTTATTAAACGTAGATTTTATAAGGAATTATGAAAATATGACTTTGATAGAAGAGTTGAGCTACCATTACTTAACTACTTTAATCATAGTAATCCTCACTATTGTTATTTATGTTAATTACATTAATTTAAAACCGCTATTTTTTATAATATTATTAATCACTTTCACTATTTTGTATCCATTTCTTATAAAATTGTCAGTAAGGGATATGTTTGAATATAGCTTAAATGAACATGTTATTTGGATATTTGGGCATATGTTATTTCTATACTTATTAAACACTATTATGACAAGTCAATGTCTCAGGATTCTAGTTAGTAAATAGAGTCTTCGTGCGATTCGGATAGATTTACCTAGATCCACAGCATTCTATCCATATACAACAAAAAACGAAGAGGCTGAGACAACTATTTTGTCCCATTCTCTTCGTTTTTATATTATTTTCTACTTTTGATTAACAAATACATAAAGAATGGTGAACCGATGAGTGCTGTGAATATTCCTGCTGGGATTTCTTTTGGTAAGAAGATGGTTCTTCCTATTAAGTCACTCAATAATATAATGATTGCACCAATGATTGCGCTATATAACAAGCGATTTCTAAATTGATGTCCTCCGAGTCTCATTGCAATATGTGGTGCGATTAATCCGACAAATTGTATGCCACCTACGTAACTCATCGATATACCTATTAAGATACTCATTGAAATGAGGGCAATGACGGTTATGTATTGATAAGGATTACCTAATGCAAATGACAGGTTTCTTCCTAAATAATGTACATCAAATGATCTTGCATAGTACAACAGTATAAACATTACGATGAGTAATATACTTCCTACAATCATTACTTGATTATATTCTGCTTGATGTACTGAACCTGTAATCCATATTTGTGCTTGGGCACTACGTTTATTTGAAGTCAAAATTAAGAACATAACAATTGCCTGACAAAGTATGTTAAAACTAATACCTATCAAGATTAAACGGTCTCGTTTGTAACTTTTTCTTAAAGCTAAAAAGTACAATAGTGCTGTAATAATGACAGCTCCTAGCATAGAGAATATCGGTTGATAAGTAATGGGTAATAATAACGCTTCTGTACTTGTTGTTAACACTATTAAAAACATTAAAGACCCAACATTTGCACCTTGTGATATACCAATGACATCTGGTGATGCTAAAGGATTCTTAGTGATGAATTGTAAGACGCACCCTGCGATACCGAGGGCTGCACCTGTTACGATTGCGAGTAAGACTCTTGGCAGTCTTAATGTATTAATAACAAGATTTGTATAAGGATCTCCTAATTTAAAGAGGCCGCTTAATACATTTTGTGGCGCGATAAAACTATCTCCTAACATGAGCGTAAGTATAGTAGTTAACATGAGCATTATGATTAGTGTGATTAATTTCTTCATTCTGTTAACTCCTTACGTTTAAGAATTAAATAAATGAATATTGGTGTACCGATCAGTGCTGTTGTAATACCTACAGGAAGTTCTCTCGGCATGAGTAAATATCGACTCAAAATATCACTTAGTAATAGAAGACAGCCACCTAATATACCTGATAATGGTATGACGATAAAGTGGTTATGTGACTTGCATATCAATTTTGCAACGTGTGGTGTAATAAGACCTATAAATGAAATCGGCCCTGCTAATGCAACTGCGGTACCACTTAAAAGGACAACTGCAATCATTGTAAATATTTTAATGGTTAATATTTTAGCTCCAAGACCTTTCAGTGCATCATCACTCAACATATATAAATTGAGTGGTTTAGCCATGTATAAAGCAATGATTAATCCGCCAACAATGAATGGCCAAATATAGATTAAAATATTGATATTTTTATTAGCAACAGAACCATTTAACCAATATATTAATTCTTCTATTGCTGATTCATTATAAATAAGCAAACCTTGTGTAATTGCCATACAAAATGCACTAATGCTCGCGCCGAATAAAGTTAATTCCATTGCATTAAACGGTTTGTAAGGTAAGGTTGTTGCTAAAATGATTAGTGTTGCAATAATGATTGTACCGATGAAAGCCATAAATGCTAATTGAAATCCACCGTTCATACCGAATCCAACAGTAGCAATTACTACCATTAAACTCGCACCACTGTTAACACCCATGATGCCAGGGCTTGCAAATGGGTTACGGGTAATGGTTTGGATCATTACACCACTAATACCCATTAAAACACCGACAACCCCGCCCAAAATTGCGCGAGGTAGTCTTAAATGTGTGAGTACACGTTGATCTTTAATTGTTTCTCCGTTGATATAATGATGCCATATATCTAAAAAGCTGAAATGTTTATAACCGAGCATCATACTTAAGATGAATAGTAAGATAAACAATCCAGTGAATAGGAGAAACCACCAAAGGTATTTATTTTTCACTTAGCTTTTCCTTTAAATCGTCAATCATCATATTGGCAGATAACACACCACCAGAAGTGTTCCAAACAGCGTCATCTACTTTATAGACATGACCTTTCTTAGATGCTTCTAAGTCTTTAAATGCTGGATCATTTATCCATTCTTTTTCTAACTGAGATACTTTCTTATCATCTTCTTGGAAAGTGAAGTAGAAGATATAGTCTCCATCCATTGCTTTCATTCGTTCTTTCGTAACACCTTTTTCAGCAAAGTCATCTTTATCTTGACCTTTAGGACGTTTAATTCCTAACTCATCTAAGATCACACCAGAGAATGTATCTTTATGGTATATTCTAACGTCTCCAGGCATAAAGCGAACCATTGAAACTTCTGAATTTGCTTTATCACCAATTTCTTTTTTAGCTTTTTCTACATGTTTATCATAATTGCTTAGAACTTCTTTACCTTTATCTTCTTTATTTAAAGCTTTTGCATATAAACTGAAGTTATCTTTCCAATCTCCACGTAATTCGTTTGAAAATACTGTCGGAGCAATTTCGGAAAGCTTCTTGTATTGAGCTTCTTGTCTGAATTTATTACCGATAATTAAATCTGGTTTTAATTTAGCGATTTTTTCTAAGTTGATTTCACTTTCTCCACCAACTGGCTCAATACCTTTGTATTTCTTTTCTAAATGTTTATACCAAGGATTACCTGTATATGAATTAGCAGCTCCAACTGGTTTAACGCCCATTGAAACAACAGCTTCAGTACCTTCATTTGTTAAGACTACAACACGTTTAGGATCTTTAGGCACTTTAGTTGTACCCATAGCATGTTTAACTTCATGCGTATCTTTACTTGAAGATTCCTCTTGCTTACTACCACAAGCTGCAAGCATTACAACTAAAACTAATAATAATGATAAAAGTCTTCTCATTTGCTTTACCTCTTTCTAAGTCAAATTTATGATAATGATTTTCATTATCAATTATAAAATATTTCCTTTTTTTGTCAATATAAAATTTGATTGTGATTCTAACCTATGTATATATTCGAACTAAAATACTGAACATGGTGATAAATATACCATAAAACTCGGATATACGAAATCTGTGTATAGTTGTGCTTAAATATAGCGTATGACAGGTAGTTCATGAGATAAAAATTGTAAATGACTGATGTCGTATCCATAGCTACCAGCGTATTTAAACACGACCCAATCTCCTGTTTTTATATGGTTAATTTTATAAGGTTGGCCGAATACGTCATTAGGGGTACATAATTTACCTGCAAATACGACTGTATCATCAATGATTGATTTAGTTCTATCAATTGTATCTTTGGATTCTAAAATTTCATAAGGCTGATGATGGTTCCATGCTTTAGGAAATCTGAAATGATTTGTACCACCATTTAATAATACAAATGTCTTGTCATGCATGGATTTAATATCAAATACATTTGCTGCATAATAACCAATTGGTCCCGTAACAAAACGACCTAATTCAAATGTTAAGCGAGGTAAGTGGTGAATACGTGTTGCAAAGTAGTCAAAGTCAAACAGCTTTTGTTCATCATAATCTATACCAATACCTCCACCTACATTGATGGAATAGTCTTCAGGTAAATGTGCTTTATATTGATTTGTAAATTCGACTGCACTTTCTATGAATGTTACATGTGCATCCTCATCTAAATTATTGCTCATTGAATGAAAATGAAAACCAGTGAATGTGATACCCTTCGTTTCTTTGCAGATTTGCATGGCTTCATTGATATCACTGTAGGGCATGCCAAATTGTGTTGGAACACCTGCCATTTTCAACTTTGCTGTAGATTTAATATTGCTTAAATTAATTCGAATCATCACTTCAATAGTTTGGTTAGAATCTTTAAGTAAATCTTTTAAATAATCTAGTTCAAATAGACTTTCTACTTGAATAGACTTTACATGTTCTTCTAATGCATATTCTAAGTGTCTCTTAGTCTTCACTGGACCACCATATATAATGGGAATGTCTGAAGAAAGCGATCTTACTTTTTCAATTTCACCTGAAGAGGCAACCTCAAATCCTGAAACAAAAGGTAAAAGCGTTTCTAAAATTTTGAGATTTGAGTTCGCCTTTACGGCATAATAAATATCATGTTTAGTAACAGACCTTATCCAATTGATTCTATTTTTTAATTCTGTTAAATCGTAAATATAATAATCATGATTTGGGTCATCGAGTGTCTTAGCTATTCTGTTCATATTGATTCTCCTTATTTATCATGAGCATGACGCAAATGAGTGTTAAGAGCAGTCCAGAAATCATTGTGATATAAACAATTTGTATGTTGAACTGTTCGAATATAAAGCTCAGTAAAATACCACCGAGCGGGATGAATCCTTTATCCATCATGGAAATAGATAATACAGAGCCTCTATATTTAGCTTCTACATGTTGTTGTACAAGAATTCTATTAGTTGTTCTAAAGGCTTGTGATGCGAAGCCCATTAATAATAGGACCGCAGCATATAAATAAATATTTTTTATGAACATGAGTAATACAATCGTGATGATAAATATAACAGTCCATAGTTTTAAACTTTTTATACTGTTCATGTCTTTTGAATGCATAAAAATCAGCAATATGATAATAGAACCTGCTGCAATCATTGCTGTAAAGAGTGAATAAATCATCGTGCGACTACCAAATTGTTCGTCTACAATACTAGGTAGAATAATCGTATAAGAAAAGCCAAACAACATTGAGAACATACTTGATAACATCAGCAGTATGATAACTGGTTTAGATCTTAAGTATGACCATATTTTATGTTTTGCTTTCTTTTGATGATGTACTTCAGGTAAAGTTTGGTTGAGTAATATGACCATTAAACTTCCTAGTATCGGCAATGATAAGACGACGTTCGAGTTCAACTGTGCTAATAATAAACCACCAAGAAATGGACCGATCAATCTCGCAAGATTTAATATTAATGCATTTAAACTGATAGCTTTATGCAAGCGGTCAGGTGACACGAAACTTTGAATCAACGCATTCCTTTGAATCGTATCAATTGCTTGGAAGAAGGACCGCACCATAATGATAAATAGAATGATATAAATATTCCATTTTTGCCAAAATGCACAAACTACACTTACCGTTAACAACATATTAAATATATGGATGATATACATTAACTTTGTTGAGCTAACGGTGTCGATGAGTTTACCAATAATAAACGCAAAGGCTAACTGTGGCATTAATCTTGCAAAGTTAATATAAGCGATATAGATGGCACTTCCCGTTAGCTGCAACGTAATCCAATTTAACGCAATAATATCTACCCAATCAATCGTTCGAGCGATACACTGAGAACTTATAAAACGATGATAAGGATTAAATTTTAACTTCATCATTCATTAAGAGCGGGTTTGCTCTTTGTACATAAATATCTTGTTTATCATTTGATATGCGCATCGTTAACAATGCTTTTTCGTTTATAGTCTCTGTGTAGAATGCTTTTATATCTGCTTCAGTATGTTCTCTGTTTTGAGTTTTTAACATTTCAAATACAGCTTTGAATTTACGATTAATACGATGCCATAATTGTTTCTTATCATAATGAAAATCTTCGCTAAAATGATGAACGAGCGTGTTTAAATGATTGCTAATTAAAGTGTTTTGCACTTTTTCGTACATGCTATCCGTTGTAGCGTTTGTTAAAGCATCGCTTAATTTTAACCATTCGGGAACGCGACTCGTATCAATACGTAGACCGCCAAAGTCTCTTACATGTAAACGAGTAGGGACACCGTGAATAAATTCAAATGACATATTTTGCAGATGTGCTTCTAAGCCAATGCCATATTTCGTCATAAGTGTGAGGGCAGTCTCAACTAATATCGAAGTATATTGATCGAACCAATCGATTGGTGTTTGCGTTTCGCGAGCTGATTCAATAACATCGATGTAAACTTTTTTGTTATTTTCGTTAAATTCAAATAAACATGTGGCAGTATAAAGCAATGATTGTGTTTGTAAGTATTGCGTGTTATTTTCTCGTAGGATAAATGATAAATTACGTTGTTTATCTTCTTGTTCGTGAATGTAAGTCATACCGCCATATTCTAAAACAGGCAAACTAATATCATTTAGACGTTTGTCAGTCTTATATATTAATTTAAAATATTCTCCAATAATTTTAGAATTAATAATACTATTATTGCTTATCGAACGTATCGTTGAAGTCATTTGTGAATTTACAGGCAGTTTAATAATGGGTGTAATGGCATCTAATGGACAGACAGTTCGGAATGATGAAGTACTTTTAACTAAACCACCTTTATGTTGTAATGGGATAATTTCTTTGGATTGAATTTCTTCATGATAAACATTAGGTATAACATGTTCGTATTGATAAGGATGAACAGGTATTAAGTCATAACCATCTGGAATTAATCCCGTATAGCCACTAAATTCTGCTATTGTATTCATTTCGGATGTTTCTAAATTGTTATAAAGTAATCCTTTTTTAACGAATAACCAGTTAAGTTTGAAAGCTTGATTATATTCGGGTGAATATTGCATGATTTCTTTGAAAGATAGTCCTAATTTTGTCTTAGCACATGGATGTATATTATGTCCTGTAATGACATACTGTTCACTGTGTAATAATGGATGATCACTTTTAGGTGTATGCGAACAGTGAATGAAACTCATTGCTTGATTGATAAGATGATTTTCTATTTCAACAAGTAATTTATGATAGTTAAATGCGTCATTGCTGTGATGATTAAGCCAATTTATCAATTCAAGTGGATCATGAATATTAAGCGTAGTCTCACCTTCAATTATTTGAATATGATGATTGCGTGAATCGTAAGTGATGTATATACGATCGCTAATATATAATACTGAGATATCATTTACTGTTTCTACACGTGTAATGGGATGTGTGACTTCTTCATACAAACATGTTAATAATTTCTTGAATGTGATCGTAATGCTATCTTGTATACATTGTTCGATGTAATGGCGCTCGTATTTTTCTGTATTTGCATATACCTCGTTAGTCCAACGCATTTATTTGTCCTCCATGAATAACGGATTATTAATTTTTGTATATTGATAGTCGTAACCTTCAGAGAAAATTCTCATTTTTAATAATGATTTAATATTGAAAGCGGGTTGTTCCAAAATGTTTATTTCAGGTGCACAATGTTCGTGATGTTCAGCAATTATACTTCGAATAATCGTATAGCCATCTTCACTTTTATAACCGTAAGATTCCAATACTTGTATCAGTTGGAATAGGTGATTATAAAGTACTGAGTGAGAGAATACGGATAATAAATCTTCAAATGAATCAGTGATTAATCCAGTAGAAGAATCAATGTCTATATCTCGATCAAATAGTCTTACACCACCAAAGTCTTTAACATAAATAGAGATAGGCATGCCGTCTTTTATTACAACCGTACTGTTTTGCATATGTGCCTCTAAACTAATGCCTTCTTCTAAAATTAATCGATAAGTAGCTTCTAACAAAATATGTGCGTATTCAGTTAAGAATAGCTCAGCAGCAGATTCGAATGATACATTTTGAGCGTTCATTATCGTTTCAATGCATTCAATCAATATATGCTTCTTAGTAATGAAACTTTTAGTAATAAGGCTACCACATACTAAATGATGGCTATTAGTATCATGGGGTATACGTTCTCTCAACATATAACTACATTTATTGGCATGCTCTTGATTAACATTTAAATAAGCGCCAGATAAGTCTCGTTGGATATAACTCTTATGATATCCATTTGCACGGTATATACGTTCAACAGCTTCACTAAGTACAATGCCATTGTGGATAGAAGCGGGAGAGACATTTCTAACTGCACTTGTAGCTTGTACATTGACTGCCGTCTTAACAATACAATTCAGCTCTGCAACATCTAAAGTTCTAAATGATAATAGCGGACTACTTTCAACAGCTAAATCGTATAAAGGTATCATAAATTGATTCGTGAACAAGTCTTCAAACTGTGGTCTCATGAAGTATTCGAGTTGCCATTCGTGAATAAACAGTAACGAATAATCTTTAAGCTGTATTTGATGAGACTGACAGTATTCATGAACCCTCTGCTTAAATTTATCTAATTCATTAGTTTGAGTCGTATGGACTTCATTAACGATTGTCGCGTCACATAATACAGGAATAACTTTTACTGAATTTCGAAATTCAGGAGAATATTTAATTACCTCATTTATATCTAAACCTAATTTGGTCTTAGTCATAGGATGAAAAGGATGTCCCTCAGTTACACTTTGTTCAAAAAAGACCTCAGTTAGTGCTTCATTCTCAACAAATTCAAAAATATTATGATATTTCTTAGCATATTGGTTATGGTCTTGTTCAAATTGAATATAACTCAACGTTAAATTGCGAATAGAATTGCGAATTTCATTCACAATACGGGCATCTTTAAAAATAGAGTCTTGATCAATATGTTCAAATTTAGCAAGTTGATTAACACGACCAATAACTTCGTCGTAAGCCTTCTTGTATAGAATTTCTATATCTTCCACAGTGAAATCTTGAAAATAATTATGTATATCTTGAATGTAATCGTTAGCAACAATTTCCAAAAAAATCAACTTCCTTTATAATTTATATATTTTATAGTGAGAAACATTCTCAATTATAAAATGTTTGAGTATTTTGTCAATGAAAGGTAATAATAAAAAATAATTGCAAGCTATTATATTGAGTATTCTTTTTATATTATGTTTAGTCATATTTGACTAAAATAGAATAAGAAAATCCCACTAGAACTGTTTCATATGAAACATTCTAGTGGGATGGAAGTAAAACATGAAATACAGGCCGATAAAAAAAATTAGCGCTCCAGAAATGAGAAATGCAGATTCACCTGACAGAGCTCTCATACTGTCGATATAATTTATTTATTTCTATCTGTTTTTTTTTGAATTAGAAGCTATATTAAAATGATAATGTGTATGATGAATAAATAATATTATCGACGTTTATGATGAGAAAATTTTTTGGAAAAATTAGAATAGAAAAATAAGGTTTTAGATCTAGGAGGATTTTTATGTTTAAGTTATTTTTTATATTTTTAGTTGTGTTTGTCGTTTATTATTTGTTTTTGAAGTTATACATTATGATTTCAAAGTTTTTAAAGAGACAAGAAGGAATAAAAAATAACTACATGGTCAAAAATGTTTTACTTTCATCAAAGAAAGGAATTGATTTTTTTGACTTTATAGTTATTTTTGTGATTACTTATATTGTTATTTATAGATAACCATTACTTGTACACCATGACTTTATGGGGTTAGGCTCAGTGATGTTTTAAAAATATGCATAAGGTGGAATAGAAACCTCAGCTATACTAAGTGGAACGTAGTGGCATTGTTCTCCTTATGCTCTTGTGTTAGAATCTTAAAAAAACCTGAATATGTAAGATGATAATGTGGGAAATGAATAAAGAACATATAAAATTTTATTTATCTTTTTTAGCTAATTCGCCTTTAACTACAGTTTTTTGAATAACATTAGCAGTTCCTACTTTTTTAGTTTTTGATTTGTTACTATAAAATGTTATTACATGTTTCCATTCTGGGCCATGTAGTGTTTTTCTTTCGTATATTACATCTGTATAATAAGCTGTTTTAAGTTTTGAAAATGCACCTTCGCTTAGTCGGTCGAAACCACCTATTGCCATTGCTGTACCAGGAGCTCCACCGGCTGCCCAACCTACTAGACCTAATATTGCTTCAGCACCCATTTTTGTAGTTAAATTTTTACCTGCAGTATTTCCTGTAGTTGTAGTTAATTTTTTCCAACCAGCAGCTGCTTCTGCTTTTTTGTTTTGGTGTCCTAGTTGTATATTTGTTTTTTCACTTGCTATAGGCAATGCTAATGTTGATAATAGTACAACAGAACTTGTTATTACTGTAATTTTCTTTTGGAATTTCATGTTAATCTATCTCCTTTTTTTTAAGTTAAAATTAAGTTATAATTTAGTTATAACCTATTTTTGTATAAATTAACATTTTTTGACATTTATTTCAATTTTAGAAAGGACTTTTTTGTTTATGTTGAGAGATAATTTTAGCTTTGGTGTACTTATATTTTATTTAATCTTAGTATTTATTAGTTATGCAACTGGTATTGGATGGTTAACGTCTTTAGCTGTTATTTTATCTGTCATAGCACTTTTAATTTACGCTTATGTAAAAAGAAAAAAAGGAATTACAATCTTTATTTTTATAATTCTTATATTTTATGTTTTATATTTGCTAATGAAATAATGTATTTTTATTGATTTTTTGTGGTTTTAAAAATAGTTTTTTCTTATCTTGATAATAAGGGTAACTATAGCCGGCGTGGCTAGTTACCCTTAAAGTGTTGATATATCTGGTTTAAGGCACATTTTCAGCATACTTATGTAATGTTTTAGGTGTCGATTCTTCAAAGTCTATGTTAATATTTAATTGAGTCATATATAGTCACCTCTACAATTTTTTCTTCGTCGATTACATTGTAATAAAGTGAGCTATATATGGCTCTTATTTTATTACACAATTATATGGACATATTCAATTAGCGACCCGAAAATGAGAAATACGGACCGATAAAATAAATTAGCGGTCCAGAAATGCGAAATACGGACCGATAAATAAAATTACCGGTCAAGAAACACGAAATACAGGCCGATAAATAAAATTATCGACCCGAAAACGCAAAATACAGGCCGATAAAATAAAATAGCGACCCGAAAACGCAAAATACAGGCCGATAAAAAAATTTAGCGACCCGTAAACGCAAAATACAGGCCGATAAATAAAATTATCGACCCGAAAATGCGAAATACAGGCCGATAAAATAAATTATCGACCCGAAAATACAAAATACAGGCCGATAAAAAAATTTATCGACCCGAAAATGCGAAACGCGATATTCTAATTGAAATCTATGATCAATATGCAATGCCAACGCGTGCTTTAATATATTCATCTGACGATATTTGAGCATAAGCGAAGTCTGCTGTATCTGGTACGGATATTTTCACAGCATTATCTGGTAAATAATTTTGTTCAACGCGGTATTTACCAATCCGTTCTCCGTCTGGTAAATAAGTTGGGCACACAATTGTCCAATCTAGTGAAGATTGATTTAACAGCTCATACACTTTATGGTGCTCAGCTGCAGCGCGTGTAGTTTTTCTTTTTGATTCGTTTGATTGATAGCGTAACAGGTTACTTTCTGTTTTACTTTGTAATATTCCTGCAGTTCCTATTGTGATGATGCGACGGATGCCTTCTTGTTCCATTTCTTCAATAATCATCGGCATAACATCTGTTAATGTTGTTGAACCATCTGTACCTAGCGCGCTTATCACTACTTCATTTCCTTGTATTGCTTCTTCCACATCACGTTTATTTAAGGCATTTCCTTCTATAATATTTAAGTGTTTATGTGTGTGTGCTATTTTTTCTTTATTTCTAACTAATATTGTCACGTCATGTCCGTCGTTAAGTGCATGATCCAATATTTCTTGACCAACTCTTCCTGTTGCACCAAAAATTGATATCTTCATGTTCTTTATCTCCCTTGTCAGTAGTTTCTCATATTCATGTTATTAAAAATCACTTATATATGCTACATAACAAACTTATAAAATATACAAGCTGTAGTTAATCTGCATAATATCTATGATTTATATTTTATCGGAAAAACAAATTATTTTATTTAAAAGTTAATGTGCAAACGAAATTCGGTTATTTCATACAAATTTCTTCTATTATAAATGTTTATTTTAGGATTAGAGGGGAACTTCTATACCAAGAACATTATATTGCATATTTTTGATTATTGTAAAAACATTATACTAGTATTATATTTAGTTTGCTGTTTTTTTTAAAAATATTTTATTTCATTTATTATATGTTTCATATTCAACGCAGTCTCTACAAACTATAGAAAATAGGTGGCTATATGAAATTTATTTTTGCACTTGTTATAACTTTTTTATTTAGCATTGCTTTTTCATTTAAAGATGTAAGTGCAGAAAGTATTCAAGAAGGTGTTTCGGTAGACATTGCTAGAAAAGAATACTCATTAGAGTCCTTAAAACAAATAGTCGATACTATTCATGAAAATAATGGACAATATCTTCAATTGCATTTTTCTGATGATGAAAATTATGCAATCGAGTCAGATTATTTCTCGCATCAAGGTATTCCAAATGAAAATTATTTAACAAAAGCAGAAATAAAATCACTTATAGCATACAGCAATGAGTTGAATGTAATGGTAGTTCCAGATATTGATTTTCCTTCCCATTCAAAAGCTCTTTTATCATTGATAAAGAATGAGGATAAAGATTTGTATAATCAAATTATTAGTGACTATAGTGATAATACGTTTGATTTTTTCTCAAATGATAAAGCTTTAGCTATAAGTAAGCGACACATAGGTGAAATAACAACATTATTTAATCAACCAAAATATAATGGCCAGCAAAGAATAGTATTAGGTGGAGATGAAGTGCCAGGCGGGGGTGCTTACCAAAGTGATTTTATAAGTTATATGAATAACATTGGAAGTTACGCTGCAGGGCAAGGTTATGAGCCTCAAATGTGGAACGATATGATTTCGCATGAAGGGATTAAGTCTTTAAATGATACGTTCTCAATTTTATATTGGAAACAAAATGAAAACAGTAAATCAGATTTAACTGTAGAAGATTTCGCGGAAGATGATTTCAAAATATATAATTATAACTTTTATTCATTATACTTTTTACCATCGAATCAATTTACTAATGCAGATATCGAAGAACAAGCTGATTACATAAGTTGGGCATATGCATATAATAAGTTTTTCTACACTAATGAACCTTATCAAGAAGTAGACAGTGACAACGTGAAAGGATCAGCCTTATCATTTTGGGGAGAAGATGCATTGAATATGTCACAAACAGAATTGATTAACCAAGAAATACCGTTAATAAAAGCTTATTTCAGTTCGTGAAATAAGTTGAAATGTATATAAAAAAATAACTACTCCCAAAAATGATGGGAATAGTTATAGTAAAAAATTTTCATAAATTAATCTGATGGGGATTCCAACCTTTCTATAATTTCTTTTATTGTGTCTAATTCTTCTGACAAGTTGTATACATCATCAGAAATTTTTTGATTAATTTCTTGAGACACATATAATAAATCATCACTAATATCTTCGTAATAGTCTTTCCCATGTTTCATGACCATTGTTAAACCTCTTCCTCTACAAATTCTATAATTGTAATACCCGAAAATTATAGACTTCTAACAAAAACTGTAAATAAAAACTTTAAAAATTTTTAAAAAGTTATTTCATCTTTTCTTTTTAAATCAAATTATACATAATTCAAAAGGTTTTGAAAACAAATTTAACCACAAATGTATTTAAATTCATCATTTAAATTATCTTATTTATATAAAATAATCATATATGAGCGGGTTGTTAGTTAGCACTTCATCAGTTAAGAGTAAATATAATGACAAGAGGCTGGGACAAATTAATTTGTCCCAGCCTCTTTACACATCAAATAATCAAAACTTAAGTCATGTGTTTATTTGGTTGTGAATGCGGTAATAAAAAAATATATTTATTTTTCTTTATTTTGGATACTATCTAGCAACAAATTAGCTTGTTGTTCGAATTCTTTTATAATTTTTTTCGGAGTTGTTGCTGATTGTACGAAGGCTTTTTTATAAAGCCAACCGTTTACAAACATATTAACAAATAACACGAAATCGTCTTGATCTATTTTTAGTTGATTATACGAATGTATTTGTCTTAATTTATCACTAAAGACGACAGCAAATTTATCGTTATATTCTTCTATATCTTTTGTGAAGTTACATGGCGCAAATGATAATTGTAAATAGAATTTCACCATATAATCAGAATCATATATATATCTTCGAAGAAAGGAGAGAAGTTCTTCATGTAAATTATCTGATTGTGTATTAATGTTTTCAATTAAGCTTAGTCCTTTTTTCATACACTTTTCTAAACATATCCCATAAAGGTCGTCTTTACTTTTTATATAGTTATATAAACTTGATTTTTTGACACCTAAATCATTGGCAATATTATTTAGTGATGTTCCATAATAACCTTTCTCAGAAAAGGTTCTCATACTTATTTGGATAAGTTTCTCAGATGTATTATTCACTGCCATTGCCTCCTTTATTTCATATGGATAACTATACATCAAAATCAGCTAAAAATCATCTGGTATAGCGTTTACATTTCACTCAATAAATTACGCATTGCCTTTTTTAAATAAGATGATATAATTATCTGACAAACTACCGGTCGTTAGTTAGGAGGAAAATTATGGAATTATTATTGATGTTTTTTATTGCTTATCCCATTACTATGTCGATTTTTTGGATAATTGGGACATTAATTTATTATATTTTTATCGAAAGGCGTTTAAAGCGTAAAAATATTAACTACCATCCGTCAGAAGGTATCTCGTTTATTATAGCTTGTTATAACGAGGCCGAGACAATAGCGGACACGATTAAGAATTTAGATGGATTATCTTTTCCACTGAAAGAAATTATCGCCGTTAATGATGGTAGTTCGGATCACACGAAAGAAGAACTGTTAAAGCTAGAAGATGAATATCACATCAAATTCATCAATTTAGAAGAGAATAAAGGAAAAGCAAATGCTTTAAATGTTGCAGCTAAACTTGCGAAATATCCATATTTGATGTGTGTGGATGCAGATACCATTATCGATGACGATGCACCTTATTATATGATTGAAAGTTTAGTCAATGACACTTCAATCGGTGCAGTGACAGGTAATCCACGTATTCGTAATAAGTCTACATTGTTAGGCAAGATTCAAACGATTGAATATGCAAGTATGATTGGAAGTATTAAAAGAGCACAAACAATAAATGGATATGTTAATACAATATCTGGTGTATTCTCGTTATTTAACAAAAAAGCATTACAGAAAAATGATTTCTGGGATACAGATATGATTACAGAAGATATTGCTGTGTCATGGAAGTTTCATTTATCAGGTTACAAAATTAAATATGAACCAAGAGCGTTATGTTGGATGCTTGTACCGGAGACATTTAATGGACTTTGGAAACAAAGAGTAAGGTGGTCTCAAGGAGGGCACGAAGTTATATTAAGAGATTTTAAAAACATGCTAAAAGTACGTAATGTTTCATTATGGTTACTATTTCTTGAACAAATTCTCTCTGTAGTTTGGGTGTATGGAATAGTTGTCATACTAGCGTACACACTTCTCCAGTTAAACTTCTTGGATTATTATTTTTACGATTATCAATTAAACATTTTTCTACTTTCTGCCTTCTTACTTACATTCGTTAACATTATACAATTTACACTTTCATTAATGATTGATAGTAGGTATGAGCGCAAAAATAATTTGTTTGTTATTTTCTTAAGTTGGTATCCAACATTTTATTGGATAATCAATGCGTTAGTTGTGATTGTTGCTTTTCCAAAAGCACTAAAACGTAAAAAAGGAGAGTTTGCTACATGGACAAGTCCAGACAGAGGGAACTTAAAAGAGTCAAATCAAGATTAAATATTTATAGAGAAACAATCGTATTTATAGCATCAACAATACTTTGGTTATATTGTGTAACAGTTTTATTTGTAATGGTTGGGTCGTTATTACCTTACAATAATCATTTTATCCAAATGGTAAGAGTGATTTTAAATATTGACAAAGGTGATATCTTTACAATCTTTAGCTATTTCATGATAGGGTCAGCAATCATCATTATTTATTTAATGTGTACTTTTATCTTTAATGTTAAAAGAAAGAGAGTATTACCTTATGATGAAATGTAAACGATTTATGATCGTTTTTTTGTTATGTATATTTTTGTATCCACATGATGACGTTACTTTTGCTAAAAAGAAATCATTGGGTGGAGAAGAAAATGGCTGTCTAGCATTAAATTATCATAGAGTTAGAGAAGATACATGGATTGATAAATTATTATCCGCTTTCTCAAATAGTAAAGAATTGAAAATTTACAGTGTTACAGATACAGAATTTGAATCACATATTAAGTGGTTGAAAGAACATAAAGCTCACTTTGTCACTTTAGATGAGTTTATAAAATATAAAGAAGATGGCAAATTCCCTAAAAATTGTGTTTGGATCAACTTTGATGACATGGATGAAAGTATATACGACAATGCTTTCCCAATTATGGAAAAATACGATGTACACGCTACAGGATTTGTCATAACAGGTAAAGTAGGGTCTGATGATTTTCACAATATTAGTCTTTCGTCTAAAAAAGAATTGTTAAAAATGAAACGCAGTGGATTGTGGGATTTTGCATCACATACACATAATATGCATTCAATGAAAAAGAAGACATCAACACTTATTAAATCAGCTGAAACAACAGGTATTAAGAAAGATATGAATAAAAGCACACAATATATTAAAGACGAATTAGATGGTAATACACGCGCTATTGCATATCCATATGGTCAAATGAGTGATGAAGTAGTTGATCAACTTAAAGCAGACACTTCAATCAAATATGGGTTTACTTTGAAAGAAAAAGCAGTAGTTGCAGACAATGACAACTATATTATTCCAAGAGTTATGGTAAGTGATGATGCCTTTAACAAACTCGTTAAAAACTGGAAAGGATTTAATCATGAATAAAGGAAGACGCATAGAATTTATATATTTAAGAACATTTCTCTGTTTATTGATCGTGTTAACGCATGTCCTGACAGAATTTAGTAATACAAACGAACCAGATGATAATCAAATCCAAGTACTATATTGGATTAGAATGATATTAATCATCGGGACACCTTCATTTATTATATTATCTCAGCTATTAACAACTTTAAATTATGACGAGAAACTAAAGCCAGGATATTTAAAATCACGCTTAAAATTCATTTTACTACCATATCTTATTATGGGTGCATTTTATAGTTATTCTGAAAGCCTTAAATTAAATAATTCATTTCTAAAACAATTTTTAGAGAATGTTATTCAAGGTAATTGGTATGGTTATTTCATTATTATCATAATTCAGTTCTTCTTATTAAACTGGTTGATTTATCGAATTAACTCTAAAATATTGTATTCAAAATGGAGTCTCATCATTGCATTTATCGTCAACACAATCTATTTATATAGTCATCAAAATATAGACAGCGTAACGAAATTTGTGGAGACATATTATCCATTTAGTCCCGAAACATTTATAGTTGGTTGGATATTCTACTACTTCTTAGGCTCATATTTAGGGCATAATTACGCTAAAATAAAATACTTTGTAAGTAAAAACATCGCGTTAATTATATTTTTAACAATAGCAGCATATTTAGCTTTTGAATTAGTAGGAGATCACGATTACTGGATGGTAAGTAGTATGGATTATCGCATTTTACTATATATTAGTTTTGCATTTTTACTACTGATCAATTTCAGTTCGCAATTTGAAACATTTATGTATAACTCAGTCGAGATCCTAAGTATGTATTCATTCTTTATATATTTATTACATCCAATCATACTTGAATATATATTCCAATACACAAGCATATTCCAAGAAAAAACAATTATATTCATACCAGTATCCTTACTCTTTATCGTAGGATGTTGTTTAGGCGTAGGCATATTATTAAAAGAATTCCATGTATTCAAGTTTGTAATGGGAAGACAACCTTATAGTAAATAAAATTGCTGATAAGGGTGGTGTTAAAAGCATTTCTAGGCAAAACTGCTGATAAGGGTAGTGTTAAAAGCAATTCTAAGTAAAATTGCTGATAAGGGTAGTGTTAAAAGCAGTACTAGGCAAAATTGCTGATAAGAGGTGCGTTAAAAGCAGTACTAAGTAAAACTGCTGATAAGGTTAGTGTTAAAAGCAGTACTAGGCAAAATTGCTGATAAGAGGTGCGTTAAAAGCAGTACTAAGTAAAATTGCTGATAAGGGTAGTGTTAAAAGCAATACTAGGTAAAATTGCTGATAAGGGTAGTGTTAAAAGCAATACTAGGTAAAATTGCT
>NZ_JAJNIF010000015.1:0-39651 GCF_022386595.1 Mammaliicoccus sp. G-M28
TGGTTAAGCCAATCACTCTTTGAAGTACTATAAGTACTCAATTATTGGAATTAACGTTGACATATTGTCATTCAGTTTTCAATGTTCATTTCGTCTCACAAGAATCTATTATACACGCTTCGAAATTCGAAGTCAACAACTTTTTAAAATTAATTTTCAAAGTGTTTTGATGTGTTATTTATCTCTCGCTCACAAGATATAACTATACACGCTAAATCTAGTGAACTCAAGCATAAAAATTACACCAAAACAACCATTGTTCTCAAATATGATTATTTCTCAACATATTCTTTTAAATTATCGTATATTCTTTCAGCATCTTTGTAGCCTTGTTTATATAAAGCGTCTAATTTCTTAGGATTTTTCTCAATTCTATCTACTGATAACGAATCTGAAGGTCTTATTACGAATAAATTCCCTTTTTCTTCTTCCTCTTCTATCCATTCTAAAGTCTTATTGTAATGTTTATATCTAATGGCCATGAGATGATTCACTTTAGGATATGCTCTCAATCTAAAAACTCTAGAAAATCTACTTTGTTTTTTGCGATAGCCTTTAGGTCTTGTAAGAATAAGAACGTTTTTCTTATAACCTTCCTCAATCGTTTTATTCAAAGGTATAGGATTTACAACTCCTCCATCTAATAAAGTATATCCTTTGTATTGAACAGGATTTGCCATCATAGGTAATGAACTCGTTGCCTGTAATGCAGTTAAAATAGAATCTTTAGTTTCTTTCTTATCAAAATATACAGCTTCTCCTGTTTCACAGTCAGTTGTTACAATAACAAATTCTTCTTCAGCTTGATCAAACTTTTCAAAATCAAAGGGTTCTAAATAAGTAGGTATATAGTGATACACAAAATCCATTCCAAATATTTCTTTTCTCTTCACATAGTTGGAAAGGGAAATATATCGTTTATCCTTTATATACTTTGCCGTCACACGATGGTTACGTCTATATTGTCTAGATAAGTAACTTGCTGCCATTGAAGCTCCTGCTGAAACACCGATATTATATTCAAAATATAAATCTTTTTTAATAAAGAAGTCTAATACACCTGCTGTATACATACTTCTCATTCCGCCACCTTCTAATATTAACGCTGTGTCCTTTATCATATCCACACTCTTTTCTATACCTTTAGTTAAATGAAAGCAACCTGCTACATATTACATGTGAGCAGGTTGTATGTTTATTATTAAATTTCTGTTCTTCCAGTTATAGCTTTAGACAGTGTAACCTCATCAGCATATTCTAAATCGCCACCTACTGGCAATCCATGTGCAAGTCTAGTTGTTTTAATGCCGATTGGCTTAACAAGTCTAGATATATACATTGCTGTTGATTCACCTTCTATATTTGGATTCGTTGCTAATATAATTTCGGTAACTTCATCACTCTTTAGTCGTTCTAATAATGAAGGAATATTAATATCTTCTGGACCAATACCTTCCATTGGAGATATAGCTCCATGCAATACATGATATAAACCTTTATATTCGCGCATCTTTTCCATTGCTATAACATCTTTAGAATCTTGGACAACACACACAACAGTACGATCTCTTTGCTTATCTTGGCAAATATGACAAGGTGATACATCTGTTATGTGTCCACAAGTTTCACAATAAGTTAGTTCTCGCTTTACATCTACAAGAGATTTAGCAAAAAGAACAACATCGTCTTCTTTCATATCTAATACATGAAAAGCTAATCGTTGAGCTGTCTTGGGACCTATCCCAGGCAACTTCATAAAGCTATCAATTAATTTAGATATTGGTTCTGGATAAAACATCATTACATCATTCCAGGAATGTTAAGACCTTTTGTATGTTTACCTAAACGATCTGCAGTTACATCGTCTGCTTTAGATAAAGCATCATTTGTTGCAGCTAATACTAAATCTTGTAGCATTTCTATATCTTCAGGATCTACAACGTCTTCTTTAATGATTACGTCTAAAATTTCTTTATGTCCAGAAACAACAACTGTAACCATTCCGCCACCAGCTGTTCCTTCAATTTTTTCTTCTTTTAGCTTTTCTTGTTCCTCAGCCATTTTCTTTTGCATTTTTTGCATTTGTTTCATCATTTGTTGCATATTTCCGCCACCGCGCATAATTTCGTCCTCCTAATATCTATTTTGTTCGTTATAGAAAATTAATTTTTGTCATATTTATTATACATACCTTTGGAGATGATGTCATGTATTACTCATCAGTAACACGTACTGTGTCCTCACCAAATAGTTCTTGTGCTTTTTTAACGACATCCGCTTCTTTAGGCTTTTCTTCCTTAACCGTATCATCTTGAGCAGGATTAGCTTTTTTAGATTGAATGTATTGTTGTCTAACTTGTAACCACTGTGAATTTGGTACGCCAACTACTTTGACAGTTTTATCTACTATTTCACAGACAATCGCTTCTATATGATTTCTTTTTTCATCATTTTTGTTAACTATCTCGCAATGTATATCTTCATCAAACTTTACCAGTACATGATCTTCACTAGCAGCGACAGGTTCCGAGTTCAGCAATAAACTAACTAATGCTCTTTGTTCTTTCTCTTTAACCGATTCGATAACTGCTTGCCATTTTTCTTTTAGTAAATTTAAATCATCACGATTAGCATGATCAAGAACACGCTCTATTTGTCTAATTGAGAAGACATGTTTAGATTGCTTTCTACCTATGTTCTGTTTATTTTCAATTGGTTTCGCCTTTTGACTACCACCATTCTGAGAAAGTTGATGAACGTGTTCCTCAAGTTGTTTGATTTTATTCATTACTTCACTTGATGCTACTTGATTACTTTGACCACCTGTTGTTGGTTGTTCTTTGTTATTACTTGTAATCAATTCCGTTAACTTAACAATGAGTATTTCTATATGAACATTTTGGTTAATTGCAAAACGCATTGAAACCAATGTGTCGTTAATGCAATCAATCATCTTGTACATTGTATTTAAATCAATATGATGAAGTGCATGTTGCTCGTCATCTTGATCAGTCGTTTTGGCTACAATTGCATCTCTAATGAAATAAATCATATCATTAACAAGTCTATTCACTTCTTTACCAGCAGCGATAAACTCATGATACCTCGTGAAAGCCTGTTTAATATCTTTAGCTACAATGTCGCTGAATAACGCATTCAATGCTGCTTTATCTACACTACCTGTTACATTTAAAGCATGTTCAAGTGACAAATGTCCATCTCCAAATGCGATTGCTTGATCCATAATACTTAGTGCATCACGCATACCGCCTTCTGACACTTGTGCAATAAATGATAAAGCATCTTGTTCATAAGTAATATTTTGTTCGTCTGCAACAAATGCCAATCTACTTTCTATCTCACCAGAATGAATCGCTTTAAAATCAAACCTTTGACATCTCGAAATAATTGTTGGTGGTATTTTGTGAGGCTCTGTCGTAGCAAGAATAAATATAGCATGACTTGGTGGTTCTTCAAGTGTCTTTAGAAGCGCATTAAAGGCACCAGTTGTTAACATATGCACTTCATCTATAATATACACTTTGAATTTAGATTCACTTGGTGCATATTTTACTTTATCTCTAATATTTCTAATTTCATCTACACCATTATTACTTGCAGCATCTATTTCAATTACATCTGAATTTGTTCCTTGTGTAATACCTTTACAAATTGCGCATTCATTACAAGGTTCTCCATTTGTATTTTCTGTACAATTAATTGCTTTAGCAAAAATTTTAGCAATACTCGTTTTACCAGTTCCGCGTGGGCCATTAAATAAGTAAGCATGTGATTGCTTTTCTTTTTGGATTGCATTTCTTAATGTTTTTGTGACATGTTTTTGACCTACAACATCTGAAAATGACTGCGGCCTATACATTCTATACAAAGCTTGGTAGTTCAAAATGGCACCTCCAAAGTTTAATACGATATACCTTATATTATATCACGAATCGATACTGACTTCTTATTATAAATTACTGAAAATATTCAGGATAATGAACAGTACCTCTTATTTCTTTGGTTGGGTGGTCCCATAAATATTTGAACATGAAGTTCTCATCTGGCACTTCAAACGGCGCATAAATCTCAAAGTCCGAAGCAATATGATAGCCTAGCTTACGATAATATTCAGAATGACCGAGTACTACAACACCTATATAACCATTTTCATATGCTCTATATTCCAACGCTTCTATTAAAGCTTTGCCTATACCTTTATTTTGGTATTGTGGCAAAACTGAAACAGGTGCCAATGCTAATACAGTATTACTTTGTTCATCAGAATTTATTGTTACCTCTGACATCATTGCATGCCCTAATATTTTCCCTGACTCCGTTTTTGCTACTACTTCAAGTTCAGCGTTATAAGTTAGCGATTTTCGAATTTTTCCGATTAACTCAAATTCTTTTCCGTTTGATTGCGCTTCTGTTAAAAAAGATTGTTGTACAACTTCTTTAGCAAGTTCATATTCCGATTCCACAATAGTACCAATTAGTAATTGCGTCATGTATGATAATATCCTCCTGATATAAGAAAAAGGGCGACCGCGGTCACCCTTTTTGAATTTATATTTAATTTGATAATTTAAAATTTAAATACCGTGCACCTTTGCTTTGAACAAACATCACAAGCGTAACCTCAGTCGTTAGCTAAACCTCGGCAACCCTACGGCACATACAATGATCCACTTAATGCTGCTTCCTTCCGGACCTGACATGATTCATGGGTTTGTATTGCATAGGACCGACGTCTTCAGACACCACGTGCTGAGGGCAGACCTCACAATAATATGTCCGCAGCAAAGGAATTCAGTCCTGCATAAGCGGATTTCAAGTACAGGGAACCGCTACCTCCCCACTTAGCACGGCAATTTATATAGTACAACAAAACCTTTACATTTGGCAAGAGAAAACTATTCTTTATATTCGAGTTTGATTAATCACTCTTCGAGAAAAATCTACAAATTTAAATTCCGTTGCAATATGTCTAGATATATTATACTGAAATCGTTCAGCATTATTAAGGTGTACAATCCCTCTAACTGTTGCTGTAAAAGGTGGATCTAAATGACCAAAATAAGCGATCTCTTTATCCGACATTCTCTCAAAAGTAATAGATTTATTTGAATAACTGATTTCCACATTCATTTCATTTTCTATATAACGATAAATTGATTGTGAAGCTACTTCTTTCGTTAGTTTAGGAATCACACTACATATAAAGTAATCTTCATCCATAATATGCACATTGTTGTTCTTCTTTCTTGTTCTAATAACATGCCAAAGTTTATCCTGATCATTTAGTTCAAGAGCATGTTTTACAATTGGTACTTCTTCTGCACGTATTACTTCGAGAAGTTCGACTTCAGTTTCATAGTCTAAACCTAATCTTTGATTAATTTCTTGAAAACTTATCATTTCCGAAATTGGAAATTGAATGATGTCTTCATATATTACAACTGAACCTTTACCTCGTAATTTTTGTATATAGCCCTTTTCTTGTAATAAATTTAAAGCTTTCCTTACAGTTTCTCTAGAAGTTGAATATATTTTTGTTAATTCATTTTCTGAAGGTAGTTGCTGTAAATGAGCATATTCACCATTTATAATTTTTTCACAGATAGATTGGTAGATTTTCATATACTTGTTCATTGGGTTCACCTCTATACCTTCAAAAATTCCTTAACTTCCACTTACTTTAACTACAAATGCGTCATATGGTTGTAGTGTGTTACCTTTTAAATCGTTATTTGCAATCATAATCTCGCCTTCTAAATCGATATCTGTTGGGATATCTACTTCTCGGTTAGAGTAATTTGCTATAACTATCCATACTTCATCATTCAAACGTCTTTTATATACAAATAAATCTGAATGCTCCATATAAAGTGGCTCTATTTCTCCATAAGTTATAATATCATGTTCATGGCGTATTTTGATTAATTTTTGATACGTGTAAAAGATTGAAGATTTGTCTTCCAGCGCCGCTTCTACATTAATGTGTTTATAATTATTCGGAATACCAATCCATGGTGTTCCAGTTGTAAATCCAGCATTTTCTTGTTTATTCCACTGAATTGGTGTTCTAGAATTATCTCTAGACTTTTGTCCAATCACTTTCATAATCATTTCCTCATCTATGCCATTACTTTTTAAAAGTTTGTAAGCATTGAGAGACTCAACATCTCTATATTGATTAATGTCTGTAAACTTAGGATCCGTCATGCCAATTTCTTCACCTTGATATATATATGGTGTTCCTTGTAACATATGCAAAGATATTGCGAGCATTTTTCCGGATTTAACTCTATCTTCTTCTGTTGTATCATTTCCAAACCTTGTCACAACTCTTGGTTGATCATGGTTACACCAGAATATCGCATTCCATCCATTACCTTTAGCGATATTTACTTGCCAATCCATTAAAATACGTTTCAGTTCAAGAAAATCAAATTTCATGTCTGACCACTTTTCACCATTCTTATAATCTACTTTTAAATGATGAAAATTAAACACACTGCTTAATTCGTGACGCTCAGGATTCGTATATTGAATACAATTATCAATTGTAGTTGAAGACATTTCACCAACCGTCATAATATCTTTATCACCAAAAGTCTGTTTATTCAGCTCTTGTAAATATTCGTGAACTTTTGGTCCATCAGTATAAAATTCTTTTCCAATTGCTTCTGAATTTTCGAATGCACCTTTAGATATTAAATTAATAACATCAAATCTAAATCCATCTATACCAAAATCAATCCAATAATTGATCATTTCGTATATTTCAGATTTAAGCTTGTCATTCTCCCAGTTTAAATCTGCTTGAGACACATCGAATAGTCTTAAATAATAACTTTCTGTTTGTTCATCATAAGTCCATGCATTGCCACCGAATTTTGATTCCCAATTCGTTGGCGGCTCGTCTTTCGTTCCTTCTTTCCAAATATAATAATCTCGATACGGATTATCTTTAGATTTACGAGACTCTACAAACCAATGATGAGCTGTAGATGTATGATTAATAACGATATCTAACATGATTTTAATACCTAGACTATGCGCTTCACTAAGTAACTCTTCAACATCTTCTTTAGTGCCAAAATCTGGATTAATTTGATAATAATCACTAATATCATAACCATTATCATTCATTGGTGATTCATAAATTGGTGTTAACCAAACATAATCAACACCTAAAGTTTGTAAATAAGGTAACTTTTCAATTATTCCTCTTAAATCACCTTGTCCATTTCCAGTCGTATCATTGAAAGATTTTGGATACACTTGATAAACGACAGACTTTTTCCAATCTGAAACTGCCATATTGGTAAACTCCTTTTATAAATTATTCTTTCATCATTTCTTTCGCTTTTTCATTTGCAAAGTTTGAAAGCACAACCGTTAGTATAGCTGGTAATACCATAGCTATCAATGTAGCCATACCGAACACAGCCCAATATTCTCTTTGAATTGAGATGATTGCAGGTACACCACCTACACCTACACTACCTAACACTTTATTAGCTCCAATAAATGCACCTAATAAACTTGAAGAAATAATTGCTGCAAAGAATGGATATTTAAGTGGTAAGTTGACACCAAACATCGCCGGTTCAGTTACACCTAGAAATGCTGAAATACCTGAAGTAACTGCTAAACCTTGTTCTTTACCCATTTTACGTTGTTTATATACTACCCAAGCTCCAAACGCTGCAGAACCTTGACAAATATTTGAAATGGCAACGATTGGCCATAAATATGTTCCTCCGAGTGGACTTCCCATCAGTTGGAAATCTACTGCTAAGAACATATGATGTAAACCAGTAATAACGAGTGGCGCATAGAACAATCCGTACACTGCTCCACCTAGCCATCCTGCACTTTCAAAGATTGCTTTAATAGCATCTGTAATAAGTGTACCTAAACCTAAAGCTAATGGCCCAATTACAATAAATGCTAAGAAACCAGTGACTAATAGCGCTACAGGACCAACGACTAACATCTTGATTGAATCATGAACACGTTTTGTAAGGAATTTCTCTATCACTGACAATACCCAAGTTGCAAATAATATTGGTAATACTTGTCCTTGGTAATTCAACTGCTTAATTTCTATACCGAATATATGCCATACAGGTATTTCACTTGATTTACCGCCACCCAAATCATATTGAGAAGCAAGTTGTGGATGTAACAAGATTAAACCTAATACTAAACCTAAAATCGGACTACCTCCAAATACACGCATAGCCGACCAACCAATTAAAGCTGGCAAGAAGATAAATGCGGTACTTGCGATAACATTAATGATGTTCGCAAAATCTGCTAACCATAGATATTGCTCAATGAGCGGTTTAGGACCAAATAAATCCTTTGCTGTTAACACATTATTTAAACCTAATAGTAAACCAGCTGTTACGATTGCTGGCAAGATAGGAATAAACACGTCACCTAATAATTTAATTAAACGTTGGAAAGGATTCATTTTTTGTTCTGACGCTTTCTTTACATCATCTTTCGAACTTTCTTCAACCCCTGTTTCTTCTTGAAAAACTTTATACGCCTCGTCAACAGTTCCCGGTCCAATTACAATTTGAAATTGGTTATTCGCTGAAAAAGACCCTTTCACTAAATCAATTTCGTCTAACGCTTCCTTGTTAACCTTACTTTCATCATTTAATACTAATCGTAAGCGTGTAACACAATGCGTTGCTACGTTAACATTGTCCTGTCCACCTATAGCATCAATGATCTGTCTTATATCTTCTCTTTTCACAGCCATTGAACTCACTCCCCCTATATTTATTTAACTGAATTATAACTTGTATATACAAGTATGTAAAGGCTTACAATTAATATTATATTTATAATGTAGTATGATTGGATAAAGGAGGTTTTGTATATGTCTTTTTTAACAGATGAATTCATAGACCACGATGGGCTTTCACTAGAGTTCGCTAATGAAAGTTCTACGATTTTTACCAACCATCATCAAGAAGAAATATTTGAGTCTGCAAGTATAATCAAACTACCAATCATGATTTATATTTTTAATCATACAACTAAAGAGGAACGACAAGAACAAATACAACTATCTAATATTGTTGGTGGGAGTGGTGTATTACAAAATATGAACACTCAGAATGTAAGCATAAATGACTTAATTTATTTAATGATTGTTGTGTCTGATAATACAGCTACAAACACTTTAATCAATCATTTTGGTTTACATCATATTAATTTATTTATAAATGAAACACTTCATTGCGAAAATACTGAACTAAATCGTTTTATGATGGATGAAAATGCGATTGCTGATGGTATACAAAATATTACGACAGCCAATGACATGATTAAAATACTTCGCTATATTACGCAACACGACGACAAACAAGAAATGATGGACATTATGTACAACCAACATTTGAATGATAAAGTTTCTATTTATAAATCTTTCTATGAAGAATCACTTTCTTTTTATTCTAAAACAGGTGAATACGGGAACGTCGTAAACGATGTAGGTATTATCCAACATGAAGGTACACTCTATTATTATTGTTTTTTATCAAACACAAACAAACCCAAAAAGGCGATCGATTTCTCTCACCAATTCGGGTCATATATTATCCAATCTATTTTAAAAATCTAATAATCTTGCTGCTTTTACTAATATTTTTTGATAATAGCTTCCAGTTAATTTAACAATTTCAATACTTTTCGGTGTATGAGGTGCGTGAATCATCATATCATCACCCATGTATATACCAACGTGTGATAAGAAGCCCTTATCTTCTGGTTTACTAAAGAATAGAAGGTCACCAGGTTCAAAAGGTTTCTGTTCAATAGAAACATCTTCCATTGCTTCATACTGTTCATCTGCATCTCGAGGTATATGGAAATTCTGACTTTTATACATTTGGTAGCAAAGTCCTGAACAATCATATCCATAACTAGACATGCCCCCCCATAAATATGGCAAGTCTAAAAAGAGTCTGGCATTTTCAATTACACCTTGCATTGTCCCTTTCAGAAAAGTGCCTTGCTCATCACTTAAAATAATATCTTTTGAATGTATTAAACCTGTCCCTTCAGGGGTATCTACTTCAATATATTCATCATTATTATTTGTTACTGGCAACACCGTATTAAATGATAGAATTTGTTTTGTTGTAAAATCTAAATTAAACAAAGTTGTTTTCGGTACTTTAACGCGTGCTTTTTGATGTGATTGATAATCCTTCATTTCACTTAGTTGGCTAGTTGGAATATAGCCAGGGTAGCCTTTTTTATGTTGTTTTGAAGCCTGCTCTGTACATATCACATAACTCCAGCCGTCTTGTTCATCTATAACTTCAACCATTTCACCATACAATATTTGTGTATCTATTCTGCTGTCTTCTGTAAACGATAGCTTCTCTTTTAGACTGAGTTCTAGTAGCCATCTTTGAATATTAGCTGGGTACATTATGCCATCTCTATCAATATCTCTAGCTTTATCTGCACTTCTCCATATTGTCCCTACATTAACTCTGCAATATTTTTTCATGAACTCACCTTCTTATATAAAGATTTTCTATCTATTCCTAAACCAAATCCTTCTGACGGTGACACTTTAGCTCCTTCATATACAATACCGCCTTCAATTTCTCTTTCAACTACCATTAAAGGCGCATCAAAATCAACTCGATTTACTTGTTTAGCAGCTAAACTAAAATGCAAAGCCGCAGTTACAGAAACATGCGTCTCCATCATACATCCGACCATACAATGTATATCTGCACTTTGTGCTATATCATGAATTTTTAGTGCTTCGTGTATGCCACCAGTCTTCATCAACTTAATATTCCACAAATTATTAGCACCTACTTCTACTAATCTTCGTGCATCATATGTACTAAACAAGCTTTCATCTACCATTAAAGGTATATTAAATGATTGTGTTAATTCACCAAGAAGTTCATATTCATAGCGGCCAACCGGTTGTTCAATACTTTCAATTTCTAAATCTGCTTCATCAAAATGTTTTAGTGCATATCGCGCACCTTGTTCATCCCAAGCTTGATTAGCATCAGCACTCAATATGACATTGTTAGGCAAAGAATTTCTCAAAGCCTTCAGTCTATTCAAATCAGTTTCAACATTGTCTTTCCCTACTTTTATCTTTAAGTGATTAAAACCTTCTTCGACATATCTCAAACCGTCTTCAACCATTTCATTTGCTTCATTCAGACTAACTGTATAACATGTTTCTAAATCTTTATTTCCTGGGTTATGATCCAAATACTTATATAAAGGCAATTCAGCTTCTTGAGCTAATAAATCATAAAGTGCAATATCAATTGCTGCTTTAGCACTTGTATTACCAACAATTATTTGTTGTATTTCATCTAACAAATCTTTCGTTAACTGTCTATTTATTAAAAGGGGTTTAAACACTTCTTCAATTGCAGCTTCAATTCCACCTTTTGTGTCACCAGTAATCACATATGTAGGTACAGCTTCCCCAACCCCTACTATATCTTCGTAATTTGTCTCTATAAAAACGTATATACTTTCTATTACTTCAACTGTTCTTAGAGCTGTTTTGAATGGTTTCTTTAAAGACGTCCCGTATCTATAATATTTTATATCTGTAATAAACATAATACTGCCCCTTTATTCTATATTTACACCTGATTCTATTTTTAATAATTTTTGATCCACGTCTAAAATTGCTTTCGTTCCAAATGGTATAGCAAAATGAGGTGTACAATGTCCAATATTCAAATCATATACTGCAGGTTTACCTAAACGCGTTATAAAAAAGTCCAAAACTTCATTCATTGTTAACGATTTTTTAGGATTTTTAGGTTCACTATCGGTAAATGGACCAATTATAAACCCTATAGCATCATCTAACTTTCCAGCCGACTTCAATTGTTGAAGAAAGCCATCAATTTTATATGGTTCTTCACCAATATCTTCTATAAATAAAATTTTCCCTTTTGTATCAATTTCATACGAAGTGCCTAAACTAGAAACTAATAACGATAAACAACCTCCAACAATATCACCTTCAACTCGTCCAGGTACAAGTGTTTTAAATGTTAATTGATCAGTTGGATATGTTATATCTTTACCATCAAATAACTGTTCAAAGCTCTTAATAGATGTCTCATTAAAAGTATCTCCAATATCAGAAGCAATCATTGGCCCTTGATATGTAGTCAAACCCGTTTGTTGTCTAATCGCATTATGCAAACAAGTTATATCACTGTATCCCCAAATAATTTTTGGATATTTCTTAACAAGCTCGTAATCAATTTGCTCCACAATTCTAGGTGTGCCGTATCCTCCACAAGCACAAATGATGCCCTTAACTTCATCATCTTTTAGCATGTCATGTAAACTTTGTAATCTTTCTTCATCTGTACCTGCTAAATGGCCATAAATGTGTTCAATATTATTCGCTAACTTAAATTTAACTTGGTATCTCTCTTCTAAACGTTTCAAGCCATTCTTTAAATGTTCTTGGTTCGGTGGACTCGCTAACGCTACAACACCTAACATATCTCCCCGTTTTAAACCCTTCGCCTTCATTCAGTCACGACCTTTATCAGAATATTCTTATATTATAGCAAAGTTGTAAAACATTTGTACAAAACAAAAAGAGGCAGGGACATAAATAATTTCTAAAAAAATGAGATGAGACGTAGATTAATTAGTGAGTTAAGCGAAGAGTTTGGACAAGTTGTAGATTAACTCCTTCATTAATCTACAACATCCTCAAAATCAACCCTAGTCATCCTTGCCAGAGTGAGACAACGAAATCTTTTTTATAAAATGAGATTTCTGTCCCACTCCCAAAACAAAAAGCACTACCTACTAATGTAGGTAGTGCTTTTCTATATAATAGTCTTGGTTAATTTAAAAATAATGGCGGAGGAAGAGGGATTCGAACCCCCGCGAGCCGTTAAGCCCCTGTCGGTTTTCAAGACCGATCCCTTCAGCCGGACTTGGGTATTCCTCCAAATAAGACAATACTTATCTTATAACATGCCATCACTCATGTCAACAAAAACCGCAAAAATTAAATTGTAATTTTTTTCTTTAAGGCTTTATCTACAGATTTTGCGACTGCTCGACCTTCTTTTATTGCCCAAACTACTAAACTTTGACCTTTTCTTGCATCACCAGCAACAAATATTTTATCTTGATTCGTTCTAAAATCTTTTTCATTTGCGACTATTTTATTACGCTTGGTATTTAAATTAAATGAATGTGGTACTAAATGCTCAGTTCCTTCAAAACCTATTGATAATAATACTAAGTCTGCTGGCCAATGACGTTCAGTTCCTTCTACAATAACCATACCATCTTCCGTTTCTTCTAATACTTGTGTATAAAGGCCACGGATATTATCATTCTCATCGACATCATAACGCATCGTTTGAATACCATAAGCTCTTGGTTCAAATCCAAATTTTTCACGGTACTCTTTATGAGCGTAGTCTAATTTGAATATTGGCATTGGTAATGGCCAAGACGTATTTTGTTCTATTTTGTCAGTCAATCTTACATATTTATTAAATTGAACTACTGATTTACAATCATCTCTTAATGCTGTTGCTACACAGTCTGCACCAGTATCACCCGCACCTATTACAATCACATTTTTACCTTTTGCTGTTATTGTCGGTTCTTCAATTTCTCCCATTTGTAATTGCGTTTGTTCTGTTAAATATTCCATTGCAAAATGAATACCAAAACTCATGCGTCCTTCTAATGGTAAGTCTCGCCCTTTTTGTGAACCGGTGCAAACTATAATCGCATCATATTGTGCATCTAGTTCTTCTTTCGTGATGTCTTTCCCCACATTAACATCTGTCTTAAAGACGATACCTGCTTCTTCCATTAATTTAACACGACGCTCAATCACTTCTTTATCCAACTTCATACTTGGTATACCGTACATAAGCAAACCACCAGGACGATGATTTCGCTCATATACCGTCACATTATAACCTAATAAATTTAATTCTTCTGCTGCAGTTAAGCCTGCTGGACCACTGCCTATAATCGCAACTTTCTCTTCAAGACGTTGTTCTGGAAACTTAGGTTTAACAAGTCCCATATCATATGCTTCATCAATAATTGTGCGTTCAATTCCTTTAATGGCTACTGAATCATTATTAATAGCTAAGACACATGACGATTCACATGGTGCCGGACAGACACGACCAGTAAATTCAGGGAAGTTATTCGTTTCAGATAATCTTTCATATGCTTCTTTATAATCTTTTCGATAAACTAAGTCATTCCATTCAGGTATATAGTTACCGATTGGACAACCTATTGTATCTCTACCGAATGATGAGCCTGTCTGACAAAATGGTGTGCCGCAGTCCATACAACGGGCACCTTGTGTTGCAGCATCTTCTGTTGTAAAGCGTTGTTGGAATGGTTCATATCCATTTATTCTATCTTTTAATGACAACTCATCAAGTTGTTGCTTAGGATACTTCATAAAACCTTTAAATTCACCCATAATATGCCCTCCTTCTTAATATACAGAAGCCAGTTCTTCTTCATCACCTATAGATTTTCGATCATCAAAGAATGCATTTAAAAGTGCGTCTTCTTCGTTTTCTAATTTGTGTTGTGAAATCTTCTGCATCATGAGTTTATAGTCTTTAGGAATCACTTTCACTACTTTTTCAACAATTGTGTCGAATGATGCTAACACTGCTTTTGCTTTTTTACTATTTGTATATTTAACATGCTCTTCTAACATATGTTTTAAATTAGCTATTTCATCTACATCTTTTAAAGTTTCAAATTCAAGTGTATCCAACGCGTTTCTTTTCTTGAATGCTTCAACATCTGAAGGCATTGCATAACACACGCCACCACTCATACCTTGACCAAAGTTACGCCCAACATCTCCTAGGATAACTACACGTCCTCCAGTCATATATTCTAATCCGTGATCTCCAACACCTTCGACAACAACTTTTACACCACTGTTTCTAACACAGAAACGTTCTCCTGCTCGTCCGTTTATATAAGAAGTACCACTCGTTGCACCATAGAAACATACATTACCAACAATGATATTATCTTCTCTATCTTCATTCGGTGCTTTCAAGATTAATTTACCTCCAGATAAACCTTTACCAAAGTAGTCGTTTGCATCACCAGTATGATGTAAAGTCATACCTTTAGGCGTGAATGCGCCATAGCTTTGTCCAGCATGTTTAAATGTCTTAACATGTATCGTATCTTCTGATAAGCCTGGTTCGCCGTGTACTTCTGTGATATAACTACCTGTGATAACACCAACATCTCGTTCTGTATTACGCACATTATAGCTTCCTACAAATTTTTCGCCGTGATCAATTGACGCTTTTGCATCTTGATATAACTTAGTTAAATCAAATCCTTCATCAAGATAATGATTTTGATTAGTTGAACGATATCTTTCACCTTCGTTTACGAACAACAATGCTTCTAAATCTAATTCTTTTGCTTTCGGATGAGAATAGTATCTCTTAGAAACTTCTAGTAAATCTGTTCTACCAACAAGATCATCCATTGTTTTTAATCCTAAAGAAGCAAGAATCTCTCTTATTTCCTCGGCAATAAAGTACATAAAGTTCACGATGTGATCCGCTTTACCCGTAAATAATTTACGTAAATCACCATTTTGAGTCGCTATACCTACTGGACATGTATCTTTATGACAAACTCTCATCATAATACATCCAAGAACTACTAATGGTGCACTTGCAAAAGCAAATTCTTCAGCACCTAGTGCACACGCTAAAGCTACGTCACGACCCGTCATTAATTTACCATCCGTTTCAAGCGTTACACGTGAGCGAAGCCCATTTAACATAAGGGTTTGATGCGTTTCTGATAAACCGATTTCCCATGGTAAACCAGCATGCTGAATACTCGTCTTAGGAGAAGCTCCCGTACCACCATCGTAGCCGCTTATAACAATTTTATCGGCATGTGCTTTTGCAACACCTGCTGCAATAGTACCAACGCCTGATTTTGAAACGAGTTTGACGCTAATATCTGATTTTCTATTAGCATTCTTCAAATCATGAATTAATTGCGCTAAGTCTTCAATAGAATAAATATCGTGATGCGGAGGTGGCGAGATTAAACCAACACCAGGTGTCGAGCCTCGAACTTCAGCTACCCATGGATAGACTTTTGTTCCAGGTAACTGGCCGCCTTCACCAGGTTTTGCACCTTGTGCCACTTTAATTTGAATTTCTTTTGCGTGTTGTAAGTAATCACTCGTCACACCGAATCGACCGGAAGCTACTTGTTTGATTGCACTCATGTAGTTTGTTCCGTCTGGTTTAACAATAAAGCGTTCAGGGTTTTCTCCACCTTCACCACTATTACTTCGTCCGCCAATTCTATTCATCGCTTCTGCTAAAGTTTGATGCGCTTCTTGAGAAATTGAACCGAAACTCATTGCGCCTGTTTTGAATCTTGTAACAATTTGATCTGCTGACTCTACTTCTTTCAAATCAATTGCTTTTTCAGATTTAAAATCAAGTAAATTTCTTAAATGACTCATGCGTTCATTATCAGCCGCTTCTGAATATTCTTTGAACATTTCAAAGTTATTTTCTCTACAAGCGTGTTGTAATAAATGAATTGTTTTCGGGTTAAATGCATGATGCTCTCCTTGCTGTCTCCATTGGAAAGTACTACCCGTATTTAAATGCTTAATGCGTTCTGATTGTCTTGCTTTATTTTCTTTATCAATCGTTTCTATAGATATACCAGACAATTTAGACGGTGTACCTGTGAAATATTCATTGATTACATCTTTACCTAAACCAATTGCTTCAAATATTTGAGCACCTTGGTAACTCTGCACAGTTGAAATACCCATCTTAGCCATAACTTTGATAACACCTGCAGATAACGTTTGACTATACGTATCGATATTCTGCTCAACCGTACCTTCAAGACGGCCCGCAGCAGTTAAATCTTCTATCGTATAATGTGCTAAATAAGGCACAACAGCGTTTGCTCCATAACCGATTAAAGTTGCTAAATGATGCACTTCTCTACATTCACCAGAGTATGCGACAATGCTTGTATCAAGACGTTGTCCGGTTCTTATCAAATATTGATGAATATGGCTCACTGCTAATAGCATTGGCATTGCAAATGATACCTCTTCATCTTCAACAGATTCATCTTCTAAAACAATAATTTCAGCGCCATTTTTTACAGCTTTGGAAACACTTTTTCCTAAGTCATCGAGCGCTTCTTTCAGCGATCCTGTATAAGTTGTCGGAATAACTGCTACACCAAAATTGCTTTCTTGAATTTTTTCAAGTTGTGCTTTTGACAATACTGGGTGGTTCAATTGAATTCTCTTTGTATTATCTTTATGTGGTTCTAACAAGTTACCTTCTTTTCCTAAATACACCAATTCACTTGTTACAATCTTTTCTCTATATGAATCAATAGGTGGATTCGTAACTTGCGCAAAATGTTGTTTAAAATAATTAAACAACGATTCAGGTCTTGTACTTAATACTGCAACAGGTGTATCAAATCCCATAGCTCCAATTGGGTCTTTTTTCTCGTTAACAAGCTCAGACATGTATTTGTTGATCTCTTCTTTTGTATATCCGAAACGACGTTGTAATTGGAATAATTTCTCCTGTTCTACATGAGAAGGTACAGCTACAATGTCATTTACATCTAATTCTTTATGACTAATCCATTCGTCATAAGGATATTCACTTGCGATACGTTGTTTTAACTCGTCATTTTCAATTACTTTATTCTCTTTAAAGTCTACTAGTAAGAGTTTCCCTGGATTCAATTGCCCTTTGTAGACAACATGCTCTTCATCTACATCAATTACGCCTACTTCAGATGAAAATATAATTTCATTAGTATCTGTGATCGTATAACGTCCAGGTCTCAATCCATTACGATCTGTTAAAGCACCTAATTTATCACCATCACAGAAGCTAATCATAGTTGGTCCATCCCATGGCTCCATCAAATAACTGTAATACTCGTAGAATGCTCTAATTTTCGGATCTTGCGTATCATTGTATAACCAAGGTTCAGGTATCAATAGCATTGCTGCTTGTTCTGGAGGAATACTTAAACTCAAGAACTCTAAAGCGTTATCGACTATAGCCGAGTCACTTCCTGATTCATCTAATACCGTCCCAATTTTATCTTTGACATCCCCAAAAATAGTCTCAATTAATTTATCTTGACGAGCACGCATCCAATTAACATTACCTTTAATCGTGTTAATCTCACCATTATGCATTAATAATCTATTAGGATGTGCTCTCTTCCAACTTGGAAATGTATTTGTACTAAATCTAGAATGGACTGAGCCAAATTTCGAAACATAAGATTCATCTAATAAATCAGTATATAAACCTTTAATTTGATCTGAACGCAACCAACCTTTATAAACAATTGTTCTTCTAGATAAACTTGCAAAATATAAATCTAAATCTTGTTCATCACCATATCGTTCAATCTGCTTACGTGCAATAAATAAAGAACGATCAAAGTGTTCGCTCGTTTTGTTTTCAACAAATACTTGTTGAATATATGGCATTGTCTCCGCAACATGTTCTGCTAATACGGAAGAGTCTACCGGCACATCTCTATAAGAAATAACCTTTAATCCTTCTGCTTCAAAAAAAGCATTGAATTTCGCTTCGTGTTCACTACCTGCTATTTTCTTATCAGTGAAAAACATACCAACTGCATAATTTTCTTCTTCAGGTAAATTTAATTTTAATTTTTGTTTAAAATAGAGGTGAGGGACTTCAGTCATAATACCAGCACCATCGCCAGTAATACCATCTGCTCCAACTCCACCTCTATGATCTAACCTACATAGCATTTCAATTGATTTTAATACAATATCATGTGACCTTTTGTTGTCCATATTGGCGTAAAAACCAATTCCACAAGCATCATGCTCGTCCATAGAATCATATAGGCCAAGTTGTCTTCTATCTTTCTTAAATGACATACGACATCACCTCAACAGTAAATTTCAGAATCTTCAATAATTTATAGTTTATATCATACTTTATAAAGACTCATCTTAACAATATATAAAATAGATGAAATATATCTAAAAATTAGATAAAATAAAAGCGAGGTGTTAAAGATGGAGATAAAACAATTAATTTACTTTAGAGAAGTTGCAATCAGAGAGCATATTTCAGAAGCTGCATTAGAATTAGAAATCGCACAATCTGCTGTGAGTAGACAAATAGCTAATTTAGAAAAAGAACTTAACACAACGTTATTTTTAAGAGAAGGTAGAAATGTTAAACTAACAGACAGTGGCGAACTCCTTCTTTCACAAGCGAATCAAATTTTAAGTTTGATTGACGAAACGAAAGAGCTTTTCATACATCAAGAACAAACGGACAAACGTTCTATTAAACTCGCTTATACAGAAAGTTATGTTTCGCAAGCATTACCAGCGATCATTAAATCTTATGAACGCGACTTCAATTTAGAAATTAGACCAATGATGATGACACCTACAGAAATTGAAGAAGCCTTACTTTCACATCAAATAGATGTCGCATTATGTGAATTAACACCGAAACTATTAAACAATAAAAACACCATTAAACATACATTATTCGAAGAAACATACAATCTATATGTGCACAACAACAACGATTTATCTATGAATCCTAAACCGCCATTATCACAATTAAGCAATCAATACATTTATCATTTCAACACATTGCCCGACCAAATAGCACAATTAATACGTAAGCATGCATCACAGAAAGCATATCCAATTTCGAATTTCGCATTATTACGACAAACATTACTATCTGAAAAAGGTGTGCTTATCATTCCTGACTATTTAAGTAATGGAATAGAGAATGAACATCTCACTAAGATTGCTTTAACACATACAGAATTAAAAAGAACAATCAACGTTGTATATTTAGAGAACAATCAAAATAACCAATTAAAAACTTTCATAGAACACACACGTTCATTATTACAAAGACAAGCAACTTATCATTAAGGAGGCATAATCTTAAAATGGACTTTATCAATAGATCGACAGAAGAAATTGCTACTGACTTACTTGGCGTTAGAATAATTCATGAAACTAAAGATATCACTTATACAGGTTATATTGTTGAAACAGAAGCATATATTGGTAAACACGACCAAGCTGCACACTCTTTTAACGGAAAGCATACTAAAAGTGTACAATCACTTTATCGTGAAGGTGGCACAATTTATGCCCACTCCATGCATAAACAACTGCTCATTAACTTCGTGACACAAGTTGAAGGAGAACCTCAAGGTGTCTTAATAAGAGCTATTGAACCTGAATACGGAATTGAACAAATGGAAATCAATCGTAATGGTAGAACAAGTATTGAATTAACAAATGGTCCTGGAAAGTTCACACAAGCTATGAACATTTCTAAATCATTAGATGGTACTAAACTTAATGCTGGACGTCTTAAAATAGATACTACTAATCGTAAATTTCCTAAAAGTGTCGACCTATCTGCTAGAATCGGTGTGCCAAATAAAGGGGAATGGACAGATAAACCTTTACGATTTACAGTAGCTGGACATCCATATATATCAAAAGCAAGAAAGCGTGATTCTATACCTTGCAAAGACACATGGAAATAATTAATGTATTAATATAGAAGAAAGTATATTCAAATCAAATGAAAAACGATGGTGTAATTACATGAATCCACAACTCAAATCACAATTTAAAAAGCCATTTAACATAACAATTGTCGTCTTCATACTTTTAATAATTGGTGCTTATATATTCACACAAAACAATGCACATTTTTATAAGACACCTGTTGGACAAATTACGAACATTACAAACAAGACTGCTGAACAGACTATTGATCAAAACAAAAATAAAGATACGCTACATAAAGAAAAAATTCATTTAAAAATAATGAATGGGAAACATAAAGGAGATAAAATTGAAATCTCCCATAAATACACAAATTCTTTAACTGATTCTGAAAAATATCATAAAAAAGACCAAGTTCTACTATCTTATAAAGGTAAAGAAGATACGGCAATTATTAAAGGGTTAAAAAGAGATGGATCTGTAACACTCATGACTGGTTTGTTTCTATTAACATTACTATTAGTCGGTAGAAAATCTGGTTTATATTCGATTATTTCACTTGTCATCAACGTTACCGTACTATTATTTATGATCGATTATTTTATGAAACATAATAATCATCACTTCTTTATATTGATGACCATAACCGTTATCTTTTCAACGGTCGTTTCATTATTGCTTGTTAGTGGCCTTAAACGAAGAACTTTCGTTGCAATCATTTCAACGCTATTCGGCACATTTTTAAGTATTGGAATAGCCCAATTAATAATGATGTTAACAAATAGTGATGGCATTAAATATGAAACGATGAGCTTTTTGACGATACAACCGACACAAATCTTTCTAGCATCGGTATTAATCGGGTCACTTGGTGCTGTAATGGATGTTGCGATTACTTTAACGAGTTCTTTATATGAAATTAAAAAGCAACATCCTAACATCCCCCTTAAACAATTAAGGCAGTCTGGCATCAATATTGGCAAAGATATTATGGGTACAATGACGAACATATTATTCTTTGCCTACTTATCAGGAAGTATTCCAATGGTTATTCTCTATTTCAAAAATAGCAACACGATAACTTATACTCTCTCAATGAACTGGTCCTTAGAAATAACGAGAGCACTCATGGGTGGGATAGGGATTGTTATTACGATACCTATAACAATATTTGTTGCGATGTTATTTTTACAGAGAGAGGAGGCTAACCGATGACAACATTCATCTTAGCTATCATCTTACTTCTACTTATGATTATAGTAGGTGGGAAAACAGGATTCCGATCATTTATAACATTATTTTTAAACTTAATTACGTTATTTATCGCTTTACTATTAATCATTTATAAAGTACCAATATTCATCGTGTTATTTATTTTCTGCTTAGTTATAGCATGTATTAATTTATTTTATATCAATGAATATAATACAAAGACGATAGCAGCATTCTTTGCAACAATACTATCTACACTTATATTAATAGGATTAATCTATTTCATTGTTGATATTTCAATGTTGCAAGGATTTACAGAAGAAGAACAAGACGAAACTTATATATTCTCAATGAACGTCGGCATAAACTATGCACAACTTATGGTGTTCACAATAGTATTAGCTGTAATAGCCGCAGTTATTGATTTAACCATATCCATTAGTTCACCCATGTATGAACTGTATGATGCACATCCTAAAATTTCACTTGATCAACTATTTAGGTCAGGATTAACAATTGGCAGAGATATCCTTTCAACAACAACTAATACAATTTACTTTGCATTTATCGGTGGACAAATTACATTATTTTTCTGGTTTGGTAAATTGAATTACACATTCGGTGAAATCATCAATGCTAAAATATTTGCAGCAGAAATCATCACAATACTGTTAGGTGGAATAGCTGTCAGTATCGCGATACCGATAACATCATTTATTACCGTGCAATTAATAAAGAGACTACAAAGACAGTAATCAGGATTTATAGTAATAAAAAAACTGTCACCAAAATTCAAAATTTGGTGACAGTTTTTCTATTTTTAAATAGGATCTAAATTATCTTCAATTTCTGCTCTTCTTGGTTCAAGGAAACTTGGTAAGTCTAATTGTTGACCTAGTTGTTCAACATCATTATAAGGTAAGCCTGGTCCTTCTGTAGCAAATTCAATTAATATATGTGAATGTCTATAATATAAACTCTTAAAGAAGTCTCTATCTACAATTCCAGAATGCACAACTTCTTTTTCATCTAACAATTCTTTCACTTTATTTAACTCATCTTCATCAGCTACTGATAAAGCGAGGTGATGGACACTACCTTTACCAGGTCTTTCTCTCTTACCTTTTTCTTCTTTTAATACGATATCACTATATAATCCATCTAAATCAATCGAATATAATAATTCACTTTCAGAATCTACTAATTCAAAATTTAAATCATTTTCTAAAAAGTTCTTCATTTCAGAAACGTCTTCAATTTTAAATTCAACAGGTCCCATGCCCATAATTTGATGTTCTTTCGGTACATCCGTATATCTATTATTTTGCCAAGCTTTTGGAACTTTGCGATCATCATTAGGTAATAACACCATTTCCAAACCTTCATGATCTCTAAAATGTAATGCCATCATACCGTTATATATACCGATAACATCATGATCAACACCTAATTCTTCAAAACGACTCTTCCAATAACTCAAACTTTCTTCATTTGGAACTAACAGGCCAATTCTTGAAATTGAATTTGTACCTTTATACGTTTGACCCATAGGTTTAATTTCAAAAAATGTTAAAGAAGTACCAGGTGTTCCAACCTCATCACCATAGAACAAATGATACATCGAAGGATCATCTTGATTCACTGACTTTAAATACATACGCAAACCTAATTTATTCACATAAAAATCTTTATTTAACTTAGCATCTTTCGTTAACATTGAAATATGATGATGACCTAAAATTTCTACCATAGCAGTACCTCCTATATATTTAACTACATTATATCCGCTAAAGAATAATCATTACAAAAATTAAACTCACAGACGACAATATAGACACCAGTCATAGAGAAGTCACTATGACTGGTGTCTTGTTATGCATATTTTTCGAAATATTAAATTTTTAGCGTTATGATAAAGTTCATGAGGAGAGATAAGATATGACGAGTGAACAGAAGAAGCGATCTATTTCATTATTATTAGCAGGGTTTATTATTTTTTCTAGCCTATATGTTACACAGCCTATATTTAACGGTCTTAGTCACTATTTCAATGTTCCGTTATCTGATGTTAGTTTAACATTGTCTGTTTCTACGTTTATGCTTGGACTCGGTTTAATAATCGTACCAATGCTCAATAACATTGAAAAGAAACGTATGATGTCTATTTCTGTTTTATTAGTAAGCTTACTATCTATAGCTAGTGTATTCGTTACAAACTTCTATTTGTTCCTCGTTATTCGTGGTCTTATGGGTCTAGCCTTAAGTGGTGTTCCTTCAATTGCTATGGCGTACATAGCGGATGAAGTACATAAAGATCGTGTGCGTAAAGTCATGGGATTATATGTAGCTGGTACGACTTTTGGTGGTATGTCTGGTCGTGTTGTAGTAGGCATTTTAACAGACTTAGCGAATTGGCAAATTGCCATTGCGTCACTTAGTATAATCAATTTAATTCTTGCGATATTCATGGTGATATTACTACCCGCTTCAACTGTCCAAACGCCAAATTGGGTGTCACCTAAGCAACATTTAATTAAATACAGTCAATTATTGAGCGTACCTGCAGTTTTAAAATCAATGTCGTTAGCATTTTTATTAATGGGTACTTTCGTAACAGTATACAGCTATATTACCGTTCGCTTTGAAAGAGCCCCTTTTTCATTAAGTGAATCTACCATTGCATTTATATTCATTCTATATTTAATTGGTACATATAGCTCGATCAACTTTGGAAAACTCAGCACTAAACTTGGTATAAAAAAAGCATATAGATTAGCGATAACTATTATGATTATAGGAATAGCACTCACTTTTATCACGTACTTACCTATAGATATTATTGGATTAGCAGCTATGACATTTGGCTTCTTCGGTGCACATTCTATACAAAGTAGTTATATCGCGACACTTACAGACTCCAGTAAATCACATGCATCAACATTATATTTATTAGGTTATTATGTTGGATCTAGCTTATTGACCATACTTGGTGGACATATTTTCGTGAAATTTGACTGGTTAGGTATTGGTTTATTATCACTCGTGCTCACACTAATAGCAGTTGTCATTAGTAATTCATTATTTAAGAATGTCGTTAATTAATAGTCGTATGAAAGTAATAAATTAAGCCTGGGAAAGAGCTCCCAGGCTTAATTGTGCTATTCTAGTCCTAATTTTTCTAATCCTAATTCTTCTACTGTTAGCCCTTCTGTGAAGAAATCTCTTTCTAAAATGGTTGATGCTATTACAATGATGGCATCTATATTTGGTGTTGGTACACCTATTACTTTACCTAGACTTGACCAAAGTACTAAACCAAATGCAATGTCCTCTGTTAAATATCTATTCTCTACTTCGTTTGGACCATTAATTTGTGAAAATACTAGACTTGTATTGAATAATTTATTAAGTGGTTTTTCTTCATCATCTTTTGATAAGTAGCCTCGTTCTATACGAGCGCCTTTTGCTGTATTTAACTCGAACCCTAACTTTCTACCTAATGAAAGTCTTTCTAATTCTACAGCATGTAATAGTTTAACTGTATGTGGTGTGATCCCTTCTTTATATAATGAGAAACTATCTGCATAATCTATTCTCCCTACGTTTAAAAGTGTCGGACCAGGATGTACTTCTGGATTACCATTTTCTAAGTTAGTCTTCCATAGACTTTCTTCTTTAACGACGTAAGGATAGATTTTTTTAATAAGCTTAAAGCTTTCTGTTAAATAGCTTTTATCATATGTTGAATAGTGTACCTTCTTAACATTAAGTGATAAGTTTACTTCTGCTTTATCGTAATCGACTCGTGTCCCATAAGTTAATGTATTCAACTCTGCAAATTTTGGCATCACATCAATATGTTTATGTTCCAAAACATTGATGAATCGTATAGAACCCATTGCTGCAGCTATATTAAATAGAATAAGCTGTTTTTCTGTTATAAATGGCGCCATCGTTTTAGCGTAGTGTTCGATGAATGATGAAGGGATAATCATTTGAATAACTTCTGCATCTTTCAATACATATTCCATATCATCACTGACATCTGTGAATTTTACGAAGTTCTTTTCACCTTCATTATTAAAATCAAACCCTCCTCTTTCAATTGCTTTATCGAATTTATGGATAGATTGATTTCGGCAATATAATTTCACCTCATGTCCTTTTGAAATCATATCTAAAGCAGCTGTAACTGCACCATTACCAGACCCTACTATTGCTATTTTCATGTTATCCTTCCCTTCTTTAAATGATGTAATTTGCCTTTGATTTATATATACCCAGGAAATTTTAACATAAAAGAAGCGTTCATCGTAGCACCTCAGAAAAAATGATTAGAGGCTAAGACAATTCATTTGTCCTAGCCTCTAATTACAATTGATATTTAGTTAATTTGTTTGTTTCGCTTTTTCCTCTATTGTTTGAGTGATCACACTAATAATTGTATTGATATCATCTTCCTCAATTACAAGAGGTGGCGCTAAACGTATAATGTTACCTTGAGTTTCTTTACACAAAACGCCTTGCTCATTGATACTTGATACAATTGATTGTGCATTCTCATTTAATTCAATACCGATAAACAACCCACGTCCTCTCACTTCTTTTATAATTGAACTGTCTATATTTTGTAATCCGCTTAATAATTTTTTGCCTAGTTGTTCTGAACGTTCTGGCAGAGATTCATCTATAAGTACATCTAAAGATGCAATCGATACCGCACATGCTAATGGATTACCTCCAAACGTCGAACCATGTGTCCCTGGTGTAAGTACTTGCATAACATCATCGTTAGCTACAACAGCAGAAATAGGATATAATCCACCACCTAAAGCTTTACCTAATAAATACATATCTGGCTCTACTTCTTCCCATTCCATTGCAAACATTTTACCGGTTCTACCTAATCCAACTTGAATTTCATCTGCAATGAGTAATACATTGTGTTGTTCACATAATGCTTTAACATCTTTAATGAAATTTTTAGGTGGTATATTTACGCCACCTTCACCTTGAATGGGCTCCAAAATGATTGCAGTTGTTTGAGGAGTAATGAGTGACTCTATTTGTTCTATATTTCCAAATTCACTGTATTTAATATTACCTGCTAATACACCAAATCCTTTTTTATAACTTTCATTTGATGACAGAGATAATGAACCAATCGTTCTACCGTGGAAATTGCCTTCCATTGCTATAATCTCTGCATCATCTGCGTTAATACCTTTAACATCTTGTCCCCATTTTGTAGCGACTTTAATTGCTGTTTCTACTGCTTCTGTACCAGTATTCATCGGTAAAACTTTATTTTTGTTCGCTAATTTACAAATTTTCTCTTCCCAAACACCTAAATTATCACTATACAATGCTCTAGAAGTCATCGTAATTTTTTGGCTTTGATCAAGAAATGCTTGTATGATTTTAGGATGACTATGACCTTGGTTAAGTACAGAAAAACCAGATACACAATCTATATATGTATTTCCATCAGAGTCTTTAACGTGTGCGCCTTGTCCTTCAGTCAAAACAATATTTAAAGGACTATAATTATTCGGGCTATACTTTTCTGTTAGTTCAATAAACTGATTCATTTTAGTACCCACCTTTTATAATAAATATACTTAAATTCGTATTAATATTCATAATCATACATTTATTTTGTATATAAGTCAAAATAAAAAGAGAAGATTTTCACTTCTCTTTTAAGAAATTTATTCAAATGATAGTCTTATAGCCATTACTAAAATTTGCTTTTACCATGGCAATTAAACATAATATATTAATATAAACCGTTCAAAAAATAATTGTCACGATTTCAAAGCAAAGGAGCAATATTATGATTATTAGACAAGCGACAATTTCTGATTTAAATCAATTAGTAGAATTAAGAAAAGCTCAATTAATAGATGAAGGATCCAATCCAACACCTAATATTGATCACGATTTAGAACGCTTTTTTACTGATGCATTAACTGATAAATCTCTATATCAATTGCTTGGAGTTGAAAACGACACAATCATCGCTAGCGGAGCAATTGTTTATTATCCATTCCCTCCATCATTTACTAATCCATCTGGCGAAAGAGCTTATGTTACAAATATTTATACTCATCCTGATTATAGAGGTCGTGGTATGGCACAAACAATCATTAAAGCACTCATTAAAAATGTAGAATCTAGAAACATTAAGAAAGTTTTCTTAGCTGCTTCAACATTAGGCAAACCCGTCTATAAAAAACTTGGATTTGAAGAAGCGCCTGAATGGATGGAAATCAATTATGATTTATAAAAAAGATTAAGCCTAATTTAACTAATTAATTTTAACCCTATTGTACTTGCTAATATAAGACCAATAAAAAACATTCTCTTTAAATCTTTAGATTCACCATAATAAATAATTCCTAATAAAGCTCCACCGACTGCTCCAATACCTGTCCATACTGCATAACTCGTGCTCATCGGTATTGTATGCATTGCTATTGATAAACAAACAAAACTCAATGAGAAGAATAATACTAATCCTAATAAAGATGAAATATTATTACGTTTTGCATATATATTTATAAATAAGACACCTAGCATTTCAAAAAGTCCTGCCATTACTAACACTATCCATGCCATTTTATGCTACCTCCTCATCATTTGTTACAAGTTTCAATCCAACCACACCAATAATTAATGTCACGATTAATATCACTTTACCTACAACTAAAGGTTCACCAAAGAATGCGAAATCTGCAATTGTAACGCCTGTTGCACCTAGTCCTACATAAACTGCATAAGAAGTCCCAACAGGTAATTGTTTAGACGCATTAATTAACAAATAAAAACTTACTACAATTGCTATTACCGTTAAACACCATTCAAACGTATTAGTAGCATGTGTAAGACCAACTACCCAACCTACTTCAAAAACTGCACCAACCATAATTTTTAACCAATTCATTATTACTTCCTCCTTAAATAAAAAAGCCTAGGAAACTTATTAAATAAGTCTCCCAGGCTTTTATCCTTCCGTGTCACAAGTACATACTCGTGGCTTTCTCTCGGTCCAGGCTAACATTTTTGTTACGGAACCCTAGAAAGCTTTTATTAGATTAATTCGAATTATAGCAAATACATAATTTTAGGTCAACAAAGTATAATTCGTATCACTTAATTACAAATCACAACTCAAATCATATATAATAGAATTAATATATTATGAGCTAAAGCAATTGAGGTGAATGCATTGAATCAAACAGGATATCGTATCAAACAAAGAAGAGAAGAACTTGGATTTAGCACGTATAAATTAGCCAAACTTATGAACGTAAATCAATCAACTATTTCCAGATATGAAACCGGGCAAACGGCCAAATTGACACCAACAGTAGTTGAAAAATTAGCTATCGCACTCTCTACTACACCAGCATATATTATGGGATGGGTAAACGTTCCAGAAGCGTATGAAGACGAAGAAGATTCTCAAATAATAAATGAATCCATTCAACTCCTAAGATCATTAAACAAAAAGAAAAAAAGAGAAGTTTATGAGTACATTCAAGAAATTTCTAAACAATAGAGGATTCTATACTCTATAAATTTTAAGGAGGCAATACGTATGAACGTAAACTATCAAACAGACGAAACACATGCTCATCAAACAATAACAACTAATATCCATTCACATAAATCACATATCTTCAAGCTATTAGGTACAACCACAGGAATACAACAATGGTTTCCAGAACTATCATTTGAAGAAGAAAAAGAAGGCAGTCGTTTAGCTTTCGATTTAGGAAACAACCAATATGAGTATTTTGATATTACGAACTACGAATCAGACAGCCGCATAGCATATAATTGGGATCAAGGACATGTAGACTTCACACTAGAAGAAAACGGAGACACTACAACTCTAACATTCAAAGAATCATTACCTTACACATTCCAAACCATAGCCAATGACTTTACAGGATGGTATTTCCAGATACAAAGCGTTAAAAAATTAGCAGAAACCGGACAACCACTATCAAAATCAGACTTTGATTTCGAATCAAAAACTAAAGAAATTGAAAGTTCATTAAAAATTGACGAATAATGAGCTAAAATTAGTAAAATTAGTTTACCGAAATGAATAATAAAACCCAATGAAGTGTTAGGGACATAATTACGAGTAATGTCCGTAAGAAGGGGCGTTAGGGACATAATTACGAGTAATGTCCGTAAGAGTGCTGCTAAGGGACACAATTCTGAGTATTGTCCGTAAGAAGGGTCGTTAGGGACATAATTCTGAGTATTGTCCGTAAGAGGTGTTGTTAGGGACATAATTACGAGTAATGTCCGTAAGAAGTAGTGTTAGGGACATAATTCTGAGTATTGTCCGTAAGAGTAGCGCTAAGGGACATAATTCTGAGTATTGTCCGTAAGAGAAACTATAAAAAAATAAGCATATCACTGTAAACTTTAAAAAAGCAGTTAAGTGATATGCTTATTTATTTTAAGTTAAGATTTATGTCCAAAACTCTTCATTATTTTATAATCTCCATATTTTTATACTAATATAAACAATAAGAAAAGCTACACCCGCAAATATAAACGGTATCATAATTGCCATAATCCTATCTTTACTTTTAACTTTCTTAGTTCTTTCTCTTATTGTTTTAACATCTTTACCTTCCATATGATCCAAAATCTGGCTAAAAGTTTTAATGTTATGTTTTGCTTTAAATCTATCAATCTTAAAACCATAAAACATACTGATTAACCACAATATAAAAGGTATAACCACCCCATACATACCTATAAATTTAACAATCGGCATTACGGTAATAAGTGCCAACAGTAAATATAACAACATCAGCCAAGTCCACTTATCAAGTTCTTTTCTATTAATTTCATTCTTCATCATATTTACGTCTCCTTTAACTAAATGATCTAAGGAAACATCGAAAATATTACTTAGCAGCAACAAAGATTCTATATCAGGATAACTCTTACCTCTTTCCCAATTGGAAATAGATTGTCTGCTCACAAATACTTTTTCTGCTAAATCTTCTTGAGATAAATTAAACTCTTTTCTTAAATGAATAATTTGCTTACTTAAGTTCATTTCGATGACTCCTTGTTATCAATTTAGTAAAAGACTTAAAAATAGTGTACCAAACAAAGTTTACATTGCACCAAAAAACTAAAATTATAATTGCAAAATATTTTTTGCAACGTTGTTATATCAAGGCTCAACTAAAAAGAAGCTGACAGTCCTTAGCTGTCAGCTTCTTTAATATTAAAGTGATTCCAATAAACTAATATATTTTTTCTTTTGTTTATTGGAAACATAGAATTCATATTTCCCTTTTTTATACCGAAATTCGTATTTAGATATTTGCATCTTATCCTGTAATGTTTCGATGTCAACTTGCTTTTCTTCTAATAAATCTGTAATTCTTTGGTTATAAAAATCTTTTCGAATTCTTAAGTTCATCATAATAAAATGAAATATAAACAAAGGTACAGCTGCAATTTCTAAATACATACCCTTTGCAATTAAATAATATAAGATGCAAATAATGAATATCCCTATAATTTCCAAAATATATCTTATTGGATTATATTGATAATTTTCTATTAATGCTCTTCTTAAAGTTCTCATTTTACATCCTTCTAATTATTATAATTTCCAAGAATTTTTAAATATTTTTTCTTTCTAGATGACGAAACAAAAAACTCATAAGTATTTTCATTTTCAGTTACTTCATATTTTGTTAAACCAGTTATTTCGTATAATTTTTCTTTAGAGATATTTTTCTTGCGAATATGGCTATTTAACTTTTCATTTAGTACTTCCCTTGTAACAAATACATTAAAGTGAATAAAATTTAATAAGACCATCACAACACCAAATAAAATTATTTGTACGATATCAGACTTTAAAATTAATAATGCTATCCAAACTATTAGACAAGGTATTATGAATGAAAATATAAATTGCTTTGGTCTTAACTTTATATTTTCTGTAATTGTGTTCATTAACATCACCTCGTAACAAAATATTAGTTTATATTATTAATTATACAGACTAAAATCATTATTTTTCAACACTCTATTATAGCCCCGTATTTCCTTTTTGTAATTGTCTTTCGATAAATGTTCGTTTCGATTCTAAGTGTTCTGGTAAGTATAGCGGGATGTCTTGAAATTGCTTTTCTTCAAATGTTATTGCTTCCATATTGAGCTTTAACGTCGCTACTTCGAATAAGAGCTGATTAGGGTCTTGATAATATATGGATTTAAAGAAGCCTCTATTTTTTATAGGTGAGTGTATCATATTTAATTTATCTAATGATACTGCGATATCATCTAATGTACTTTCCGCTTCTGCTGATATTGCTACGTGATGTATAGCTCCAAATCCTTGTTCTTCTAATGGATTAAATGTGTCGTAAATCAAATGTACTTCATGGTACATTTCACTATTGTTGTTATGCAGTATATTTACAGTCAAACCTGTATCAAAGAATGCTGTTTGACCATATGTCTTCCAATTGAATAAATCTTGGAAGTGTTGTTTACTTGCTTCTGGATATCTCACTCTAGCGTGTACGGAATCTAAGGCTAATATTTGATGTTCAAAGGGCACAACACTATTTTCATCTCTGTTGAATAAGCTAATGTCTTCATGATCAGCTATTACGATTAAGCCAAGCGGTGTTTGATCTGGTCCTTCAAATCGAATTAGACTGCGGTCAGTATAACTTTCAATACCGTAGTGACAAACTTCAAACTGATCAAATCGCTGTTCCCAATATTGTAATGACTCTACTGATGGTACTTTAAATAACAATCGATCAAATGCATTAGCTCCGAATTGATTTTCTTTACCTTCTTTCATTTCAAACAATGTCACTTCAGTTCCAGGTCGCCCATATTTATCTGCAAAGAAAATATGATACATTTCATAGTTCTCTTGATTAACAGTCTTCATTAGTAAATTCAGACCTAGTATATTACGGTAGAAGTTAAATGATTGTTCTGCATCGTGATTAATAATAGATACATGGTGTATAATTGAATCATGATTCATTAACAACAGCCCTTTCAAATTTATGGAGGAGATAGAATGGAATATTTCTTACAAGAAAACCCAAACTCTGATACTTTAATTGTACTTTTTCATGGTACCGGGGGCAATCAATACCAACTTCTACCGTTTTCAGGTGCGTTATTCCCTGAAGCTAACATATTAAGTCTGCAAGGCAATGTTGGAGAAGGAACAGAAAGACGATTTTTCGCACCATTAAATCATAATGCTTTAGATCGAAATGATTTTAGCAAACATACTGAAGACTTTGTAGAATTTTGGCATTCATTTATTAAAGAACATAACTATCAACATATTATATTCTTTGGTTATTCAAATGGTGCAAATTTCATCATTGGTCTACTTGAACAAGGCATTACAAATATTGACCGTGCCTTATTACTTCATCCATCTAATTTAGAATATAAAATCACTGAAAGATATGAACATACATCTATTATCATAACAAGTGGTTCAAACGATTATTTAACTGTACCAGGTAAAATTAAGGCACTAGCCGATGAACTTAGACCATTATTTAAAGAAGTTCAATTTGAGCTTTTAGACGGTGGCCACGAATTAGATGAACCAGAAATCGAAAAATTAAAAACAATCCTTTAGTCATTATTGATTTATAAAATGACCAAATTTATCTTATCAAAAGTGCATTTACAGATGATATAATAATGAAGTCGCCTTAACTTCCGGCGGTATTTTCGGCGGAAGGAGGTGTAGCCAGTGGAACTACTTTTTGTTAGTATAATTGCACCTGTTGTTTCAGGATACATAATTGCGGGTTTTACGTTTTGGCTAAACAGCCGCAATAAATAATAAGGTGACATAGCCCATCAAAAAGAACCCCCAACCTATTCCAGTAGGTTGGGGGTTCGGTGTTCCAATGGAACTGCTTTTTGTTAAACATATTATAACATCATAGTTTAGAAAAATGCAAAAAGGATCACCTAGTTAAATTTGTTTAACATATTCTCGTAATTTATTCAGTGCATGCTTATATTCGAAACTCTTGTTCACATCATGACCACAGTCATCGGTGGTTGTATTGTCACTCTATTTGCGCATTGGCTACGCAATCGAGATGATAAGTAAAATAGGCGACTAGCCAACACAAAAATCCCCTCACTACTCGCAATAGTGAGGGGATTAGTGCATATATGCACGAAACTCTTGTTAAAGAGATTATAACATCATAGTAGAGAAAACTGCAAAGTACATACTATAATAATCGTCCAGCTTTATTTAAAAGTGTTCAATCTTGATTCTTTTTTTATTAGCATTTTTTACTTTAAAACTTATACTGTTATTCTCGATTCATTATTTTTGCTATTGCAATATCTAAATGGTCCCCAGATTCTTTGAGTTTACTTATTATATTATTTTTGTCTTGTTCGGTACGTGTTTGACTTAATTTATATGCAGCTTGTATTTCTTTAACTTCAATTTCAAATCCTATAATTCCATTGATTTGTTTACGTGTGTTTTCAGACATATTGTCCCAAGTTGCTCCGTTGTCTCTATGTCCTTCATATTTATTCAACAAATAGGTTAAATCTTCAATAAGTTCGCTTTCACTTAAAAGTCTACTATCCCCATATACATGAACACTTTGATAATTCCATGTTGGAACATCTTCTTTTTCATACCAAGTAGACGAAATATATGCATGAGGTCCTTGAAATATAATTAAAACATTTGATGCTTTATTTAATAATCTCCATTGATCGTTATTCTTAGCTAAATGACCAGTAACATATATCTCTCCGTTTTTTTCATGAATATTAATTGGTACATGCGTCGCTATAGGTTTATCCCCATCGTTTGTTATGATCGTTACAAATTGATGTTCTAGCATAAATGATTTGATTTCTTGAATATCATTTTCTTTATAATGTTTTGGAATATACATAATAAAGCCCCCTTATAAATGTTTAATCATGATATAGTCTATTTGTTTTTCATCCCCCATATAAAAAGCATGTTCATCTATTTTTTCAAATTTAAATTTTTCATAGAATGCAATAGCATTATAGTTCTTCTCCCATACACCTAGCCAAATATGATCGCATGATAATTCTTTAGCTACCTCAATTGATTTATCATATAGTTGCTTACCTAATCCAAGTTTTTGAAATTGGTTTAGAACATAAATACGTTCAATTTCTAAATTATTTCCTTCAATAAATTCCGTTTGAGCGTCTTGAATATTTAATTTTAAGTATCCTGCTAATGATTTTTGATAAAATATAAAATAAAAAAATGAATTTGAATTTTGAAATTCTTTTAATAATCTTTCTTTAGTGAAAGTGTGTAGTAAATAATTGTCAATGTTCTCTTTTTTATTTTGTTCTCTAAATGTTTCATCAAATGTTTGGTATGATATACTTTGCAATTGTTCTAAATCTTCTATGACACATTCTCTTATCATTTTTTCACCATCCTTTAATATTGTCTTTTGTTACCTTTTTTAACGCTTAACCAATCCTCAGACATATTGTTTTTCACTCGGTCTAAAGCTCTCGTTAGATCATTAATTTCTTCTTCAGTAAAACCTTTTAATGCTACTGAATTAGAGTGATTGTTTTCCCTTATTATAAACGGATAAAGTTCTTCACCTTTTTTAGTCGGGAATAACATTTTACTCTTTTTACTTTGATGGTGATTTTTTTTGAAAATTAATTCGTTTTTTTCAAGTTTATTTATTGCTCTTGATGCTGTAGTGCGGTCAATCCTCAACATTTCAGCCAATTTTTCTTGTATGATACCTGGATTTTCACAGATTCTGACTAAATATACGAATTGGCCTTTTGTAAGACTGATTTCTTTGAATTCTATGTTGCTTATAGAGTCTAATGATCTAGAAATAATACCTATATCTCTTAATATGTCTTTCATTGTCTGACCCCTTTTATTTTTGTTGCAAATGCAACTATTTTATTTAATAATGTAACATATATTAATTATATTTCAAGGATCTATTACTTATAAATTAAGTCGTAATAACTAAGAGTCAAATAAAATAAATTCTAAAATACTTTGGGACACAAATCCCTTTATCAAAAAAGTCACCCAATCTGGAAGATTGAGTGATTTTTTGTTTATGATTTTTAGTACAAAGCAATTAATAAGTAAATAAATAATACATTATTAGCTATCCCATTTTGAACGTAATATACATGAACAGAAGTTATTTTGTGGGTATTCTGGTTCAAAATACTTTATAACGTCTGATTTGATATTGCCAAATGTCGTTTCTGGTTTATGTTTGAAACCATCGTAAAATGCTTGTATTACATCATGTTTAAAATTCCCTCTAGGGAATTTTGTAGCGACTGCTTTACGTAATTGATCAGAATATTGATTCCAATTATCGCCCATAACATCCATACCAACACCATGATATAGTAGAGCAACATTATTTTCCTTATGTTCTGCAATACCTAAAGTCGTGTGTAAAGCTATAGAATCCCATGCTAATTGCAAATCACTTTTATCATAATTATAATTTTGTAAAAATTGTCTAACAGCATTTGCTCCATCAACTTCAAATCTTAAATCATCGCTGCCATAAGTTTCAGTTAAGCCTAAATCGTGAAATAACGCTGTGATATAGAGCAATTCTTCATCCTATTTTAGTTGATCTTGGATTCCTTTTGTTTCTCCAAATAAATAAACTTTATTAGAGTGATTCCAAATTAATTCATTTCCATATTCTCTTACAATCTCTTGTGCATCTTGAATAATTTTACTATCTGGGACTTTAATTTCATCTAAACTTTTAATCAATTAAAAAAACCCCTTCTCAAATTATAATACATTTAATATATTCCTCTTAATTTAAAAAAGTAAACTTATTTGAGAAGGAGGAAAGTTGAGATTTTTACCATGAAAGTACATTGGATTATCACACTCAAATTTTAGCGACACCTTTTCAGGTGAGTAATTTCGCTTTTGGATATTTCAAATCAACTCATACTGATGAATAACATAGGTGAATTAAATATCAGTATAATCTTTAATTTTAAAGTCTGAAAATGTTGAATCATAATCTAAGTCATATTTAGATTTGATACTTTTGCCATCATTGTCTTTCTTTTCAATCTCTATTGTGATTGTGTCACCTTTTTTATCATACTTTGTTACTTTTGGTTTAGTGAATTCTATGCCTCCACCTTCTTCTACAACTTTTTCAATATGATCTGCTGTATCTGAACTACTCTTAATATAGCTATGTTTTTTTCTACTTTATTAATATTTTCCCTCTTATAATTCATAGGTTATAGCCCAGGAAATATTGACCTCTTTATAAATTAAATGAGCTTTTTACAATATGACGATATTATAAAAAGCTCCAGGTTTTATTATTTTATAATTGTGTTCTCAAAGACAAGTCTAGGTTTAGCACCTAATATTAATAAGAATATTTGAGCGTATTTTACATCTTGATGATGTTTAAAGATATTCATCAAAATATCAATATTTTCATCTTCAGTAATTTTTTTAACTTCGTCAGTATAAATTTGTAATACTGAATCTTTAATAAACGGTGGTCGTGATTCAATTTTATCAATACCATTTATCAATTCACCTAAATATTGATAGTGGATTTGTAATTGTCTCGTTAAACTGACAACATGCTCTAAGTTTTCAAAGAATCGAGGATAGTTCTTTTCTAATGATACAATGTCATTTTGAACTTTATAAATTTCATTTGTACTTGCAAACATAATTAGTAACTCCCTTCTTTAATTCTTTCCCAAGGTTTTTCTAAACCTATTATTTTTGTTAATTCTTGGCTATGCTCTCTTCTTTGTCTTCTCATGTTTGCACGTTTACTTCCTGATTCAAATAAAAATAATTCTTCTTTCGTTTCTGGTACTATAGCTGGAACTCTTATAGGTCTCTTATCACCATCTAATGCTACGAATGTTAAAAATGCAGTTGCCGCAATTTTTCTTTCTCCTGTTAACATATCTTCAGCTATAACTTTACAGAAAATTTCCATCGATTTATTCCCTGTGTATGACACGAATGACTCAATACAAACTGAATCTGTTTGTCTAATTGGTACTAAGAAATCTATAGAATCCGTAGAAGCTGTTACGCATTCTTTTACTCTTGCATGTCTTCTAGCTGATAACGTTGCATTGTTATCTAACTTTTTCATTAATACGCCTCCGAACAACGTATTATAATTATTCAAATCATTGACTAGTACTTGGTCTGTACTTACTACTCTGCTCTCGTTGGGGTGTTTAAAATGTATCATATATATTTCCTTCCTTGTATCTCGTATAACTACATCTTAATCCCCTAAATACATTTATAAAAATCGTTAATTTTTATATAAACTATAAAAATAATCTATGTAAACGCATTACTCATTCATTTAAAAGTAATCTGTCTTGTAAAAATTCAAGCAATTTCTTTGTAATATGGTTTTGATAACCTTCTTTTTTCCAAATAATCGCCAATTCCCACCCGATATTCAAGTTGCTAATGCTGACACTTTTCAAGTCTTCATTCAGCAAATCTGTAATACTAGAAGGTAAAATACAAATACCTAAATCAGATAAGATCATCTGCTCAATAAAAGTCCACTGCGTACTCTCAGATATAATATTCGGAATAAAGCCCGACATTCTACAACATTGCTTAATACGATCATTTAAATAATAATCAGAATTAAAAAGAATGAAACTCTCGTTTGAAAGTTCACTAAGATCCACAGACTTTTGATCAGCTATATAATGATTTTTATTAACTACAACTTTCAACTCTTCACTGAAAAAGAAGAACGAATTAAACAAATTATTATCAGTAGGTAGCACCGTAATACCTATATCTAAATCATCCCTTAAAATCTCATCCTCAATTCTTTTACTACCATCTTCCAAAATATGAAACGTCACATTAGGATATAGTTGATGGAATTCAGAAATCAGCTTAGTAAACTTATTCACATTCATAATCGTAGGAATACCAATTCTCACATGACCTTCTTCAATTTCTAATAAATTATTCAATTCAACAGGAATATTCTCATACATCTTCAAGAAATCCTTACAAATTTTATAAAAGACTTTTCCAGCATCCGTTAATACGATTTGTCTCTTAGAACGATCAAACAACGCAACATTTAATTCCTCTTCTAATAACTTAATTGAATTACTAATAGTAGGTTGTGTAATGTATAAATTCTCTGAGGCTTTCGTCATACTCTTGAACTTTGCAACTTCTATAAAATATTGCATTTGTTTTATCTCCACGATAAATCCCCCAATAATTATTAATCTTCTTTACATTATTACACAAAACGAGGCTGAGACAAATTTATGTCTCAACCTCGCTTTTGTAATCAAACCAGCTTATATAGTTTCCTTATCAGCAGTTTTGCTGGGAACTGCTTTTAACACTACTCTTATCAGCAATTTTACTGAAATCTGCTTTTAACACTACCCTTATCAGCAATTTTGCTGAAATCTGCTTTTAACACTACCCTTATCAGCAATTTTGCTGAAATCTGCTTTTAACACATCTCTTATCAGCAATTTTACTGAAATCTACTTTTAACACTACCCTTATCAGCAATTTTACTGAAATCTGCTTTTAACACTACCCTTATCAGCAATTTTACTGAAATCTGCTTTTAACACTACCCTTATCAGCAATTTTACTGAAATCTGCTTTTAACACT